>CAYUIQ010000051.1:0-40284 GCA_964444795.1 uncultured Planctomycetaceae bacterium
ATTTTCAGCGCCGATTTTCCCCCGCCCCCGGTCCGTTTTGGACGCCTATCTCCACATCGGTTGAAATGTCAGTATCGTTTGGCATCTCTTTCGTCTGCATCGTGCTGATACTTGTCGTTCAGTACAACGGTTGGTCGAAGATGTTGGTGATTCTCGCAACTCTACCATTGGCTGTGATCGGAGCACTGCTGGGGCTTTGGCTGACAGACAACCCCCTCGGCTTCATGCCGCAACTCGGCCTGCTCGCGTTGTTTGGAATTGTCTTGAACGCCGGCATCATCTATATCGAATTCGCCGACATCCTAATCAAGTCCAAACGCGACGCACTCACGTCATCGGATTTCGCGGACGGGCCAATCGTCGGCCTGACGCGTCAAGAGTTCCACGAGTGCCTCGTCGCCGCCGGTAAACAACGGATGCTGCCGATTTTTCTGACCACGGCCACCACAGTCGGCGGCCTGTTGCCACTCGCCTTTTCTGGCGGCCCGCTTTGGGAAGGGCTCGCTTGGCTGATGATCTTCGGGTTGATCGTGGCTACTTTGCTGACGCTCTATGTCGTTCCCGCGTTTTACGCCATCATGGTCGAGACATTTGGGACCAGTCCGATTGGCAAGACAACGGAAAGAGAGGTGATATCATGATCACGCACGCAAAGACACCGTCCGAACGATTCGGCGATCACAATTCGGAATTCGAGTTGCTGTATCCACGAGAGCCAAGGCGGCTTTCCGCGACGAAGACCGTTCTGTTGGTGGAACATCGCGACGAAGTTGTAGCTCGCTTGACCGCCGATTTCCAAGACTTTGGACTGACAGTCTGTCGAGCGTCCAGCGGCTGGATGGCCGCCAAGTGCTACTGCCGTCGTGTGCCAGACCTTCTGCTTACCAGTTCACTGTTGCCAGACGAGACGGGCTGGCTCGTAGCAGCCAAATTCCGCCTCCAGTATCGAGACGCGGAAGTCTGGCTGTACAGTCCCTGGCTGCCCCCACACAACGGTGCTTTTGCAGAGTTTGTTGGAGTAGGCCGCTGTATCTACTACGGCGGAGACTTATGGCAACTTTCGGACTGTATGCAACGGCTGTTGAAGCGGTCTCCCCTGTGCGTCGAACAGCGGTCAGATGTCCCGTTGCAGCCACGCTGAGAATATCGGGGAAAGAACCTGAGGCGAGTTCGCACGCGGAGTTAGCAGAGACGCCCGGAGCCAGTCGCCCAGAAAGGCGACTTCGAGGCCAGATCCGATCATGACGCAGGACGACAACTCCTCGGGCCATCTCGGTTCAGGCATCGCGAGCCTCCGTCTAACCGACAGTGGCAACGAGGAGCCCGCGTTCAAGACGGACAGCGGCCACCTCTCCTGAGGGGCTGGGCCGCGCGGTCCTTACGACCGTTGCGACTTATCGAGGTCCCCCGCGTCAAATCGAAGAGTCCAAGCTTGTCCAGAAAGGTGGAACGTCCAAATACATCATCGCCAACGCCGACGAGGGTGACCCCGGGGCGTTCATGAACCGGTCGGTGCTGGAAGGCGATCCCCATGCCCTGCTGGAGGGCATGGCGATTGCCGGTTATGCCATCGCCACGGACAAGGGCTACGTCTACTGTCGGGCGGAATATCCCTTGGCGCTTCAGAGGCTCCGCGTGGCACTGGGGCAGGCCCAGGAGTGCGGCCTGCTGGGCGATGATATCCTGGGCTCGGGATTCAACTTCCACGTCAAGATCAAGGAGGGCGCCGGGGCGTTCGTCTGCGGCGAAGAGACCGCGCTGATCGCCTCGATCGAGGGTTTTCGCGGCATGCCCCGCCCGCGACCGCCGTTTCCCACCGTCTCCGGGCTGTGGGGAAAGCCGACCATTATCAAGAACGTCGAAACCTTGGTCTGTGTCTCGTCGATTCTGGGGAACGGGGCAGAGTGGTTTGCCCAGTGCGGCACCGAGAAGAGCAAGGGGACGAAGGCCTTCACCTTGGTGGGCAAGGTCAAGTACACGGGATTGGTGGAGGTGCCGCTGACGCATACCGAGATCTTCGACGCCGCCTATCACGGCAAGATCAAGGCGATCTACCTGATCGGCGAACCCGACATGGGTTGGAAGGTTCATCCGTCTGATGCGTACCTGGTTGCCGTTGCGGGAAGTACGGGTTCCTCTTCTCTGTTCCGCTTAACGAGGAAGTCGCTACATTTCCGAAGCCAGGGAACCTCGACATGGAGTTTCTCGCAGAGGTCAATCGTAGCGCTATGCAAGTCGGCCTTGCTTACGGCGGCCCAGAGGTCGAGTTGATTTCCGGAGGAACCACACTTGAAGCAGCGGTACGCATTTCGCCCAGATTGACGGAAAACGTGCGGCTGTTGGGTAATCCTGAACCATGAATGGGGCATGGGCCACGCAACTGGTCAGCGGACGATTCTCGCGGCATGAATTTCAGGAGTTTCAAGACGTCCGCAATGGAAACCATCGAACGAACGGCCCGAAAATCGACGCCCGGCAATTACCCACTCCCGTCTGGCATCACATACGGTTCGCGTCCACGGGGCTCCAACACCCGGCAACAGAGAAGAGGAATCCGTACTTGGCCTCTCGTTTCCAAAGAAACGTACTGAGCGGACACAAGTACACGTGCGAAACGTTTAGCCGTTACGAAGCGAACTCCGGCCGTCGCCGATTGAGCTGGCACTGCAACCGCTGGACGATCGAGCTGTGCATCTGGCTGACGCGGCTCTCGGAAAGGTCGAGCGTGGCGCCGATCTCTTTCATCGTCAACTCTTCGTAATAGTAGAGGATGATGATCAACCGTTCGTTGCGGTTGAGGCCCTTGGTGACCAGGCGCATCAGGTCGTTCTTCTGGATGCGGCAGGTCGGATCCTCGCCCTTTTTGTCCTCGAGAATGTCGATCTCGCGGACGTCCTTGTAGCTGTCCGTCTCGTACCACTTCTTGTTCAGGCTGATCAGACTGACGGCGTTGGCGTCGAGGATCATCTTCTCGAGTTCGGGCACGGTCAGGCCCATCGCTTCGGAGAGTTCGATCTCGGTCGGCTGGCGCCCAAGCCGAGCT
Organism: uncultured Planctomycetaceae bacterium; assembly: GCA_964444795.1. GTDB lineage: Bacteria > Planctomycetota > Planctomycetia > Pirellulales > Thermoguttaceae > JABMRP01. The sequence continues at coordinate 3,044 of CAYUIQ010000051.1, forward strand.
TCCTGCGTGCGGAGCGCCTCGTTGAGCTTGCTCGCCTTGGAGCGAACCAGTCGGGGAACCCAGTCCATGGTGCGCAGTTCGTCGAGCATCGCACCGCGGATTCTCGGCACGCAATAGGTCTCGAACTTCACGCCCCGCGCAAGATCAAACGCGTCGATGGCGTCCATCAGGCCGAAAACACCGGCCGAGATCAGGTCGTCCAGTTCGACGCCGTCGGGCAGTCGCGCCCAGATTCGTTCGCCGTTGTATTTTACCAGCGGCAAGTAGAGCTCCACCAAACGGTTGCGAAGCTGCTGGTTGGACATATCTTTCTTAAACTCGATCCAGAGCTGGCGTACAGCCTCGGGAGCGACGGTGGTCACCATGTATTCCTCCGTGAATCGGCGTCAGGGCACCGCAAGGCGCAAGGTCCTTCTTGGCCGGCGAGTCGCATGAATGTTTTGACCGAGCCATGGGCGTCGGCGACGTGGGGGATGTTTCTTAATCCGTTGCGTGGCGTGGGGATGTTCGTGGCGGTAGGATCACCTCTGGTCATCCGCTTCGGCAGCCGTTTGGGCTTCTTGCTCCGACTCCCTGGCAGCCATTTCAGCGGCCATCCGTGTCCGCACCGACTCGTCGACGATCCACTCGGCAAGCCGGCCGGCGAAGTAGCCGACCGCGGCGAAGACCAACAAGCTCAGCCAAGCCACCGTGAGAATCGTATCGGGGTTGCCGTTGTGCAGCACGCCTCGGGCAATGGCCGTCAGAAAGGCCAACACGCTGAGAATTGCTGCATAAACAGGCGCCACGATCGAACCTCCCACTTGCCGTTAAACTCAGTGAATTCGTCACAGCTTAACAGGCTATCGCGTACCGACAGCCACGCACATTGTATCGGCAGGAAGGGCGCCGCGGGTTGAGCGGATTTTCCGGATTATTCTGTTTCGTGAAACTCCTCTTCGTTTTCGTGCCGCCAAGTGGGTTAGCCGGCGTGTTGGTTAGCCGGCAATCGCCGCGCGGATCGGACCCGAAGGCACGCACCCGGCGGTCGGTTTTCGGCTCACCGCACGAGCCAAGGCTTCGGCCAGCGTTAGGGCCAGTGTTTCCATTTCTTTGCTCACCCGGCAATCGGGAGCGGCGCTGACGAGCGGCACCGGGATTTCGGCTGCCGCGGACGCCCGCGGTTCGACCGGAAGCGACACGATGGCCTCCAACTCGATCCCCAAAAACCGTTGACACGCCCGGGCGATTCGCTCGCCGACGTCCTCGGCCACCTCGCGGGTGGGGGCCCGATTGACCAGCAATCGGACGGGTGCCGTGGGATCTCCGGCGCTGTGAAGCTTGATCGCGGCATACGTGTCCATCACCGACGCCGCCTCGGGAGCCGTCACCGTCAAGACGATGTCGGCGATCGCCCAATAATGTTGCCCGCTCCGATGCAATCCGTTGCCGCCGTCGACCACGAGTATTTCGGCCCTCGGGCGAAGCCTCTGCAACTGCTCAATGAGCCGTTGCCGGGCACCCGGGGCACACTCGCGCAGGTCATCGGTAGCCCACGCTCCGCAAACCAATTGCAGGCCGTCGGGTCCCGGATGGAGTACCTCGCCCGCCGTGCGGCGAGCGGATAACACATCGGTGATATCGTGACGCGCATCGATACCGCAGAGCGTCGCGACGTCGCCCCCGGCCGGATCGGCGTCGACCAGCACCGTCCGGCAACCTTGCCTGGCCAGGGCCACGGCCAGATTGACCGCCACGGTGGTCGTTCCCACGCCTCCTTTGCCACCGGTAACGAGGACCAGTTTGGACTGTTTTGCCGTCGTGCGACGCGGGTGATCCCGCATGACGAGTTGTCGCAGTTCGTTGGCCTGATCGTGCATGGGACGTTTGAGAAACGGGGTCTGTTCGGATGGGAGAGGAAAAAGGGGACAGGTACATTTTGCCGGAACGGCCCGGAGGGTGCTTCGCACAAAATGTACCTGTCCCCTTTTTCCAAACGTGGGAGAATCGTTACGTGATCGTTCACTCTCGCTAAGTTACCGACTCCATGCCCAACAGGAGGCGTGTCAGGCGCCCGCGGTCGGCGACTTCGATATCGTCGGGCACATTTTGACCGTTGGTCAGGTAACTCAGCGGTAGTTCGCTTGTTCGCAACACGGGCACCAGATCGCCCAAGCCGGTTGCCTCGTCGAGTTTGGTCAGGATCAAGGCCGTGGTACCCACCGCGGCAAATCGCTGGGCCGTCTGTCGCAACGTTTTTCCACTGGCCACGCTGCTGAGCACGAGATGGACTTCGTCGGCCCCGGCTTCGGTGAGAAACGCCTTGAGTTCCCGAATCTTGATATCGTCGCGGGGGCTCCGCCCGGCGGTGTCCATGAGGATGAGATCCATGTCGTCCAGCCGGCGAACCGCTTCGCGCATTTCCCGAGGCGTGGAGACCACTTCCATCGGCAGATCGATGATGTCGGCATAGGTACGCAGTTGTTCCACGGCGGCGATACGGTAGGTGTCGACGGTGATCAGCCCCACCTTGTGTTTCTCTCGCAGGCGATAGTTGGCGGCCAGCTTGGCGATCGTCGTGGTCTTGCCCACTCCCGTCGGACCCACCAGCGCCACCAGGCGGCGACGTCCCGAGGCAACCGGAATCGGACCGGCGATCGAAATCTCCCCTTCCAGCATCCGGGCGATGCTCGCCTTAGCCAGTACCGGATCGGTCAACTCCATGTCGGGCGCTTCGGCACGTGCCCGTTCGACCAACTCGCGGGCAACCTCCTCGCTCAAGTCGGCTTCGATCAGGTCGGTGAACAGCGTAAAGAGTCCCTCGGGCAGGTCGCACTGACCGGTGGGCCGCGAATGCTGGCACAAGTCTTGCATCATCGCTTGCAGATTGCTCAACTGCGATTGCACTTCCTCCGCAACTGAGGGCGTTGCCGGAGGAGGAGGTACCGGACGCGATGGCTGGGGGGCCCGCCGCGACAGGCGGCTTGGCACGTTGACACCGGCCGAAGCGGTGACCTCGATCTGCCGGGCACCGGAAAGCCAACCGAACAAACGCCGGCGGCGGATCTCACGCGTGTGCAGGACCGCCGCATCGGGCCCCAATTCGCGCCGGACCAAAGCCAGCGCGTCATGCATCGTGGCAGCACGGTATGTCTTGATTTCCATGTCGTTTTACGTCACGAAGGTTTCTTGAAATGTATGGTCGGTTGCCAGTGATCCCTAATCGCTAATTCCTCATCCCTAATCCCTAGTCCCTACCCCCTATCGGAAATCATCGAAACGGATTCAATCGTCGTATCGCGGGTGATCTCGTTGTAGCTGAGCACGATCAACGTCGGTAAATGGGGCGTGGTCATCTGTTTCACCGCGGCGCGGATTTGCGGGCTGACCAGCAGTACGGGTGGATGGCTGGCGACGGTCACCTTCTCCACCTCGGCGGCGATCAACCGGCAGGTCGCCTCGACCGCCTGCGGCGACATGCGGACAAACAGCCCGTGTTCGTTGTGGTCGAACCCGGCGCGGATCCGGTCTTCCAGAGCCGGATCGAGGGTGACGACGAAGAGCTGCCCTTGCTTGTCGCGATACTTGGAGCAAATGGTTCGGGCCAACCGGTGACGCACGTACTCGGTCAAGAGGATCGGATCCTTGGTGCGAGAGGCGTAGTCGCCCAGGGTTTCCAGGATGACTCCCAATTGGCGAATCGGCACGCTTTCTCGCAGCAGCATTTGCAGGATCTGCTGCACTTCGGCCAGTTTCATCTGGCCGGGGATCAACTCTTCGACCACCGCCGGCGAAACCTGCTTCAGTTCGTCGACCAGATGTTTGGTGGCATCGCGGGTGAGGATCTCGTCGGCCTGTTTGCGAACCGTCTCGGTCAGGTGCGTGGCGATCACGCTTCCCGGCTCGACCACCGTGTAGCCGTACATCTCGGCCTGAGCCCGATTGCCCGGATCGACCCATATCGCCGGGGTGCCGAACGCCGGATCTTTGGTCTCGGTGCCCGGCACTCGGCCGGTCGTCATGCCCGAATCGATGGCCAAAAGCGAGTCGGGATAGACCATGCCGTCGCCCACCGGGATGTCGGCGATCTTGATGCGATACTGGTTCTGGTCGAGACGGATGTTGTCGCGCAGCCGCACCTTGGGCAGGATGATGCCGATATCCGAGGCCACGTTCTGGCGCACCCGTTGGATCCGTTCCATCAGATCGCCGCCTCGCTTGGGATCGGCCAGACGGATCAGCGCGACGCCGATCTCGATCTCCATCGGATCGACCGTCAGGTAGTCTTCGATTCGCTCCTCGCGGGGCTTGGCCGCCTCCGATTTCTTTTTCGCCCGGGTCGCCGCGTCGGCTTCCTGCGACCGTCGCGAGAGCATCACGGCCATGGCCACGCAACTTCCGCCGATCAACAGCAAGGGGAATTTCGGCAGACTGGTGAAAACCAGAACGCCGAGAAACACGCCCGTCACGGCCATGGCCTGCGGCCGGGAGAAAAGCTGGCGGAGGAATTCGCTCGGCAGATTGGTTTCCCTGCTACTGCGGGTCACCAGTAAGGCGGCGGCCAAGGAAATCAGAAACGCCGGCACCTGGCTGACCAACCCGTCGCCGATGGTCAATTTGGTGAACAACTCGGCCGCGCCGCCGAAACTCATTCCCGCGTCGACCACGCCGATGAACAGCCCGCCGATCACGTTGATCAGCGTAATGATAATGCCCGCGATGGCGTCGCCGCGGACAAACTTGCTGGCACCGTCCATGGCCCCGAAGAAGTCGGCCTGCTGGGAGATTTCTTCGCGACGGCGCTGAGCCTCGTGCTCGTCGATAATGCCCGCGTTGAGATCGGCGTCGATGGCCATCTGGCGACCGGGCATGCCGTCCAAGGCGAATCGGGCGGCCACTTCACTAATTCGGGTGGCACCTTTGGTAATCACGATGAACTGGATGAGGACGATAATCACGAAGATGATCAACCCGACGACGATCTTGTCGCCGGCCACGAACTCGCCGAAGGTCTTGATCACGCCGCCGGCGGCCAGCGCCCCCATCGACTCGGCCTTGGTGAGGATCAGCCGCGTGGTGGCCACGTTGAGTACCAGCCGAAACAGCGTCGTGGCCAGCAGAAGCGACGGAAAAATGCTGAACTCCAGCGGCGTTCTTACGTAGATCGTCGTGAGCAGCATGACCACGGCGATCGTGATATTGGCCGCCAGCAGGAGATCCATCAGCGCCGTCGGCAACGGGACCATAATCACCAGAATACTGGAGATGATCCCGATGGGCAGTATCAGATCTTTGAGACGCGACAACGGGCTCAACCCGTCGGCACGTGCCACGGCACCAGAAGCCATCCGCGACTCCGCGCGTGTGGATTACCACGATTTGTATTGAGGTAGAGAAGAGGGGGGAACGGTAATCGAAAGGCGGTGTGAAGTCCAGACCGATTCCCTCGCACCCCTAATCGCTTACCCCGAATGGGGCCGCGCGAAGATCCGCAAGTCAGCACCCGAAGCGAAAGCGAGGACAATCGGCGCAAAGTATTAAATAGCCTATACTTCGGGTTACTGCAGGACGCCAGAATGACGCCTCCCAACTAATCCCTAATCGCTACCCCCGACTCCTCACGCCGCCGCGTTTGGCACGTCCGGGATCGATTTGCCCTTGAGCTGATAGACGTAGGCCAACAACTCGGCCACGGCGGCGTATTTGTCGGAGGGGACGGGCTGATTGACCTCGACCTCGCGGTAAAGAGCCTGGGCCAGCGGTTTCTTTTCGACGATCGGTATCCCGTGTTCCAGGGCGAGGCGACGAATTCGCTGGGCTATCAGCCCGGCTCCTTTGGCCAACACGATCGGAGCGGCCATGGTCTCCGGGTCGTACTGGATGGCCACGGACAGTTCGGTCGGGTTGGTCACCACGACGTCGGCCTGGGGCACGGCGTCGGAGAGCCGGTTCATGGCCAGTTGGCGCTGAACCACCCGGCGCCGGGCGATGATCTGCGGGTCGCCTTGCAGATTCTTCATCTCCTCGCGTACTTCCTGCGAGGTCATCTTCAAATCTTGCTCGTGTTTCCATCGCTGAAAGGTGTAATCCAGAATGGCCAGTATCAACAGCGCGATGCCGATCATCAGGGCCGTATCCCAGAGAATGTCGATCAGAAAGGCGGCCACTTCCGGGAGCGAGGCGGCGGTAATCGCCATGATCGATTCCCGCCGCCCGTAGAGCACCACAAACGCCACGGTTCCGATCACCAGGATCTTGAAGATGCCAAAGAGCAGCTTCATGAAGTTGGTCATCGAGAACATTCGCCCGATGCCCTTGAGCGGGTCCAGCCGCGTGATGTCGGGGGCCAGCTTGTTCGGCAGGAAGAGGAACCCCACCTGCATCAGATTGACCAGCACGGACACGGCCATGATCCCCCCCAGGATCGGTAACACGTATCGGGTGAGCGATCCGGTGACCGAATGCCAGGTGAGCATAACGAAATCGAGATCGGCTTCCAACGCGAGTTGGCCGCCCAATTGCCGGGCCGTGTAGTTGCCGAGAAAGTCGATCAGCCCCCCGCCGAGCATCAACAGGATCAGCAAGGCGCCGACCAGCAGCACGGCCGACCCCAGATCCTGGCTCTTGGCGACCTGGCCCTCCTCGCGCGCCTTTTGCCTGCGATGCGGCGTTGCTTCTTGCGATTTGTCCCCATCTTGGTCGGGCATGGAAGTAGGGGGTAGGGGCTAGGGACTGGGGACTAGAAAGGAAAAGGGGGGGGCAGCGATTAGTGGTTGGTGGTTAGTGGTTAGTGGTAGAGGTTTGCGACTTACTACGCCCACGGGTTGCAACCCGTGGGTCCGACCCGGCATTGGTCATTAAAACTACGAAACGGTGCTTGGCACGACGCCGACGTGGAGGGCGTCGAGGATGGTTTCCAGGGTGACGGTGAGTTGGGCTTGGAAGATCCAGGCGGCGGTTCCGATGGTGAAGAACAGGGTGCCGAGGGTGATCATCGAGTTCATTCCGAAACCGACGGCCATGATATTCAATTGGGGCATGGTGCGGCTGATGAGCCCCATCACCAGGGTGGACAAGAGCAAGGCCGTCACGACCGGCGCCGCGGCGCGAATCGCCAAGGAGAAACTCTGGCTCAACACGGTCACCAGCATATCGCAAATCGCCGCCGTGGGAATGTTGCCGCCCCCCAGCGGAATCGTTTCGAAGGTATCCAGCAGCCCGGCCATCACGAGGCGATGGCCGCCGACGCAAACGAAGATCGCCAGCGCGAGCATCCGCAACAATTGCGAGAACAGGGGCACGCTCGCTTCGGTGCTCGGGTCGAAGACGTCGGCCAGCATCAGGCCGCTGATGCGACCGATGAGGAGTCCGGCCAGGCGTATTCCGGAGAACAAAATGACCACGCCCATCCCGAGTACCAGGCCCAGCAGAAACTCGCCGCCCACGAAGACCAGGTAGTTGATCGTGTTGCCGGGATACGCCACCGGCGCGTTCCATTGGCCGGGTACGATCAGCAGAGCCAGCGAGAAGGCCAGCAGCGCCCGAACCTGTACGGGTATTTCCTTGGTGCCGTAGATCGGCGCAATCATCACCAACCCGCTCACCCGGCAGAGCACCAGGGTGAAGACGACGAAATGCGTCGGATCGAGTTGATTCAGCCAGTCCATGGGGCGACCGTTACGGTTCGTCGTCGATTCTCAATTCCGCCGCATGTTCCGGCGTCAGTCGATCGGGGATTCCACCGATGAGGTCGGTCGAGTACTCCAGCATGTTGGACATCAACCACGGCAGCGTAAAGCTAAACACCACAATCATGGCGACGATCTTCGGCACGAAGGCGACCGTCTGCTCTTGCACCTGCGTGACCGCCTGAAGCAGGCCGACGAGCAATCCGACGGCCATCCCGGCCAACAGCACCGGGGCACCCATCATCAACGTGATCCTCACCGCGTCGCGGGCCAGATCGGTGGCGACTTGGTAGTCCATGGGAAGCAGTGGGGGGTAGGGACTAGGGAATAGGGAATAGAAAGAAAGGGGGGCGATTAGCGATTGGTCATTGGCGATTTACGATTACGGTCACGTATACGGGGCGAAGCTTTCCAGGAGCATGCCGACGACCAGATGCCAGCCGTCCACCAGGACAAACAGCAGGAGTTTGAATGGCAAGGAGATCAAGACCGGCGGAAGCATCAACATACCCATCGAGACCATCACACTGGCAATGACCATGTCGAGTATCAGAAACGGCAAGTAAATCTGGAATCCGATCAGAAAGGCCGTCTTCAACTCGCTGAGCATAAACGCCGGCAGAAGCGCCTGCAGCGGCACATCGTCGTAGGTCGTCGGCTCGGATTGATCGGGGAGGTAGCGGAGGAACAGGTAGACGTCGTCCTGGTTGCCGGTCCGATCGATCTGCTGGCTCATGAAGCGGCGGATCGGTTCGGCGCCGCGCGTCCAGGCTTCCTCCAGCGAGATCTGTTCCTCGGTGTACGGTTTGATTCCCCCCTCGTACACGTCCTTCCACACGGGCGTCATCAACAGCAACGTCAAGAACAACGACAGCGAGGTAATCACCTGGCTGGGCGGCAACTGCTGCGTTCCGATCGCCTGACGCAAAAGAGCCAGCACCACCACAATGCGAACGAAACAAGTGGTCATCAACAACACCGCCGGAGCCATGCTGAGCACGGTCAGCAGGAGCATCACCTGCAGCGTGGAACTGAGTCCCTCGGGACTGGTCCATTTCTCGGGCCCTCCGGCCAGACCCTCGGGCACTTCCATCGTCAGCGCTTCGTTGGCCGCCGACTCGTAGCTGGGCGACTCGGATTTGGGCGACTCGTAACCGAGCGATTGGGTCTCGGGCGGGACATCCTGGGCCGCCGCGGGACTCAAGACGGCCAACCCCGCCAGGAGAATCGCCGCCCAGGCCAACCCGCGCCGCGACGAACTCCCGCGCCACTGTGCCGCGGCGGCTTGCCCGCGAGAAGTCTTCGACCGCGTTTTCCTTGGCACGCTCTTATGCATGATGTCCCCTTAATATCCCGATCCCGAGTTCCGGGTCATCGAGACTGCGCGGGTCGCGAGCCGGCGGATCGACGTCATCGGAAACACCGGAATCGGCAAGTTCCGCGCGGGAAGCGGTTCCCGTGAACTGCCCAAACACATGGCGAAACGTCTCCGTAGCGCTTTGTGCGTGCGTTTGCCGACAGAGCCCGGCCAGACGATCGACCTCCTCCGGGTCGGTGATCTCGGTCAAGGTTTCCGTGCCCGCGGTGGAAATCGAGACCAGCAGCAACTTCTTCCCACAACGCAGCAGGTGGACCTGCTGACGGCTGGCCAAAGGCGCCTGTCCAAGCACTTCGACCACTTCGCCGGGCAACGCACTGGAAGCTCCCGGAGCGACGCGGCGCATCAGCCAGGCAACGATGAAGAACACGCCCAGCACAACCGAGAGGCTGATGCCCATCGTCAGAACGGACGACAGACCCCCGACGTCGCGCGAAGATCCGGAGTCGCCGTCGGCGGACGGTTTCAAGGGAATTGCCGACCGCTTGACAGGAGGCGGAAGGGGTATTGCCGTCGATGCACCGGACTCGCCGGCCGCCGGCGTCTGGGGATCGACTTCCGACGATACCGTTTCCACCGGCACGGTTTCCGTCGGCATGGTTTTCATCGGCACGGGCGAGGCGTTCTGGCCGTCGGCCGGACCTTCCGCTCCTGGCGGTTGCCCCAGGCCGCCCGGGTAACGATTCGCCGGCGCCGATGCGATTGGCGGAAGCGTTGTGGTGGTGTACGCAACGGGTTGCGCTAGATACCCCCGGGGCTGCGTTTGGAGCGGCGGCAGGGGGGCCTGATGACCGGCATGGACGGGATCGGCTGACGAGATCGCGTCGGTCTCCCCGAGGGGAACGTTGAGTTGGCTCGTGTCCTGGTGCCTCAAGCCATTCCACGGCGGGCAATCCTGCCCGCTGGCGCCTCGGGGCAATGCCACAAGAAGCAAACCGAACCAGGTTGCCAGAACAGCCCGGGCAATGTTCGTTGTCGGAGGCATCCTTGCCTTTCCTTGTCGACGGTCGATTTTCCTCAAGGAGTCTGCCGGTTCGTGCCGATATCGAAGCAGGTCAATCCGTCGGGCTTTTCCACTCGGCACCGCAAATTCAGCAACGCGACTCCTTCCTTATTCTTCGCAAACGTGGCCTTACCCTGCTCCCGCCTCGTTACGCGCAGGCGTTCTGGCCGGCCACCAATTCCGCAACTCGCACACAGAAATTGTCGTTGAGCACGAGCACCTCTCCGCGGGCGATCAGACGTCCGTTGACGAAAATATCGACGGGATCGCCGGCGAGTTTGTCCAACGGAACGACCGACCCCCTCTTGAGCTTGAGAAGGTCCTCGATATACATGTTCGTACGCCCCAGTTCGATCTTCACGTCGAGATCCACGTCGCGGATCAGATCGAGCGTGGCGGTTTCGGTCGACGCCGGTGCGCCACCGAACTCCTCGAACTCGAACGGATCCACGCCGGCAGGTGATTCGGACGCGTCGGCGTCGATGATCGAGTCGAGCGCTTCTTCGGCCTGTTCGAGCAGGTATTCCACGTCTTTTTGGGCCATGGCTCCTGCCCCATCGGGTACAGGCGGGGTGGGTGCGGGCGGCGTCTCGGGTTGGGCGGCGGCCCCCCCCTTGCCGGCCTGATCGAGCAGTTTCTCGATGTCTTCTTGCGCCAGCAGTTTATCCTCGTCACCGGCGGCGGGAGGCGTCGCGGTCCGGGACTCCGGGGCGGACGCACCGCCCCCGTGCAACAATGCCTCGATTTCATCTTGCCCCATGGCGTCGTCGGCTCCCTCCGGCCCTTCAAGTGCCGACTCGTCGGGTGCCGGTCCATCGGGTGCCGGTCCGTCGGGTGCCGGTCCGTCAGGCGCCGGTCCGTCAGGTGTTGGCGCGGGAGTATCGCCTTGCGGCTGGTTCAGCAGAGCTTCGATATCGCTCTGGCTCAGTTCGGCGTCGTCTGACATCGGAATCCATTCCTATTTCGGCGCGTCCATGCAACGTTTGCCCGTCGGGGCGCGGTCTTCAACGACCACCCGACACGCACGCTCGGTCATTGTTCGACAAACGAGAACTCGCTGACAATAATGTCGCGGATCAGCGGTTTGCCGAGAACTCTGTTCGCTCTGTCCAAAATCACCCTCTTAATCGCGCCCAATCCGGGATCCGTCAAGTCCTCAAGATTGGCGCTGCGGACGGACTCAATCACTTGCTCGCGAAAGCGATGCTGGCATTTGGCCATCCGCTCGTCAAATTCCTCCTGATTATCGCCAACAATGGTCCCCCACAAGTGGAAGTCAATCCGCAGGGCCGTGGACGAGCCCGGCTGACGCGACGTGATGCTGTATGGTTCCAGATCGACCTCGACTCGGGGAACCGAATCATCGTCCTCGTCCTCATCGACCAGCATGGCGTTGGCCTGCCCCTCGCCTTCGCTGACCGTGGGCAGCATACTATAGGCAATGACGCATTCCAGCAAGACCACGCCGGTGACGAACGCGGGCAATCGGAGCTTCGTCAACAACGAAGGGCTGGCGGCGGCCGCATCTTCGGCAAGTGGATCGTTTTCAGTCGGTTGCTTCGCGGGATCGGCCATGAGTACTTCACGCTTATTTTGGGGAACCGTTGACCGACAGGCCGGCTGACCGGCGAGTCGGTTTTTCTATCGGAACCAGTGCGTTGGGTCGCGACTGATTCCGCCACCTACGGGGGAGTAAATATATCCACCTGGGGCATGTCCGGAGTCGTCTCGGCATTGCCGCCGCTTCTCTTCTGTTCGCGGTGAACCAATTGGCTGTACATCTTCACTTCCACTCGAGCATTGCGGGTCGCCGCCAGGACGGGGTCGTCTCCGGTATAGGCGGGGTCGCTGTCGCCGGCCACTACCATACTGATGCGGTAAGGATCGATGCCCGAGTTGATGAGAAACTCTCTCACCTTGACGCACCGGTCGTAGGCCAAATCGTGGTGATTTCGGTAGGGCGAGTTGGGTTCCAGCGGGCGCGACGTCGTATGCCCGGCCACCTCGATCTTCTGCGGTTTGCCGCGAATTTCATCGGCCGTCACTTCCAGTGCCTGCCGCCCGTCCGCGTCCAGTTCGCTTAATCCCTCCTTAAAGAAGACGTTTCCTCCGGTGGTCGGATCGGGAGCCTTTCGGATGGACTGGACCTGGGGGTTGTCGCCGACCGGCGCGCGAACTTTGTCGCCGCCGCGCATCGTATCCTGGCGACGCGCACGCCCGAGGATGGCCAACTTGTTCACCGCCGAGTTGAGCGGCATCGCTTTGCCGGGGACCACGGAGGCGATGCTCGCGGTACTTCCGAATTGTCGATGCAGTGCTTCGACGACCACGCTGAATTCTTCCTCTTTTAATTTGCTCATCGAAAAGAGCATGATAAAAAACGTCAGCAACAGCGACATCATGTCGCCGAAGGTGACGACCCATTCCGGGATACCGGCGCTTTCCTCTTCTTTATCTCGGTCCAGGGCCATGAGATCACGCTGCCTCCCGGCTGTCGGTTCGCAACTTGGGCGGCACAAACGTGCTCAGCTTCTGCTCGATGACCCGCGGGTTGTCTCCCGACTGGATCCCCATGATCCCCCGAACGATGATCTCCATCGCCACCAGTTCCTTCTTGTTAATAAAGCCTAGCTTCTCCGCAAAGGGGAGGCAGAACAAGTTGGCGACAACGGCTCCGTAGAGGGTGGTCAACAGGGCCACGGCCATGCCGCTGCCGATCGTCTCGGGCCTCATGTCGCCGAGCATGATAATGAGCCCCATGAGGGTTCCGATCATGCCGAATGCAGGGGCAAAACGGCCCATTTGGTCCAGCACACTCTTGCCGTCGCTATGGCGCGTGGCGACGGCGTCAATTTCCGTACGCATGATATCTTCGATAATTTCCGGCCGTGTGCCGTCGACGGCCATCTGGATTCCCAGCACCACAAACGGATCGCTGACCTCCTCCAGCCGGGTTTCCAGGGCCAGTAACCCGTCGCGCCGGGCCGTTTCGGCCAGGGAAACGATCTGCTCGATCAACTCGGGCACATTGGGGGGGGTGTTGAAAAAGACGTTCTTGACGATTCGTCCGAGATTCAGGAAGGCGCGGACGGGAAAGCAAATAAATAGGGCGGCAATCGAACCGCCGATCACGACCATGACCGATGGGGCGTCGAAAAAGGCGCTGAACGACGCCCCCGGCGCGATCATGATCGCGATGACCAACAGAGCACACCCCAGCGGGAGCCCGATGATGCTGGCTGTATCCATGGAGTGAAAATACCTCGCGTGGCTAGGAAACCAAAGGGGCCGCTTCTTGCGGAACCGCCGGCGCCGGAATCAAGTGCTTGTTCCGCTGGTACGTGACGGCTCGCCGCAATACTTCGTCCATCGATTCGGCGACCACCATCCGATCGCCGGTGGTCAACGTAATAAACGTATCCGGCCGGGATTCGACGTAGCTGATCAGTTCGGCGTTGAGCACGAACACCTCTCCGCCCAGTCGCGTCAGTCTGATCATGCTCGGTTCCCGTCCAAATTCCATCAGCCAGAAAAACACCAAACCGCCCCGGGGCAGCCGGAAAGACTACCGCCGCAGCGCCAATAGTTCGTCGAACATCTGTTGGGCCGTGGTAATGACCCGCGTATTTCCTCGATACATCGTCGATGCCAGGATCAAGTCGATGAGGTTTCCTCCGATATCCGTGTTGGACAACTCCAGCGCCCCGGCGATGATGTCGCCGATACCCTGTTCTCCGGGGTTACCCTGGATGGGCAATCCGGAGTTGACGCCGGTCGCGAAGAGGTTTTGTCCCCGTTGTTCGAGGCCGGCCGGGTTGGAAAACCGGGCCAGACGAATCTGGGCCAGGTCGCGCGTCATCCCGTTGCTGAACACGCCGCGAATTCGCCCGTCCTCGCCGATGATGAAGCTGGTCAGCACGCCCGGCGAAGAACCGTCCTGCCGGGAGACGGCCAGCGAACTGGTCTCGGTGGCCAGTCCGGATAGCTGGGAGAAGTCCAAATCGAACTCCAGCGGCGACGCGGAAGAGACGTTACGCCGGTCGATGGAAACCGTGTCTTCAGTAGCCGCAAGGAAGTTGCCCTCGCCATCGAAGGTAAGCAGACCGGTCCCCACGGCGATATCCACGCCGGCTTGCGGATCGTTGTCCGGCGAATCGGCGAACCAGCGATACGTCGTCGAGGTACTGTCTCGGGATTCCAGAATGGTGGTCAGACGCACTTGCAGCGGGATACCGAGCGAATCGTATGCCAGAAAGTCGGTCACCGCGCTTTCGCCGACGGCCGCCTGAGAAGACCCGAAAGGCAGGTTGATATTCTCTTGCCCCGTGGCCGTGTACAACTGTAGCCCGGACAGTCCGATCTCCAGCGAGTTGTCGACGCCGTTGTTGCCGACCAGTTGGATTCGCCCGTCGATGATCGAGCCGCCCGGGTTATCGCCCGCGCCGGCAACGCTGGGAGGAATCGGATTCAGGGGATCCGGCCCCGGGATACGGCGAATGCCCATTGCCTCTTCCATGAAGTTCAACATATCAAGAACCGTCGTTGTGTTGTCGACGGTAAGACTCTTGGTCTGCAGCGCGCGGCCGCCTTTTCGGCCGGTGAACTCGAGCGATCCCGTATCGGTGAATACGTTTTCGTACACGGCGCCGTCGCGTCGCAACAACTCCGTGAGCAGCGTACTGCTGGTTGCCCGCGGCCCGTCCAGGTCGATCTCGGCGTTGCCGCTGATCGCCGCGTCGGTGGCCTTGTCGGTCCAGTTCAGGTTGGGAGTCGTCGAATCGAGGATTTCTCCGACGAAATGGAAACTGGCGTCGTCGTTGGACAGATTCCGGTAGATCCGGCGCACGGTGTACTGCCCGGAAGCATCGACCGGCAGGTCATCCAGCGTGACTCGGCCGTTGCTCACCGGCAACGGCCCGATCAGCGGAGCGGGCCGGCTCTCGGTTCCGAACCCGGGGCCGCCGGGTGAGTCGGCGAAGGTGATGTAGTAGCTGTAGTTGCCGGTCATTCGGGTTTCGTCGAGCGCGGCGCCGGTAGTGCCCCCGTCGTCGGTGAAGTTGGTCGCCGCGACGACGTCTTCTCCGGCGTAGTTGTAACTCGTGCCGCCGTCGGTCGATCGGTAAATACGGAAGTGCGTGAAGGTGCCGGGCGGCGCCGGCGGGATGTCGTCGATGTAGACGGTGTCTTCGTCGACCGCATCGCCACCGGCAATACTCCGCAGTGAAACGCCCGCCAGATCGATCACCGTCGACGGAATCCCCTCGGTACCGGTCGTCGACCCGAGCGCCCCGTTGGCATACACGATCTTGTAGTGGTATGTGTCTCCCGGGACCAGCGCATTGCCGGCGACTTGGCCCACGTGCGTCGTGGCTGGCGGTCCGACAAGGTTGGGCGGCGCCAACGACGCAATCCCCGTCCCGGCCGGCGGTGCCGTCCAGTTGGAGTCCGAGAGGGTGTCGGTCCGAATGACCTCGGCGGCGGTGGATAGATCGCCGGTGGGCGACAGCGTCCCTTCCAGATAGACGTTTTCCGTCGGCTGTGCCACGGCCGCCGACCCGAGCGGGACATCGATCGGCACCAGAACGGTCGATTGGATCTGAAATCGGTCGTCGACCCCGTACCCCAACAAACGGTTGCCGTTGATGTTGACCAATTCGTTCTGGGCGTTGGTCTTGAAGATGCCGTTACGCGTGTAGAGTTGTTCGCCCTGGCTCCCTTCGACCATAAAGAACCCGTCGCCTTGAATGGCCAGATCGGAAGGGTTGGAACTAACTTCGATCGTACCCTGGCTGAAGTCGGGTGTGATTTCCGCCACCAGGGTTCCCAACCCGACTTGTCGCGGGTTGGTGCCACCGGAGCCGGTGGTCGGCTGCGACCCCAGGCTCTTGGTTTGCAGAAACTGCGTGGCAAACGACGCGGTCGACGACTTGAACCCCACCGTATTGGAGTTGGCCAAATTATTACCGACCACGTCGATCGTCGTCTCGGCCGCCGACAATCCGGTCAGCGCGGTACTCAATGCGGATGCCAGACCCATGACTTATATCCCCCTTTTCACGGGTTTCGGTAAAACAAAATCGCCGGGCCGTTGGGCCGGCCGGACGCAGCACGCAGGACGCAGGTTTCGTTTCCACATGATCGCTTTCCTCGGGTATTTCATTTCCCCACGACAACCTCTCGCTGAGGTGTCCCCGGAGTGTCGTTTTTCTATGGGGCCGCTTCCGCGGTCGGGTCGTCCGCGTTCAGGCCGTCCTCGCTCTGGCCGTCTTCGGGCGGTTCGCTGAGAATCTCCGTCACGTTCTTCAACGCGATCTGGCTCTGCCCAATGTGAAGCGTCGGCGTGCCGTCGCTGATCGAAACACGGTCGACCTTGCCGACGACGTAACTGTCGTCCTCGGCCAGCCCCCGGATGACCTGCCCCAACATACTTCCCGCGGCGGTCAGATTCTGACCCAGGGTGACCGAAGCCAGAGATTCGTTCAGCTTCTTGTTCGACTCGATTTCCTGAATCTGGCTGACCTGCTGGAGGATTTGGGCGTTGTCCATCGGGTTGAGCGGATCCTGGTTCTGCAACTCGGCGATCATCATGGCAAGGAACTCCTGTAGATCGACGTCGCCAAACGCGTCGGTCCCGTTGGTGTTCTGCTGGCCTTGCTGCCCGACGACACCGCTGATTCCTGCTGACGCCATGATTGGGCTTCCTTTCGTTTCTCGTTTCGGACGCAATGTTTCTCGCTCGTGTCGTCGCCTTGCCTAGACGACGACGTTCAATTGACTTCCGTCGCCGCGGGCGGTTGTCGCGCCGTTGGCCGTTGTTTCCTCGTCGTCGCTTGCCGGAGCATCGCCCCGTGACGCCTGTTGCCCCTGGGCTTGCTGCTGGGGCCTCTGTTGCGTGGATTGCTCGGGAAGACCGCCGGGCGATCGGCCCATTAAGTCGACTTCAAACTGCTCGATCTTGATGTCCTGTTGGGCCAGACGGTCGCGTAGCGCCGGTAGTTGATCCAGCAGGAGGCTTCTCGCCATCGGCGTTTCGGCTTCCAAGCGAGCCGTCATCATGCCATTGCGAACGGTTACCTCCATGCGCAGCGACCCCAATTCCGGCGGGCTCAGCCGCAACCGCACCGGACCGCCACGACTACCCAACGCCCGAAAGGCGCGCGCCACCCGGCGAACAAACCGCGCCGGATCGACCTCCCCCTCCGGCATCGAACCCTGAGACTGCGTCGTTTGCCCGGCTTTCCGTTCCGCGGTCGCCCCCAAACGGCCAAGCAACGCGGCGGAGTTGTCCGCCGTCGACCCGCCGGCCGGGCTGGCCTCCGCGTGACCGTCACCGTTCGGGTTGGGCAAGTCGGCCGGTGTCTGGAGTGTTTCCGGCGGCGGCGCGGGCATCGCCCGAGAGGCCGGGTTCGGCTGCGCGGAAGACGGCGACTGGCTCTTACTGGTCGGCTTCGTGGCCGACTCGCCCCCTTCTTTGTCGCGACGTTTTGTTCGTTGTCGATCACCCTTGAGTTCCGTCACCGTTGACTCGGCAGACGACGCTTCGCTCGCCACGGGGTGACCCCGCAACGTCTCAGCATCCGTACCGGCGGATTGCGACGACGCTTCGCCGGACGAGACGCCAGCCTCCGGGGTCACCGCGCCACCCGACACTTTGGCTTCCATGGTCGCGGGCTTCCCGTCTTCCTCGGCCGCCTCTTGCACCGCGACGGGCGGGGCCACGGTCGGACGCTCCGGCCCATCCGTTACTTCGCTTCGCGGCACGACGTCAGTCGCCTCGCGGGCGGCCGTATTCCGCTTGCCGTTTTCTCCGGAGGTTCCGTATATTTTCGGTGCATCGCCGGCATCCTCACCCTGCCCGGCGGTTAGTGCATCGCCGGCATCCTCACCCTGCCCGGTGGTTAGCGCCTCGCCCGATTCCTCCGACGAACCGAGCGTCTCCATGCCGCCGGCTGCCTGGCCGTTGGCTTTGGCGGACTCGTGCTGCCCGTTGACGTCGGCCTCGGATTCCGTTTCCGTTTCCGTTTCATCCGGCCGATCGGAGTCGGACGAGTCGGCGGCGTCCTTCTCCTGGTCGACGACCGGGGGCGTTTCGTCGTCGACAGAGGTGTCGCGGTCGTCGTCACTCGCATCGCGCGACTCTTCGGCGGACGTTTTCGGGGGGTTGTCGGCCGGCTCTTCGGGCGCGGGTCGTGGGGATTCCGGCGGCGCGGACGGCCGTGTTGGGATAGGCTCGCGGGTATCGTCGGCGGCTCCGGCGGTGGACGTCGCGCGACCGGGCACGTCTTGCGCTCGCAGCAGATGATCGCCGAAAAGCTGCGCCCCGGCCGGATCCAATTCCAGCAACGCCACCCGGGCGTCGGGCATTTCGAGCGTTCTTGGCCCGCCGGGCGAATTGGTTGGAATGTGTGACATGGGAAACTTCTCTCAGGGTCTCGGGGCGGGCGGCACGGGGCCCGGACCGGGTCGTTCGAGTTCCTCGCGAGCCGCTTCGGCCAGTTGCGTATCCGGGCTGCCATCGCGAATCAGACGGAGCACTTTTCCGATCTCCTCGGCTTCCTCGCTCGTCTTGAACTCTCCGATGATCCGTG
The DNA here is from genome assembly GCA_964444795.1 of uncultured Planctomycetaceae bacterium. GTDB lineage: Bacteria > Planctomycetota > Planctomycetia > Pirellulales > Thermoguttaceae > JABMRP01. The sequence goes on from CAYUIQ010000051.1 coordinate 21,680, forward strand.
TCCGTTTGGTGTTGCTCATCGAGGCCAACTGGACGACCACTTTGTCGATTTCACCGTCGCGGATCATTTGCAGCAGCAGATCCTTGGCTTGCTTGGACTTGAGTCCTTCGAGGATGGACCGCAATTCCGCTTCACCCTGCGCGCTGGCATTTTCCACCCTGGCTGTCAGTGTGGCGTCGAAGTCACGCTTCGTTTTCGCCAACTGCTGCCGTTTCTCGGCCAACTGAATTCGTTCGAAGCGAAGCTGCTTGAGGTCGTTGCGCATGGCCTGGGTTTGCAGCTCGAGGGTGCGCCACTTCTCGGCTCGCTTCTGGAGGATCTGATCGAACGAGACCTGCTCGGCGGAGACCAGATCCTTTTCGCCCTGGGCCTCCTCGTAGAGGGCGAACAAGTCGGTTCCGCGGAGCAGGGCGGTCGCCTGGACCACCTGCTCGCGCTGGGGCTTCCAACTCAACCAGACGTAGGCCACCATGATAACCTGGGCGATGACCGTGCCCACGCAGAACCAGATCACCAGCCCGGCTCCGGATCGAAGTAACTTCCCGATCATTGCACCGCCTCCCGAGCGACCCGCTGCTGGGCCACTTCATCAAGCCGCTTGGTCTCGCGGCGTCCTTCTTCCTCTCGATGCCGCCGCAATTGTTTCTCCCGAAGTTTTTCCAACACGCGGACGTCACGGTCGGCCTCGACCAGCGCCAAGCGTCGTCGTTCGATTTCGGTGGCCAGCATGTCGATCTGTTCGCGGAGTTGTTGTCGTTGGGATCGCAATACGACCTCGTATCGTTGGGCGGCCAGCAGCCGGTCGACGTCGACCGATCCGGTCCCGCCCGCGCGGCGATACTCATCGTTCAATTGCCGCAAGTCCTGATTCAAGTCTTCGGCCCGCTGCTTGAGTTGACTTTCCGCGTCGTAGGCCTCGGCCAGTTGGCCGCGTCGCTGATCGCGTACCTGCTGGCGAATCCGCATTAACGTGGCGAGTCGGAATTTGAACTTCCCCATGGCATCTTACGGTTGGGTCACACGTGGAGTTTATGTTTCGGTCAAGCGGTTGGTGGTTTTCCGGTTTGCCCGGTGGAAGCCGTTGGCTCGGCGGCCGGCCCCTTCCGGGCGCTTTGCAGGCGAGCGACGATCTGCCGCCCCAGTTGCATCAGGCCGTCTCGGGAGTTGTCGATGTTCGAGGGCTCTTCCACCCGCTGACGCAAGTAGTCGGCGATCGGTTCCTGCAGTTCCACGGCCGCGTCGACCCTGGGGTTGCTCCCCGAGCGGTACGCGCCGATCGAGATGAGGTCTTCGTGATCGCGATACGCCGCCAGCAACCCCCGCAACGCGAAGGCGGCCGCCCGATGTTCCTCCGACGTGATGCTCGGCATCAGCCGGCTGAGGCTCTCCAGAACGTCGATCGCCGGGTAGTGTCCCTTGGTGGCCAGTGAGCGGGAGAGCCACACGTGTCCGTCGAGCAGTCCCCGAACGGCATCGCTGATCGGCTCGTTCGGATCGTCGGCTTCGACCAACACGGCATAGAAAGCGGTGATGCTCCCCTGAGGACTGCGTCCGGCACGTTCGACAAGCTTGGGCAACATGGCAAACACCGAGGGCGGAAATCCCCGCGTCGTGGGTGGCTCGCCGGCGGCCAACCCGATCTCGCGCTGGGCCAGCGCGAACCGTGTCAGCGAGTCCATCAGCAGGAGCACGTCTTTGCCCTGATCGCGAAAATACTCGGCCACCGCGGTGGCCGTCGACGGGGCATGGACACGAACCAGGGCCGGCTCGTTGCTCGTGGCCACCACGACCACGCTCTTAGCCAGCCCTTCGGGCCCCAGATCGCGCTGGATAAACTCATTGACCTCACGCCCGCGTTCGCCGATCAGGCCGATGACGATGACATCGGCCGCCGTGTATCGGGCCATCATGCCCAGAGTGACGCTCTTCCCCACTCCCGAGCCGGCGAAGATACCCAACCGCTGTCCCTTGCCGGCGGTCAGCATCCCGTCGATTGCCCGAACGCCGGTGGAAAGCGGCTGGTCGATGGGCGGGCGGTGACAGGGATGCGGCGGCTTTCGGGTAAATCCGGTACGATGGGGTAACGCGGGCTGCGGTTTTCCGTCGATTGCCCGGCCATGCGCGTCGATCACCCGACCCAACAATTCCTCGCCCACGCGAAGCCATCGCTTGGAATGGACCAGCCGGACACGATTGCCGCGGCGCACGCCGGCCAGTTCGCCAAACGGGTAGAGTACCGTCAGGCCGTCGCGAAAACCGATCACCTCGGCCGAGAGGGGCGACTCGGCATGACGCTCGATTTCCGCCAGCGCACCGACCGGCGCCGGAAAGTCGGCGGCCGACGCGGTCATGCCGACCATCGCCGCCACGCTGCCGGTGATCGCCGTGGGTATCACGGTTTCGAGTTGTTGGCCAATATCCATCATACGAGGTGCTCAGTAGTCGCTTATCCGTTGTCTAGTCCCTAGTCCCTAGTCTCTACGTCAACTCTTCTTCAATTCGCGCCAGTTGTGCCTCGAACTGTTGATCGATTACTCCCATGCGGGTTTCGACGCGGCAGCCGCCGGGAGTGACCGAGGGCTCGGCAATGATTTCGGCCGCTGCCAGGGCCGACAATTCGCTGCGCAGCGTCTCGAGTTGTTCGCCGAGGGCCTCGTGGTCGGCCGGGTTGAGGTGGAGCCGAATCTCGTTGCTGCCGGCCGCCAGTTCCAGCGCTTCCCGGATCAGGGTCAGCGTGATCTCGGGGGTCGCCGAGAGTTCCTTGCGGATCAGCCGCGAGGCAATGGCACAGGCGGTGGCGACGGCACACTTCTCCCAGTGGGTGAGCCAGGCCTGTCGGGCATGGCGAATCTGTTGAACGGTTTCTCGCAGCGCGGGCAACAGCGTGGCCATTTGCTGCGCTACTTGCTTGGCAACCATCTCCTCGATCATCCGCTGTCCCGCGGCGCGTCCTTCGGCCTCGGCCCCGCGGCGGATCGTCTCGGCCTCCTTCTTCACCCCGGCAAGGATACGGGCCGCCTCGGCGCGTACTTTGGCCAGGTATTGGTCGGCCTGATCGGCCATGTCGTTGAAATTGAACGGCACGCGTTGAATGCCGCGGTTTCGGTCGGTGGCTTTGATGACGGTTGACATGGTCGTCGGTGTATGGTGATGGGGAATTGCGGAGGATTTGGGTTAACTCAGGGCGTTCAGACGGAGGCATTGAGTAGTTGTTTTCGGGAATCGGTTCTCGGGCGAACCGTGCCTTCGACGGCCAGCCGGCTGGCCAGTTCGGCCATTTCACGACGAGCCTCTTCCACGTCGCTTAGGCGAATCGGTTGCGGGTGATCCAATCGGCGCGTGAGCACGGCGGCCTCCCGCGGGGGAAGCTGCCGGGTGATACGATCGATTAACTCCGGCGGCGCGCCGGTCAGGGCCAGCAAGGCGATTTCCGGCTCGGCGCTGGCGAACAGACGAGCGAGGTCGTCGTCGCCAAGCCGGTCAAGGTCCTCGAATTCCAGCCGGTCGTACCCGAGCTTTCCGGCCAGATTGCCGTCGTAAGACGCGACATTGTCGAGGATTTTGGCCCCGACGTTTCCCTGCGCGGCATCGAGAATTCCGGTCATGGTAGCCAGCCCGGTACGGCGGCGGCGTTGCGAGCGGAGTTGTTCGGACAGGCGCGTTTCCAGTCCCCGCTCGACGTCGCGGAGGATCGCCGGATCGGTATCGTCCAGATCCACCAGACGGCGGACCACCTCGATTTGCAGCGGTGACGAAAGGGCGGCCAGCACTTCTCCCGCGCGATCGCGAGGCAGATGGGCCACGATCAGGGCGATAGTTTGCGGGCGTTCCCGGGCGAGGATGTGGGCGAGCTTCCGCGAGTCGGTCTCGTGGAGGAAGCGGAACGGTTTCCCCCGGGTGGGCGTTTCGACCGAGGGTCCGTCGGCTTCGGCTTCGGCGTACGTACACGCGGCGAGACGGCCAGCCAAGGGACCGTCGAGTGCGATCCCGCGCGATGCGTCTCGCGGTTTCACCGGTCCAAGCGTGCGGAACTCCTCCAACACGGCGCGGCGCTCCCGCGGATCGACGTCGCCGAGTTCGACCACGGCGCGGCGGATCGCTTGGGCGTGCTCGGGAGCAAGCCGATCGAGCATGGCCTCGGCGGTTTCCCGATCGAGGGCGGCCACCAACACGGCGGCTTTTCGGAGGCGGTCCGGTTTGCTATCAGGTTTGCTATTCATTGATGGTTACCCTGCGCTGCCGATCCATGTGCTGAGGATGTTGGCCGCCGCATCGGGGTCCTCCTCGACCAGATCGGTCAACTCATCGCGAAGCGAAACCTCTCCACCGGCGAAGCGTCGGAGCCGATTTTGGGCCTTGACGATCTCGTTCTCTTCTTCATCCGACCCTTCACTTCTCGTCGCCGCGCTGCCGCCGGTCTCCGTGACCGTCGCGCCGGAGCGGACCATCGAGCGGAGCATCACCAGGCTAAACAGCGCCAGCACGCCCAATCCCAACGTGCTCCAGTTGCCCACGGCCCAGGCCATGGCGTTTTCGGTCAACCCCGGCTCGGGGATCGCCTCGGCCGGAAAATCGTCGAACGTGGTCACGGTGACCAACTCGTTGGGGTCTGTGATTCCCTCGGGAACGGGAATCAATCCGAGGACATGCTTGCGAATTTTGGCCACTTCCTCGGCTTCGATTTGTGCCAAGTCGTTGGCGTCGGGAGTTTGCGGCTCGGAGCCTTCGGCGGCCGGATTTCGGCGCCGCCAGATATCCTCGAAGTAGCTCTTGGGCACGGCGATCGAAGCGGTCACCTGCTTGGGAGTCAGCCCCACCAGTTCGCTGTCCTCGGTGTTGCTCGACAGGGCGCTATCCGTGCGGGTCGTCGACGCGGTGCTCTCCTCGTGGGTACCTTTGGCCCGGGAGGTCGCCGCTGTGCCCGTGTTGAGCTGGGCCTGATATCCCGGCTGCCCGGCGGGTACCCCCGCATCGGTGATCATTTCGGTCATTTCCTCGCTGGTGGAATAGGCGACCGGCTTGGGGTCGTGGGTAACGGAGCTCTTGCGGACGAACTTCTCGCGGTCGAGCACGACGTTGACGCTGACATCCACGCCAGGGACCCGGGCGAGGGCCTCTTGGACCTTCTTGCGCCAGGACAGCTCATATTCCTTCTTGCGTCCGCCGTAGAGATTGTTCCAGACGCTGCCCGGGCCGTCGCTTTGGCCGCCGGGATAGACGCGCCCCGAACCGAGGTCGGTGACCGTGACGCTCTCGGGCTTCAGTCCGGCGATGGCGGCGGCTACGGAGTGTCGAATGGCGGCAATCCGCTGTTCGTCCAGCGGATCGGAGCCGCTGGCTTGGACGTTGACCGACGCTTTGGTGATCGTTTCCCGCCGCAAGCCGCCCGTGGTTTCGCTGTCGTAGAGGACCACGGCCCTCTCGATCCCCCTCATCGCGCCGACGATTTGGGAAAGCTCCTGCTGCAGCGCGCTTTTGAGCCGGGCGGCCTGTTGTTGTTTACTGAGGAAGGGGCTGCTTTCTTTCAATGCGGCCTGGATGTAGTCGTGAAAGTTGCGGGGCAGAGCGTTGGCGTCGGCCAGGGCGCCCATGTAGGCCGACTGTCGGCCGCGAGGAACCTTGATCCGAGTGCCTTCCACCTCGTAGTCTTTCAGACCGGCCTTGTCGAAGGCCGCCTCCATGGCGGGCAACTGGCTGGGGGCGAAGTGCTCGCCGTTCATCAGGAAGGTGTCGGAGCCGGAAATCTGATGCGTGAACAGGTATCCCAGGCTGACCACGACCACCGTCAACAACAACCCGGCGGTGATCCGCGCGCCGGGAGTCATCGAACGGAAAAGATCCTTGGTCTGGGAAAACGTCTGATTGAGAAAATCCATGGTCGGCACTCCATTGCCAAGACGAACAACACCGCAACGATCCATCGGCGGCGCCGGCAGCCTCTACTTCCTACACGCGGATGTTCTTCACCTCTTCGTAGATGGACACCAGCTTGTTGCGCATCTGCATCATCATACGGAAGGCGATGTCCGCCTTTTGCACGGCGGTGAGCACCTCGGCCGGGTTGACGTCGCCGCCGGTGGCCATCGTCTCGATGGCTTGATCGGCCGCCTGCTGCATCGAGTTCACCTGGTGAATCGAACCCAGCAGCATGTCCTTAAACGACGACCCGCCCGACGACGTTTCCATCGCCGTCGACATTCCCGAATACTGTCCGGGAATCGACATCGGGGCAAGATTTCCATTGATCGGGTTCATCAGGCCAGAATCCTCAGGGACTGTTGGTGGAGGTCCTTGGTCACGTCGATTACGCTCAGGTTGGCTTCGTAAGCCCGGCTGGCGTCCAGTGCGTCGGTAAATTCGGTCATCACATTGATGTTCGGGTAGGCGACTTCTCCCGCATGGGGTTGTCCTTCCGGAACGGCATCTTCGTGAGTGGGGTCGGGTCGCCACTTGGGTTCGCTGTCTTCGATCAGTACCTTACTGACCTTAACGCCGACCGCCCCGTGGCGCCCGCCGATGCTGTCATCCGCCTGGAAGATGGTCTTCCGCGCCTGGTAGGGCGCCCGCTCGCCCGCCTCGTTGCGCGTCGTCGAGACGTTGGCGATATTGCTGGAGATCGTATTGAAACGAGTGCGCTGCGCCGCCAAGGCACTCGTGCTGATGTCTAATGCGTTAAACATACTCGACTCCGTTTTTCTATTCTCTAGTCCCTAGTCCCTAGTTCCCAGTCCCCAGTCCCCAGTTCCTAGTCCCTACCCCCCTACCTCACGCCTTTCCGCTGATCGCCGCTTCGAGCAAGTTGAACTGGTTCTTCATAATCGTCAGCGCCAGGTTGTGCTGCATCTGGTTCTTGAGCACCTCGGTCACCTGGTATTCCAGGCCTACGTTGCTCTTGTCGTGGTAGACGATGCTCTTGGAATCTTCCGAAGCCTTGGCCAACATACCGTCGCCCCGGCGGTTGCTGGACGTGATGCCGGAGTAAGCCAGCTCGCCCGGCGAAATGTCGGCGCGTTGTTTCCGTCTTGTCTCCAGGGCGTCCTTCAGCCGGCTTTGAAAGTCGTCGACCGAGAGATCACGGACCTTGTAGCCGGGCGTGTCGAGGTTGGCGATGTTTCCGGCCAACACGGAATGCCGCGCCTGGGAGAAGCTAACCATCTGCTCCAGGACGGGAATCGTGTTGGATTGAAAAAGGGCTGGGAACATGGCGTCGCGATCTGTAAATCCTCGGGTGGTTTCGTGGTTTGGCTGTGGGGCAACCCATCTCTGCTAGCAACCGTCGTACCGGTCGGCTGGCGATATCCGGGCGCGCGGGGATTTCCCGCGGCAGCCGTACCCGCCTAAGTTGTTTATTTTTCTAAGGTTACTACGTCTCCGAACTCCTCCGACGTGGCTCGCGTGCCGGACACGACTTGCCCGGCAAACGTCCCCCATCGGCATGTTTTGCGTACCCGATTCGGCAGAAACTGCCGATGGCGACGCCTCGCGTCAACCGGGACAGGAGCCTGAGCCTGGCGACTTTGGCTACCGCTTGGCTGACGTATGGCTTGTTGTTGTCTTTCCATGAATGACTCCCCTGTCCTTCCACCTTATCCGGCCTTGGCCAGACGTTTGGCTCGGGGGGCATATCCGTATTGTCGTAGTTTTCCGGAAAGGGTTCGCACGCCAATACCCAGCGCGTTGGCCGTCTTGGCGCGATGGCCGTCGAAGTGTTCGAGGGTCCCTTGGATGAGTTTGCGTTCCATTTCCTGGAGACTCAATCCGACCGGCACTTCGGAATCGGCCGGCGTGCCGTCGGTCGGGCCGCAATCCATGAGCCACCGCCGCAGGGCGTCGGCCGTAATCGTCGATCCGTCGGCCAAGACACTTGCGCGGGTGATGATGTTCTCCAGTTCCCTCACGTTCCCCGGCCAGTCATAGTGGGTCAGCAGATCCCAGGCCGATGTTTCCAAGGTACACGGCTGGCGCTGCAGCCGGCTGGCCGTGAGGCGGAGGAAATGGTCGGCCAATTCGGGAATATCCTCGGCCCGATCGCGGAGCGGCGGTACGTTCAGCGGCACCACGGCCAGGCGGAAATAGAGATCCTCGCGAAACTCTCCCTCGAACACGGCAGTCCGCAGGTCGCGGTTGGTGGTTGCCAGCACACGGACGTCGACTCCGACGGTCTGGCTGGATCCGACGCGTTCGAAGCAGCGTTCCTGAAGCACTCGCAGCAATTTCGCCTGAAGGGGCGGCGCGATTTCGGTTACTTCGTCCAACAGAATGGAACCCCCGTTGGCCATCTCGAAGCGTCCCACCCGGGTGGCTTCCGCGCCGGTAAACGCGCCCCGCTCGTGGCCGAACAACTCGCTCTCCATCAACTGAGCCGACAAGACGGGACAGTTCAGGCTGACCAGCGGTCCGGCCGAGCGCCGGCTGGCCGCGTGGATCGACCGTGCGACCAGTTCCTTGCCCGTTCCGCTTTCGCCCAGAATGAGCACGGTCTCGGAGGTCGGGGCGATTTGGGCAATCCGCCCGCGCAGAGACTCCATGGCCGGGCTCGATCCGATCATGGCAACCGGCCGCTGAGCCGCGGAGCCCTCTTCGCCACCGGGGTGGCCGTTGAACAATCGGCCGTGGCGGATCGCCTGACCGACGAGCGTTTCCAGTTGGTCGACGTCGAACGGCTTTTCGATATAGTCGAACGCTCCGTGCCGGATCGCCTCGACCGCCGAAGCGACGGTGGCATGGGCGGTCACCATGACCACCTGAGCGCTATTGCCCTGCTGCTGGAGTTGCCGGATGAACTCCAGCCCGCTCATGCCGGGCATCATCAGATCGGTTACGATGCAATCGAACGCCCGGTCGTCCAGCATGCGCAGGGCTTCGGCGGCACTGGAGCACGACTCCAGGTCGTAACCGGCCTGCTGGAGGACGTCGGTCATCGATTCCCTGGCCTGGCGATGGTCGTCGACCACCAGCACGCAGCCGGTCGATTGGTTGGAATCGGCGTTGGAGATCATGCGGCAGCCTTGAGGATACGATGAGGGATGCGGAGTGTCACGGCGGTACCACCGTCGGGGCAATTGACCGCTCGGACGTCGCCGTTGTGGGCCTCGGCAATGCGGCTGACGATGGCCAGCCCCAATCCGGTGCCCGTGTTTCTGGTCGTAAAGAACGGCTCGAACGCTCGCCGTCTGGTCTCCTCGCTCATGCCGGGTCCCGTGTCGGCGATTTCCAGTTCGACGCCTTCTTCGGCGACGTAGGAAGTGACGATCAAGTCCCCCCCTTCGGGCATGGCGTCCAGGGCGTTGAGCACCAGATTCAGGACGGCCCGGCGGAGCATGTCGCAATCGGCCGCGACAACGTGCCCGGCGGCGACGTCGACAGTGGTGGTAATTCCCTGGGCCATCAACTGGGGTGCCAGGGCGGCATGTACTTCCTCGACCAAACGGCCGATGTCGACGGGCTGCCGCTGTGGATCCCGTTCGATGGTGAAGTGCAGCAGGTCGTTGACCGTGGCGTCCAGCGCCGTGAATCCAGCTTCGATCTTCTCCAGCACTTCCAGGCAGTTCGGCGTATCGGCGAGCCGGCGCCGCAGCAGACTCATGTACAAGGCCACCGGCACCAGATTGTTGCGTACTTCGTGGGCGACGTGGGACGCCATTTGGCCCAGGTCGGCCAGACGATTCTTGCGTGCCAGTTCCCGATTTTTCACTTCCAACTCGTCGGTCAACCGGCAGACTTCCGCCTGCAGCGCGGAGTGGGTCCGCTCCAGCCGCAACGTCGCGGCATGCCAGGCGGCGAGCACCGTCTCCAGGTCGGCGTTTCCGTCCGGCAACGCGGTCTTGTCCTTGGTGGACAACTCGTTTCCGGCCATGGCGTCATTCCTCTTCTTTACGGACTACGTGTCGGATAGAAGGTCGATTTGCCCGGCATTATCGTGGTCCAGTTTGTCTCCGTAGGCGCCGCAGGCTTGCCGCGCCGCGTGAACTCCCTGGAGTTGAATTGCCGCCTCATCGCGACGGCGGATCAGGCGTTGTTCGCTCTGCTTCTCTTGGGCAACGATTTCCCGCAACAACTCTTGGCAGCCGTTTAGCTTCTCGGCACACGCGAGCCGCTGGCCTTCCGACACCCATTGACGTTGCCGTGCGTCCTGATCTCGAAAGGGGTCGAGCGCTTTCTCGATCTGCTGCAAGCGGACCAGCAGACGCTGTTTGGCCGCCAGCACATCGAGCAACGTTGCCATCTCGCCCTGGTCGACCAGCGTCATCTGACGCCGCCCCAAGTCGCGCAATTGCTCCAGGCATTCGTACTTTCGTTCGACCCCTTGAGCCAGCAGTTGAGTTTCCATAGTCAGCAGCCAGTCGTTACGAATTTCTGATACCCAATGTCCCATGCCTAATCGCTAATCGCTACCCCTCACATTTCAGCCAAGGACTCCAGCCGTTCACCCCATTCCTCTTTCGTGTAGTTGGTTGTTTCCTCGAAGGGAACGTCATTCTTCATTCGTTTCAACAACACCTTGGCCTGCTCCAGGGTGCCGCGGGCGTCCAGCGGACGCCGCATGCGCCGGTAGGCGTTGGCGATCTGAACATGGGCTTCCAACGCCTCGGGAGAATTTCGATACCGGTTGGTAGCCAGTGAATAGGCCTTGACGGCCGCCTCGTACTGTTCGAGGTCGAACAGCGTGCCCGCGATGAGAAAATGACAATTGCGCAACATGGCCTTCTCGGCATCGGTCAGATCGATCGGGTCGGACATTTCGATCGACTGCGTACCTTCCTGGCGGTCGAGCAGTCCGTCGCGGGATTTCTGAAAGTGTTCGAGAGACGCGCTGAGGAGTTCCCGCACTTGGCGGGATTCGGTCATCCTCGCTCTTTCCATCTCGCTTTTGCGGAGGCGCTCTTCGGCCGTCGTGGCCTGCCGGCGAAACGTCATGGCGATCAGGTAGTTGCCTTCAATCTCGTGAGTCGTTCCGGCGCCGCGTTCGACCGATTCCTCCAAGACGCGCATCGCGTCGTCAAAACGTTCGGCGAAGTAGAGGAGTTTTCCCAGGGCGAAGAGCGAATCTCGCCATTCCTTGCTGGCCGGAGTGAGGTCGCTGTTGAGGTTCTCGCGGAGCATCGCCTCGGCGTTCTTCGCATCGTCGACTTCGAGATAGGCGTTGGCGGCCATGAGCCGGGCCTGAAAACTGGCGGCGTCCTTCGGATAGAACTCGATACATTCGCCGAAGTCCTGCAGCGCCTCCTCGAACCGGCCGAGGGCCAGCTTGGCTTGTCCCAGGAGGGACAACGCCCGGGGCCGGCGACGTCTCGATTCGTTCTTCAGATATTTATCGAGGATCCGCGTGGCGTTGCGATAGTCGTGGCCCTCGAAATAGCCATTGGCGCTGTGCCAAAGGAGATCGGTGTACTCGGTCGCGGTAAACTGCCGTTTGGCCAGCCGGGAAAACTCGCTGCCGGCCCGGCGCAATTGTGCCCGGCCCTGGCTCCGCACGACCTCGGCGTCGGCCAGCGACATCGAGTCGGCCTGTTCCAGCAGCGCGTGGCCCCAGGCCCGATGCGTTTCGGCGGTCAATTCCATGCCTCGGGCGACCGAGAACAGGGGCGACAGGTGTTGGGCAAGTTGCAGGGCCACCTCGTAGTTCTGCGTCTCGAGGTAGTGCCGGTACGCCTCCATCGTGCGGTTTTGCAGCTCCTCCAGCGAAAGCCAGGGGTTGCTGAAGTTAGCCGGGTCGGAAACCCCCTCGAACACCTCCCGGTACGCCGCCAGCGACTTGGCGTCTTGCCCCGACTGCAACAACAGTTCGGCCTCCTGGAATCGCGAGGCAAAAGCCTCTGCCGTATTGGCGTATTTCTTGCGCGTGCGGGTAAACTGATGAACCGCGTCGCCGTACGCTCCCGCTTCTTTTTGGCAGACGCCGATCAGATACATCGCCTTGCTCGTGGCCTGCGTCAGCAAGGTGTCGCGGCCTTGTGCCTGACGAAATAGATCGATTGCCTCTTCGTACTTCCGTCGCGCCATCTCCCGATTGCGTTCGGCCAGGGCGAAGTCGGGCTCTTCTCCCTGCAACGCCCGGGCTTCGTGCATCAAGACCTGTCCCCGCACCACCATCACTTCGGCACGCAGTTTCGACGAGGCCGGGATCGTCGCCAGCGCGGCCAGGCATTCGGAGGTTTTCCCCAGCAGCAACTCAATGCGCGCCCGCTGTAAGATGGCCTGATGGCGCTCGACCGAGGAGAGCTCCGTATCGGCCAGATACGCCTGATTATGTTTCCGTGCCTCGGCCGGCTTCGGGACGGCGTCTTCCAGGAAGGCCCGGGCAAGCATCCTGTGAATCTCGCTGCGCCGGCTCGGCAGAAAGGTCAGCGCCTCGCCAAGGGCCAAACGGCTGGCGGGAATCTGGCCGCTTAACAGCAGGCTCTTGCCCAAGAGGTACAAGCCTTCGCCTTTTCGCCCGGGTGGAAACCCGCGATCACGCCCGTCTTCCAGATACCGGGCGGCCAGCAGGTAGTACTTCTGCTTGTCCTTCTTCCAGGTAGCGTCGGCCTCGTACGCGGTGGCTGCCCCAAGGACAAACGAGGGGCCTCCAAACTCGTCCGGTCCCAGATTATCCTGCTCGCGAAGGAGTTCGGCCTGCCGCCGCGCCTCGTCGTAGTAGCCCTTGTCCAACGATGCCAAGGCCATCTCCATCGTCACCAGTTCCTCGGGACCGCGACGATCGGACGAAATGCCGTACCAAAGAAATGCAAAGCCGCTAAGCAACACCAGGCACGTCCCCAAGGCCAGGCCGGCTTTCATTCGATTCGCTTTGGCCCACGCGCGCACTCTCAACGACAGACCGGCAAGACCGCCGGTTGGTTCCGGCGCCTGGTCATTCGTATCGTTGGTATCCGCTTGCGAGCTCATGGTCGCTTCCAGCGTAGTTCCGGGGCGGCAAGTGGCGGATTGCCCAGGGGGGGACTTTCCGTCACGGCCGGAGAAAATAGCAAGACGAGGAAAAGGCCGGCGGTTTGTACCCAAAACGGCCAAGTCGTGTCAATCCGCATTTCAACACCCCCGGCCGCCTATCTCGCGCAGACTGACGCCTTTTGACCGCTGGCCGAAATTATTCGCCAGCAGGCTGCTAGCATCGACAGCAATTTCGGCGCGACTTGGCGAGCATCGAAATCGAGTCGGAAGAGGGGGCCGTGCTATTCCCGTTTTCGGGCGCGGGAATCCGACGGCTCTTGGGGCGAGCAGGCGGGCCTGACTTGCTCCATGATCCACCGATCCATGTCGGCCAACATCAGCGGGCTCAACTCATCGGCGCACGGATATTGGCGCAAGGTGACGGGCATGCCCGCGGTATGGAGCAGCCGAAGATGCTCGCAAACGGTCTCGGTCGGATACTTGGTGCCGTGGCGGCCGCTGGCCAGAAACACCGGCAGGGAGCGGACTTCGTTGAGCCGGGCCAACGGATTTCGCTGGGAGGGGAATCGGCCGCCCAGCGAGAGAACGCCCGCGAAATAGCCGGGGTGCTCCAGGGCGACGCGGAACGCCATCGTCCCGCCGCAATCGAATCCGGCCACGAAGATCTTTCGCGGGTCGACGTGGTAGTCCCGCCGCACGGCTGCGATGCAGTCGAAGATCCGCTGCTCGGCCTCTCGAATCTGATCGTCGGTTTGCTCCCAGCGAAACCCCGAGCCAGCAACTTCCGTGCCGGCCGCGCAGCCAGTTCGCTGCGATGCTGTTCCCTGGGGCGCCACGCCCACGTAGTTGCGCATACTCACCAGGGGCATCACACGCATGAGTTGCTGTTGATCGCTTCCCGTACCGTGCAACCAGACCAAGAGCGGGTAGGCATATCCCGATTCGTAGTGCAAGGGGACAAAAACGGCGTGTTCGCCACACGAGGGCGAACAGGAAAAGGTTCCGGCCGCGACATCGGGTGGGGGTGTCCCCGACCACGACGCCTTCAACTTGGCCAATTGCTCAATTCGCTTCATGGCACCCGGTCGGTAGAGATGTTTGCGGAAGAGAAAACTCCAGCACCGGCAATCCGGAACACAGGGGCAGACGGGGCCGAGACGCACGCTCCGGGACGCGGTTTCGGTGGAATAGCCCCCAGACTTTACTCGATCCCCAGGGTGGCTGTCAACACGGAGCCCCCGCCGACGCGAAAGAATGAGCGAATCGTCAGTCGAGCAGGTTGTCCATCGCCGCGACGAGGCCCTTGACGGCCTCGACGCTCTTCTCGAACCCGGCCCGTTCGCCGTCGCTCAGCGGCAATTCGATGATTCGTTCGACGCCCCCGGCCCCGAGCACGATCGGCACGCCCACGTAATATCCGCCCACGCCGTACTCCGCGTCGCAGTAGGCCGCACACGGAAGCAGCCGCTTTTTGTCGCGAACGATGGCCTCGATCATCTGGGTGGTGGCTGCCGCCGGGGCATAGTAGGCGCTGCCGGTCTTCAACAGGGAGACGATTTCCGCTCCCCCGTCGCGGGTGCGCTGAACGATCTCCTCAAGGCGTCCCGGCTCGATCAGTTGCGTCACCGGAATACCGCCCACCGAGGTACAACTGGGCAGCGGAACCATCGTATCGCCGTGTCCTCCCAACAGCATCGCCGAGACGTCCTCGACGCTCACTCCGAGTTCCACCGCCAAAAACGTACGAAATCGGGCCGTGTCGAGTACCCCAGCTTGCCCTATTACCCGCGACGGCGGAAAGCCGGTCACTTGCAACGTCCGCTGGACCATCGCATCCAACGGGTTGCTGACCACGATGACGATCGCCTCGGGGCTGGTCTGCTTGATCTGCTCGGCCACGGAGCCGACGATTTTCGCGTTGGTCACCAGCAAGTCGTCGCGGCTCATACCCGGTTTACGCGGCATGCCGGCAGTAATGACCACAATATCGCTGCCGGCCGTATCGGCGTAATCGGTCGTTCCTTGGACGTTGGAGTCGAACGACATGATCGGCGATGCTTGCATCAGATCGAGCGCCTTGCCCCGCGGCATGTCCTCCGTTTTGGGGATATCCAAGAGGACAACGTCGCCCAATTCCGCGGCGGCACACCAATGGGCGGTCGTAGCGCCGACATTTCCAGCCCCGACGATCGTGATCTTTGCACGTTTCATAATAGAAGAGTTCCTGCTTCTGGATGTTGCGGACGAATCAGCAGCGGGCGCACCGCCAAGAGTGTGAGTATCCACACGAGAGCCGAGAAGTCAAGCGGTGCGGGCATGTACGATGGGCCTCGGAGCCCGTCGATCGCGGCAATGTACGATGGGCCTCCGAGCCCGTCGCTCCGGGATTGTACGATGGGCCTCCGAGCCCGTCGCTCCGGGATTGCCGTGGGCCTCGCATCGCCGTTGCACACGGGTTCCAACGGGCTCTTCCCCACCGGCCCCGTGCCGGTGCGGAAGGCGGACAAACCAGACCCACCAAGCTCAGACGACACACACATGCACGTCAAACGTATCGTCCGGAACCGGCATCCTAACGGCGCGCGAGCCGTCAATCCATGTCTCGATCGCTTCGACGCGCCGGGCACAAGTGCCGGGGCCAGACGGGTCAAGTGTCGTCGGAATCCGAACCCTTGCCGCCGGCTGAATCGAGTCCACTGAAATCCGGCATCTGCCCCTCCGGCAAGCCGATCTCATCGAGCGACACGCCGGCCTGGACGGCGAAACTCTTGCCGAACGTGCGCTGGCGGAACGTCTTATCGCCCCGGCGAAACCGCCACATGGCTACCCAGAGCCCCAACAGGGCAACGAGAAACAGCCCCCCGGCAACGGCGCCGGCGATGGTATGGTAGTTCGGTTCCTCGCGGGGGATCCAGACCGCTCGGCGGCCGATCAGCATCGGTGCCAACTGCTGTTTCCCCGCTCCGGAGGTGAATTTCCACGACTTGAAGAACACCCCGGCGATGCAAACGGTTTCCGAAAACTCGGGGCCGTCCCCTTGCGGCATCTCCGGCGGCACCTCGCGCACGCAAAACGTGATCGGATTGGGAGTGGATTCTTCGGTCACGATATCCACTTCATAGTAGTGATCAATACCGAAACGTTCCTGGATGTCGGCGTCTTCGACCCGGATCTTCACGACCCGACGTGCCCGGCCTCTGAGTATGACCAGGCGGCCTCGCTGCGAAGCCGGTTTGTTGAACAGCGGGACGATCGAGTCGTAGCTCTCTTCGCTTTCCTCCAGCGCCTCGCGGGCGATACGCGCCAGTTGCCCTCGCTTGGCGCGGCCGACGGCGGCCATCAGTTGGTAGAATCCTTCGCGCTCTTCCTTGGTGATCGGCCGGCGAGTCCAGTCTTTGACGTTGTCCAACAGGGCAACATCCATCTCCAGGTCGCCCAACACGTTGTCCGGATACCATGCCAAACGTTTGGCGGCAAAGCAGGGCGTCGGGTGCTTGTCGGCGGATCCCTGGAGTTTCAAAAAGACCCCGAAGACGCCAACCCGCTCGTCGATCGACTGTCCCAACGGCCACGCCTTGGGAACCTCCGTCGTGAAGATCACCGCCGGATCGAGCGCCGCGGCCAACTCGATCTCGCAACGATAGTAGCGGGCCATGTCGAAGTGCTTGGCCACCTCGGGAAACGGCTCATGTACGTCGACCCGGCGAACGCGACCGTTCAGATGGAACAACTCGCCGCGAAACGACTCGGGGTCGCTGCCGACGGCCGACAGATCGAATTTCTCCTTCGCCCATTTCTCGAAGCGGGTTACCTGCAACATGCGCAGGCGACCGAGGATTCGCATCAACGTTCCCCGCTCGTCGTCGTGCAATGCCCGGCCGTCAACAAATCGCTGGAAGCAACTGTCGTCGACGCCGCAATACTCCAGAAACGCCCGCGCACTCTCGCCGATCCGTGCCACCGGATCCTCTTCCAGCGGATCATCCGTCGTCGCCTCGCCCGGTTCCGTTGCCGACTCGCCCGGTTCGGTCGCCCCGCTGACCGGATCGCCGGCCGATAGCGACGCCCAAGTCAATGCCGGCAGCAAGATGCATACCGCCAACCACGAGCATCGCGGGGGTTTTTGCGGGGCTTTGGCCGTTACCGTCATGGCTGTATCTCCGTCGGGTTCTCCCACGTCTTGATCGAGTCGGGTCGTGGGCGCCCGCTTACCTCGACATGCTGCCAGCGGCGGCGAATGACCAGCATCACCCCGGCGCAGATCACGGCGGCCGTGAGGACGACCGCACCGACGGCAGTCGCCGACATCGAGGGAGCTGCCGGAGGCGGAGGTTTCTTCTTCCAGCGAGGCTCGCGAGCCAGCACGACGGGAGCCAGCCGCACGCTGTCCTTTGCCTTGTACGCCCAGCGTTTGAAGAAGAATCCGGTCAACTCGACCGTTTCGCTAATCTTCTCTCCCGTGGGAAAACCCTCCGGCAGATTCAATATATGCACGACAATCAACTGCGTCGGAGAGTCGGCCGGCATCAGCAAGGTCTTGTAGTAGGTGGTAATGCCCTCGTCGTTCTTTGTGCTGACGGAGATACGGTGCGCCCGGACCAACGTGCCCTTGAGCGTGACCAATTCCCCTCGATACTCGTTCGGCTGGCGAAAGATCTGCACGAAACGGACCGGTCCCGTGGAAGCCGCCTCCAGTTTGTCCAAATCGGCCCGGGCGAGCACTCCCAGCAGGTTGTACCAGGCCTTGGTTTCGCCGGACTCCGGACCCGCAAAGAACGTGTTGTCCTTGATTTCCCGAAGGTACTCCGGTTGGACTCCCGGGAAATATCGCCCCGGAGCCACCACGGGTGGTGTCTCTTCTTCCTCGATCGGCATCGGGTTACGCAACGTGCCGGGAATTCTGTCTTCGGAGGCGGGCCGCAGCCGTGTGTCGACGGCCTCGCCTTCGCCGGATCCCCCTTCCGACGACCCATCCTCCGAGTTCTCAGCCATGGCTTCGAGCCAGCGCCAGGTATCCGGGTCGGCGGCTTTGATTGCGACCATGACCGCCAGGCCCAACGACATGACCAGAAGGAGCAACCGCGTCTGCTCCTTGCGGGCCAGGTAATTGCGCGGCCGGTCGGTGGGTGAGACGCGATGGATGGCCATGTCTGCCAGTTCCTTGGTTGATGGACGTACGCTTGATTGCGGCGCGA
The DNA here is from genome assembly GCA_964444795.1 of uncultured Planctomycetaceae bacterium. Taxonomy (GTDB): domain Bacteria; phylum Planctomycetota; class Planctomycetia; order Pirellulales; family Thermoguttaceae; genus JABMRP01. The sequence goes on from CAYUIQ010000051.1 coordinate 39,766, forward strand.
ATGCTGAAGAGCTAAGGGATTGCCCCGCGGCAGGCCGCAACAACACACCCCGCTAGTGAGCTACTGCCGATCTGGTCTTCATGCTCTGCACGGGAACGAGGTCTCCGCGGCGGGAAATGTGCAACTACCCAAATTTTATCTCCGTCCCGTCTTTCTCACAAGTTTGCTCATCGAGGACCGATGTTCTCTTCGGCGGAGAGAGCCATGAGTATTGCCCCCCCGCACACGGGGGGCAAGCCAAAGCGAGGTCCATCCGATTATACTCTAAAGGTGTGTCCATCGATTTCTGCTGCGTACGATGGCCCTCCGAGGCCGTCGGGCATTCCATGACGCCGGTGGCGGAATAATCGCACCGCCGGCCAGCGAATCGAGTTGCAACAGTGCGGCAGGCAGGCTGAGCGGCCGGCCGTATTGCCCCGGGGCGGGAAGGGAGAAATAGGCTTGCCTCTATCACGGGTCGAGTTTGACCGACTGGTGGCCGATCACGGTGCCGTTCTGTATCGAATGGCGTTCCGTATG
>CAYUIQ010000052.1:0-30448 GCA_964444795.1 uncultured Planctomycetaceae bacterium
GTGTTGAACTGCCAGGCGGTTTTCGGCGCGAGTTGGGGCAGGTCGTATGGACCGCGGCCCACGTCGGACGGGATCAGGTTGGGCGGCCAGTCGCCGGGTGGGCAATAGGCCGCGCGAAGCTGATCGAGATCCGCGAATCCGTGCTCCGCGTACGGCTCGATGTAGCTCCCCTCGCCCCACTCGTTGCACGGGCCGACGGTAATGATCTTCTTCCGCGTTTCCTCGGCATACGTTCGGGCGGCTCGGCAGAGTCTGCCGAACTGTTCCGGGGTGCGATCGCTGATGACCAGCGATTTGTTTCCGTGCCACGGTTCGGACGACCAGCCGGTGTCGACGATCGGCATATAGAGCAGCCCCGAGGCCCTCTGGTCCGCGTCGCGCCAGACCTGCGGGCCGGTCTCGACGACGTCGGCAAAGGGGAACCGCTTCGATCCGGCCTGCTGCGCGGCGAGCTGGAACCCGTGATACGAAGTACACGCCTGGTAGCCTTCCGCCTTCAGTTGTCGGCAGGCCGCCTCGCTCTGGTGCGAACTCATGGCCACGAAGTAGATGCCGGGCAAGCCGGCGTCGCGGGCCATCCGCTGCGACATGGCATAGAGCTTGGCGGCTTCTTCGCTACCGCCGACGTCGTGCCGGATACCCGCCGGCGCCCAGATGAAAACCGCCGGACGGCCGTCGATCCGATAGTATTCCTCCATGCCGAAGTAATGGTCGATCCAGTATTGAGTGACCTTCCGCCAATCGTCCGCCGAGTGCGTGTTCGGCGGATTGTGGTTTGCCCACATGACGGCCCACTTCAGGTACTTGCGGAACCGGGCTTTCATGTAGGCGTCATGGAGCCAGTGTTCCAGGTGGCGATTGCCTCCGCACCAGTACCAGTCGACCATGAAGAACGTGACCCCGTGCTCCACGGCCCACTTGATCTGCCAGTCGGCGCACTCGGGGTTCGATTCGTCGTACCAGCCGAGCACGGGCTTGCGCATCGGATAGTCGAGGATCGGCTGCCAGCGCGACATGGAATGCCAGCCGGGGAAGTAGAAGACCCCAATGTCGTACGGGCTTTTGACCGGCTGCGGCTCGGGGATGTACGACGTCGGCGGGACCTCTGGCGCGGGCGTGAACTCGATCACCGCCGTGGACGCAATCGGCCGTGCGTTGGGGCTGGCGAGCTTCACGGCCACGTGGGCCCGCTGCGGTCGCGATGCCTCGACCTGCCAGGAGACCGCCTTGGGGAGCCAAGGGGTGAGCTTCTCGATGGTCTGTCGCGGCGAGCCGATCGTGCGCAGGCCGTCGGGCGTGACGAGCGTGGCCACCACATCCCGGGCCGCGTCGCCGCCCAGATTCCGCACCGACACGGTGACCTCGGCTGGCCGGCCGGTGCGGTTGATCCCCTCGGCGGGCCCGAAGTAGCCGATCTCCAATTCCGCGGGTCCGCGAGGTGCGTTGGCGATTTCAATCGACTCGATGGACACCTCGGCGCCTTCGGAGTCGGTTGGCTGAATGCCGAGCATGATGACCTGATCTCGCCACCCGCCGAGGTGCCCGACGTCGATGTTGTACGAGTGAAGCTGCCCGTCGGCCCGGAGCCCGAAGCCGACGTCCTCCCAGCCGAACCGCGTGCTGCAGACGCAGAACACCCGGCCGCTGGTGCCTCGGTTGGCTGCCATGCGGATCGAAACGTAGGGATTTTCATCGGCAGAGACGGAAAGCCCCGGGCTCATCAGGATCGGCGATTTCCCCTTGGCAGTCACACGAAGACGCTCCGCCTTGATGGCCGGTTCGGAGACGTCCCGCCAGGCTCGCCAGCCGTGGGTAACGGAGTCGAACCGCCAGGCCTTGGCCGCCGAACGCGTCGGACTTCCTTCGTCGACGATGCGAATCCACTCGATAGCGAACTTGCCTGTCGCGGGCGGGTCGAGCCGCAGACGGATGATCTTGCCGGCGGCGTGCCAAAACGGATAGACGCGATACACACCGAACTCCTCGCCCGAACGGGTCTCGAACGCGCGGCACTTCTGCTGGCTGAAACCGCCGTACGGGCCCTGGAGTGTCTCGGTCCAAAACAGTTGGGCCGAGCCGCCGCGTGGGGTCCGCATCTTGATTTCCACGCATTGGGTAGGCGTCGCCGTGATTTCAAATACGGGCCCGGAAAGGATCGGGTCCCAATCGCTGGTCTCGCCCATGAGAACACCGCCGGAAACCTTGGCCTGGCGAATGTGCCCGCCGACAGCCCATCCGCGCACGTCGCCCGCCGTATCGAACCGCCACTCGATGGCAACATTTTCGGCCGGCCGTGAGACCGAAGGGGAAACACATAAGATCGCCAGTGCAGCCAGCAGCAATCCTGGCCCCGATCGTCGCATCATCCGGGCATCGCCGTACATGTCAGTCGCTCCTATCTACTTGCGATGTGCGAAACCGCTCAAGCTCAATATACCCGCTTCCGCGCTCTAACCGATCATGGGAATCAATTATTCTAGCTCCCCGGCGGGCCACGTGGCAAATGGCGCAAGCCCTTGACAGCAAATCAGCACGGGGCTATTAGTAGGGACACTCACGTACATCCAGTGAGCCCCATCAGGAGAATGGCCATGCGACCGTGGAAAACATTCGTCGCTCTGATGTGTGGTATCGCGTCGGCTCTGCCGTCCGCGGCGGTCGAAACTCAGCCGGCGGCGGTGATGACTGTCGAGAACGATTACCTGAAGATCGCCGTCGCCGCCAGTGGGCAGACCCTGCACTTCATGGATCGACGTAGCGGCGTGGACTACTGCCGACCGGCTTTGCCATTTGCGCGTGTGAAAAAAGATGGCAAGACTTATCCCGCGACCAAGGCCGCGTACTCCAGCGGGCGGTTGACGCTGGAGTTTGGCCCCAGCGGCGTCACGGCCGTGGTTGAAGTCAAAGCCTCCAAGACATACTTCGTCATGGAGGTCGTCTCGGTCACTCCGGAACAGATCGATGAGCTTGCCTTCGTGGACATCCCCCTCAATCTGACCGGGGCGACGGACGAACCACTGGCCGCGTGCGCGTTGGCGCTCAACCTGAAAACAAACGTACGAGCAATCCCGCAAGCGACCTCGCACCTGTGGGCGGCGAGCTACCCGCGATTTGGGTTCGCCGGAGCGAAAGTCGCGTTGATCGGCTGTCCGTACGGCGAACTTCGCAACGTGATGCAAACGGTCGTCACCGCCGCCGATGACTTGCCGCATTCGGCAATCGGGGGACCCTGGGCCCTGGACGGCCCAAACAACTACGGCTCCTACCTGTTTGACTTCGGCAACCTCACCGAAGAAACGGTGGATCGCTGGATCGACTTGGCACAAGAGCTCGGCGTTACGCAGATCGACTTCCATGGCGGGCGTTCGTTCCGGTTCGGCGACTTCCGCCCGAATCCAAGCCTCTATCCGCGGGGCGTGGCGAGCATGAAAGCCGTCATCGACAAGCTGCATGCCGCGGGGATTCAAGCGGGGCTCCATACGTACGCCATGTTTATCGATAAGAGTTGCCCGTACGTCACGCCGGTCCCCGACCCGCGTCTGGGTAAGGACGCGGCGTTTACGCTGGCCGCCGATCTGGCACTCAAGGCCACGGACGTGCCGGTTACGGAGTCGACCGAGCGCATGTCCACCACCACCGGTTTCTTTGTCCGCAACAGCGTCACGTTGCAGATCGACGATGAGTTGATCACCTACGCAGGCGTCTCGAAGGAGCCGCCGTATGTTTTCACGCAATGCACTCGTGGCGCCTGCGGCACTGCCGTGGCTGCGCACAAGACGGGCGCGAAGGTGTATCACCTGCGCGAGTGCTTTGGCCGCTTCTGTCCGGACGGTGACTCGACACTGCTTGCGGAGGTAGCCGCGAAGACCGCCGAGCTCTACAACGGAGCCGGGTTCGACATGATCTATCTCGATGCGCTGGACGGCGGCGATACGATCGCGGGACGCGACAACGCGTGGCACTACCAGTCGAAGTTCACCTTCGAGATCTGTCGGCGGCTCAAGAAGCCAGCGATCATGGAGATGAGCACGTTCCACCATCATCTCTGGTACGTCCGCTCGCGGATGGGTGCCTGGGATCACCCCACCCGCAGTCACAAGAAGTTCGTCGACATCCATTGTCAGGCAAACGCCGGCCTGCGCCGGCAGTTTCTGCCCGGCAACCTCGGCTGGTGGGCGTTTAAGACCTGGCAGGGCGCCGCGGGAGAGCCAACACACGTCGATGATATCGAATACCTCTGCTCCAAGGCGTTGGCCAACAACCACGGCCTGTCACTGATGGGCATCAGCCCTTCCACGGTCCAGAGTATCCCCGCGTTGCCGCGACTGGCTGCCATCGTGCGGCGGTACGAGGGCCTGCGTCACGCCAACTACTTCACCGACGCGGTGAAAGAGAGGGTGCGAACCCCCGGCGACGAGTTCACACTGCTGCAGGCTCCCAATGGCCAATGGCAGTTCCGCCCCGTCCAGTACGACAAGCATAAGCTGCAGGGGCTCGACGACGGGGGCAACTCTTGGACCGTCACCAATCGTTTCGACCGGCAGCCGCTGCGATTGCGGATCGAGACGCTCATGGCGGTGGGCGCGTACGACGATCCGGGCAACATCGCACTGGCCGGCTTCACGGACACTGCCGAGTTCGCGGACCGGGCGACGCAACCAGGGATCTCGGCCACTCTGGAGATTTCGGCCGAAGAGACGAAGGTCGGCCCGAGCAGTGGACTATTCACCGCCACCAACGCGACAAATACGCCAAGGGGATCGTGGTGCAAAATCGGCAAGGCATTCTTGCCGCCGCTGAACCTGAGCGGCCATCAGGCGCTTGGTGTGTGGGTCCACGGCGACGGCAAAGGCGAGTTACTCAACTTGCAGCAGACCAGCCCTTCGCATCTGTCCCACGCAATTGCCGAGCATTACATCACCATCGACTTCAAGGGGTGGCGCTATTTCGCGTTGGTCGAACCCGAGGGCCGCCGCCACGCCGACTACTCGTGGCCGTATGGCGGCATCTACTCCATCTATCGCGAGTCCATCCGGCCCGGCAGCGTCGGCACATTGAGCCTCTGGTACAACAACATCCCGCCCGGTGAAACGGTGGCCTGCTACCTCAGCCCGATCCGCGCGCTGCCGATCGTGCCGACCAAGTTGCGCAACCCCTCGGTGACGATCGACGGAAAGACTATCACCTTTCCGATAGAGATCGAAACGGGCCAGTTCCTGGAGTTCCGCGGCCCGGATGACTGCAAGCTGTACGGCCCCAAAGGGGAAGAAATTCGAAATGTCGTACCGCTGGGAGACGTGCCCGCGCTTCAACCGGGGGCGAACAGAATCGAGTTTGCGTGCGAGGGCGACGTGGGCGTCAACCCGAGAGCGTATGTCTCGGTGATAACGCAAGGCGAGCCACTGGGCGGCACGAATCCGCCCGGCCAAATTCGATGTCCGGGACCGCGAGATCCGGGAATTGAAGAAGCGTCGGCCGGATGATGTCCGAAGCGGCATGAGCCGGCCCCCAACTCGGGCTCACCAGCAGTAGGGCCGCCCTCGCCTTGTCTTCGCCGCAACGCCGCTCAGAAACGCGAATAGGGTACTCTACTGCTGCGGCGGCTTGGCCGTCTTCACCACGGCGCCGTGCTCTTGGCTCATAACAAGGACGGCGAACTGGGAAACGGCCCCGATGTCGTCGGTGTTCAGGCTGGTGTAGTCGAACTTGCCGCGCAGATCGGTGTAACCGTCCTTGAAGAACTTGGCGCCCCGCGGGGTCTTCGCGTAGACCTTGACATAGACCTTCGACAGCGGTTGACCGGTCTTTGCGTGGCGGACTTGCAGGCGACCGTACTGCTCGACGAGCTGAACCTTTAGGTCGTTGGCGTAGTAAGCTTGCGCGACCCGACGTCCGGCGCCGACCGCCTCGACGAGCACGTTCTTCCCGGCGAATTCGTCTGGAAGCTCGAAGCGATGGACATCGCCCTTGTCGGGCAATTGCACCACGGTCGAGTAGTTCGGCCGGATGACGCTAAACCTCTCGGCGCTGCTCTCGACGAACGGGTTGGCGCTGAAGAGGAACTCGAGGTCCATCTCGTAAAGGTTCACCTTCACTTCTTCGAGGTTCTGGAAGGTGAGCAGGGCCTCGCGATCCTCGACCTTCAACTGCAAAGCCGGCTCGGTCGACGCCAATTGGTCCTGCAGCGACTCGCGATCGTCTTCTTCTCGATCGCTCTCGGCCACCTGAGCACCGTCGATCTCGGCGACCTGGGCCGTCACCGCCGCGAAGCGTTCCCGCCACTTGTCGACCGCATGGTCAGCGTAGCCAGCGGCAATCTTCGCAGCCTCCTCGGGACGCTCGCGATAAAACGCGACGTAGCAGTGCATGTAGTCGATCTGCAGCTTGCTGGGCAGGTTCTTCGCGTCGACCGCGTCGAACCGCTGCAGCGCCTCGGCCACGCGATCCTGCAGGAACAAGTAATAGGCCACGTCGAGCGAGTCCTCGTCGGTCGGTTCGGCCTTGTACCGCAGGACGTTCATCAGCCCCACGTACTGGCTGCGAAACGCGCTGTTGACGATCTTCCGATCGCGGCCCAGCCGATGCGCCCGGGCATTGACCAGCGGGCTGTACTCCAGGTGCTGCCGCCAATGGCGCTCGACCGGGTCGACCACGGCCAGCGTGCAATCGACGTAGTCGCCGAAGCGACGCAGGAACCCGTCGTTGCCGCGGAGATACTCCTGGATCCGCTCCAGTCGGTTGTGATGGATGCCGTAGCTCCAAAGCACCGGATGAAACGCGTGACGTCCCGCCAGCAGCTTGAGCGCCTTGTCGAAGAAGTCGAGGTCGCTCATCCGCCAGGCGATCTTGCCGAGATCGATCCGGTGAACGTTGTTCTGCTCGAGGTAGGAGAGCACCTCGGCTGGAGTTCCCCATTGCGAGACGTAGGCCCACGAGGCCTTGTCGATCTTGCTCAACCGCTCGACGACGTGGAAGGTAAATGGATCGGCCCAGGCAGCGGCCGCTTCGTCGCGGGCGACGTGGACCGGGTAGTGCGCACAGTCACCCGTCGCGGGGAAGTAGAAGTAGTACTCGATCTTCTGCGTCGCGTAGGGGCCCAGCCGCAACGACTGGCTACGCGTCCGCTTGCTGCCGAGCACGGGCATCGCCTTCTCGGGGATTTGCAGCAGAACGTCGAGCCCCTGCGTGGCCGAGGTCGGGTTGGTCACGACGACCTGGCACCCGTAGACGACGCCGCGAAGAAACTCTTCGGTCACGTACTTGTCGCGTTGCTCGCCGTCGACCTGGATGTAGCGGTCTCCGTGGCGGAAGAAGTTCTGCCCGACCAGCACCGGTGTCTTGTCGTCGCTGACCGGGGCCGGCTGGATCTGCTTGTGGAAGACGATCACGGGCGACGCGGCCTTCATGGCGAAGGCGGCCGCATCCTGCTCCGTGTCATGCTCGCCGGCCTCAATGGGCAGATCGAGCACGGCCAGGGCAAGCATCATCTCGCTGAAGTTCGACGTCGGCTCGGCGACGTGCTCCGAGAGAAACGGCCCTTCGCTTCCCTCGGCAAGATAGGCGGCGTAGTCGCGCCAGAAGGCGTTGATCTTCACCAGGTCGGCCAGTTGGTTCTGGATGAGCACGTGATGGTAGTTGTTCTCGGCCCACTCCTTCACCTTCGGCATCTTGCGATAGAACCCGCGTGCCGCCTCACGACTGGCCAGATCGCCTGCAATGGCCCTGCTTCCGTCGAAATCGCCCAGACCAGCGGCGAGCTGGGTCTCTCGGCTGCGTCGCGACTTTGCCATTTCCGCCTTCTTCTCGCTCATCTCGGCGCGGGCGTCCATAGCATCCTTCGTCGGCGCCACCTTCCGGGCCATCGCTAACGCCGGTGCCGCCGCCGGTTCAGGCATGGCCGGGCTTTTTGGAGCCGCGGAACTCCCACGTCGGGCGGAGAAGGTAGCACCCGTTTCGGCAGTGATCTCTAACTCCACGGGTTCGTCGACGGTCGTCCCAAGGCGGATTCCGCCTCCCTTGCCGAGCGACAGCGATCGACCTCGCAGCGCGGTGGCGAACAGGAGTTCGCGTTGGCTCGGATTCGGCGGCAGCATGGCGTAGAGATCGGCCAGATGGCGCCGGGCCGCATTGCGTTCCTCTTCTCCGAGCCGATGCGCCAGCAGTACACGCTCGGCCATGTTCAACCGGCCGTACCGCCACGGATCGAGGAAGCTGCTCAGGTCGTCTCCGAGCAGGTAATGGTCGAGGAACGTCTTGTCCTTCTTGTTCTTCAGGTAAGGAAGAATCGTCGTCTTGAAGAACTCAGGATCCTTCCGGCTGAGGAAGAAACTCAACTCGTGCGACGCGTACTTCGAGTACTTCGCCTGCTTCTGTTCGTCGGTGAGCGTCCCCCAATTCAGCACGAAGCCGAACTCGGCCAACGTTGGATTGCTGCTTCGTGTCATGTAGAGCGAGTAGACCGAAGCGAGCGTATCGTACGACTGCATCTCGGCGGCCCGAACGTCGTCGATGCTCAGGCGATCGTCCTGATCGAGCAGCGCGACGGTCTTCCGTTCGGTGAAACGGCCGTCCAGATCGAGCGTCCCAGCCAGCCGCATGTCGCGGAACTTGGCATCGGCGTCGGCCAGCGAAACACGGCGGAAGACGGCATCGGTCCGGCCGATGGCCACAACGTGGACGTCCTGACGGTCCCCCAGTTTCTCCTTCGGAATTCGCACCAGGCCGTCTTTGTCCGGCACGAGGTTCGCCAGCAGGACGCCGGGCTGCATGAGGAAGTCGAGGTTCGACGGATCGGCGATCGAGCCGGGACCGCCCCCGTCGGCCGCACGTTCGGCCGCCGCCGAGCCGGTTCCGCCGCTGGAACGATCGGCATACTCGCCGCCGGTCGCGGCTTGCTGCTTACCGGTGTCGGTCTCGCGAATGGCCCAGGGATTCAACAGAAGTCCGGGGCGCGCGAGCATGTTGCCGGGCAGCGGCGTCTGCTCGCGGCGTTCGAGAATGTAGCGATGTTCGTCGCCGATGTCGCGGCCGCTGAGGTAGACGTTTTGCGACGTGGGTCGGGTGAGCGTCGCGATCGGCGGCTGATAGGCCGGGCCCAGCGCACCATGCAACGGGAAGGCCGGGGCGAACCGCGCGACCAGCAGGTGGACCCGCGTCGCCGCGTCGGCGTTGACCAGTTGAAGCAGCAAGTCGCCCTCTTTGTCCGAGGCGACGTCGATGACGTGCATCGGCAGGCGGTTCGCGGTTTCGAGGATGCGACGCTTGCCGGCCGCGAAGCGACCGACCATCTCGCCGGCGGTGACGCGGACGGGAATCGTGCGGCCTTCGCGTTTGATTTTCAGGCTGTAGTCGCCCGGCTCGAGTCCCTTGATGGCGAGGAACCCGCCGCGGACCGACAACGCGTCAAAACAGTCTCGCGTGAACGTGCCGCCGCGTCGCTCCAGCAACGAGTAGTCGGCCCGCGAGACTTTTTCCGTGCCGAGGTGTGGCACGTGGATCGTCTCACCCTCGGCGGCGTGCAACACGGCCGGCCGACTATGAGCGTCCTCGCCGGCGCCGACGTTCCACACGACGTCAGGGACGTCGTCGCTGGAAGCGGTGATCTTGCGGATGTTCGGCAACTCGCCCAGGTCGATCCGGCCGGCCTCGTCCGATTTCAACGTCACGCCGTGGACCGGCTTGAAGTCGCGATGTTCGATCGAGAGGCGGACCGCGCGATCGGCGATCCGTTCGCCCGTCTTGCCGAGGACCTCGAGCACGGCGTGCCCGTCCATGCGGCTTAGCTGTAGGTCGAACGTCGCTTCCGACTTATCGACCGCGTTGACCGCTCGGGAACCGGCCGCGGCGAGCGTCAGCTTCTTACCCGTGCTGACCTGCTCGACCTTGGCTTCCAGCCGGAAGCTCAGCGTCGCCAGTCGCGGCGGTACGGCAAACAGGTGCTCGCTCTCCTTGTCCGTGTGTAGCTCGAAGCCCGGAATCTCCTGCGTCGTGCTGACGCCTTCGAGATTGGTCGAGGTGATCGTCAACTTGACTTCTTCCAGCACCTCCAGCGGCGCCGCGACGCCATTGACGCGGAAGTCGGGCCGCACGAGCAACGACGCCTCGCCGCCGACGCGCAGCGATTCGCGATCGACGAAGAATCCGGCCACCAGCGTGTACTGCTCCGCGGCGTGCTGGAACTGGGCGAGGGACGCCAGTCCGTCGGGCGATTGCAGGATCATCGCCCGTCGACCGGGGCTGGTCGAATAGGGAATCGTGATCCCGCCCTGCTTGTCGGCCTTGTACTCGCGTCCGGCCAGCCAGGCCGACGCGCCGCGGACCGGCCGGTCCGCTTCGTCGAGGATCGAGAGCACCGTGCCGCCAACACCCTGTCGCGAGAGATAGTGCAATCCGCCTTTGCGGATCAAGGCCCGAGAGCTGCGTCCGCCGCCGATCAGTTCGATCACCCAGGCGCCCCGTTTACCCGTCAGGCGGGGAAACGTGAACTCGCGCCGCACGCGTCGAAACGGCGACTCCTCGTAGACGAGTTCTGTCTCGTCGCCGGCGACCAGACCGTCGAGTTCCAAGCCCGTGCCGATCTCTCGGCCCGTGGCCAGGTAGACGTTCAGGGCGTTGATCTGGTAGATCTTCACGCGAAGCTTCTTGACGTTCTTCACATAGGCCTTCAGGGCGACCTCGTCGTCCGGGGAAAACTGCCGCGGGTTGGTTGCCGCCAGGTCGATGTCGACGCGATCCTTCAGCGCCTGGTAGGCGGTCGGCGAGAGCATGGAGGCCCAGCGCTCGGGATCCGCGGCGCCGGAGACGATCTTGGCTTCGGCCATCAACGGTTTGACGAACGTGTCGCGGATCCACTCGGTCCACGGCTGGTAGTCGTCTTCGTCGGCCAGGAAATGCAGCAGGAAGTCGCGGACCAGCGGTGTATCGTCGCCGACCGGGCGGCAACGCGTGAAACCAGTGAAGTCCTGACGAAGATTAACCGGCCAGCGCCGGATGTCTTCATGCTGGAGATAACGCGGTTCCATGTAAGCCGCCGGGCGAGGCAGCTTAACGTAGGTCAGAAACAGGCCCCGGTCGTAGCGGCCCGACTTGCGCTGGTGGTCCAACAGCGCATAAAGGATGTTTGCCTTCAGCGAGTTGTGCGCCGGCGCGAGATCCTTGACGAACGCCCACATCTGCTCGAGATGGGCTTCGCGGACCGTCGGGTCATTCACGTCGGCATCGGCGTCGGGAGCAAGCTTCGTCAGATAGGCGTGGATGAAGTTCGTGTTCGTGCGCAGGTCGGGCTTCTTCTCCAACATCTCGTCCAACTGTTTGCGGAGCAGCAGGCGGTGGATGTTGAATTCGCCGAACTGGCGACTCTCTTTCGTGCGGAAGTCGGCCAGGATCAGGTCGACGAGCCCTTCGTAGTCGGGCCGGTCGAGCCGCGAGAGCAGGGCGCGACGGCGGCCGGAAGTCAACTCGACGCCGCCATCGCGAAGAAGCCAGTCGAGGGCTGAGTCTTGGAACCCGGACAGATTGTCCTGATGCGCCGTGGCGCGACGAATGAAGGCCTCGCGCGTCACGCTTGCCGGATCGAGGCTGGTTGGAAGATCCGGCTTCTGACCAGGTGCCTTCTCGCGTTGGTGGCTGAAATGGATTCCCAGTTCGCTGCGGAGCCAGGCGAGCGTCCCCTTCGGGTCGCGATCGTAAGCAAACAGCCGCTCGCGACGCTGGATCAGGTCGCGCAGCCCGGAAGACTCCGTCCGCTTCGTCCAACGGTCGAGCACATCGCGAAGCTTCTCCTTCTGGCCCGAGTTCTGGTAGTGCAACGCGTGATAGAAGTAGTACTCCTCCGTGCCGGGAATGAGTTGCTGAAGGACTTCCTCGCGATCTTCGGCCAGAGCAAACGCCTCTACGAATCCGATCACGTCGTTGGCGGCAGCTCGATTGGCGGCGGTCGCGGCAAGTGCGACAAGGAGAAGGCCGGCCGTGCGGCGTACGCGCTTGCTGAGAGGAGAAATGTCTCGCATCGTTTTCGTCCTTTGTATGACCAGAAGAAACAGCGTTAACTGGAGCATCTTTGACGCTCCTAGCCCCGCGATAGTTCCATCCGGGGCCCCACATCTCAAGAACACTGGCCTAAGACCCAAGGAACCCCCGACCGAGGGGTAGAGGCTATACACGGCCAGCCCTTGCCGCATTTGCCCTTCTTAATCCATAGGTCACACAGGCCGTTTTGGGGGAGAGGAACTTCCGGTTTGCCCAGCTACATGCACCGAAAATCATTCCATTGCCGGTGCAGAACCTCCCGCCAGCCGTTTCCGGCCTTCGCTCCACCATGCCAGCGGGCCCCAGATTGCCGTCTGTCAATCAATGCCCCGAGAACTCGTGAGAATGGGACACGGATACGCCACGGTCAACACCTGCGCGCGCTGGGAGGCAGCGTTTCGAACGGTACGGATGGCCGATCTGTTCAAACGGCCCGCCGAGGTCGGGCTGGCCTAATCGCGCGCCGGGATCGCCATTTCGATGGGCTCGGAAAGACCGCGCCCGTCCCAGGAGACCGCGATCGCGCGCAGCTTCTTCGCGTCGGGGTCCAAAAACGAGAGATCCAGTGGCCGGGTGCTTCGCCAGATCCGCCAGGGCTCCTCGTCGACCTGCCAGAGGTAACCCAAGACCTCAGCCGGCTTGCCGTCCCTTGCTGCTCCGAGTTGCACGACGCGGCCTTTGCCGTCTTTCCATCGCGCGGTGGCCTGGATCGGAGTCGATTTCCACCGGACCAAGTCGTAGCCTATGTTGCTTGACCTGCCATTGGGGCTGTCAGGATACGCGAAACGCTTTCGGCGGGCCCCCATTGCCCAGATTTCATCCTCCGCGGCCACGGTGATCAGCGGACTAAACAACCCGGCCGCCGGAGTCTGGGACAAATCGAACGGGATCGCAAATCCGCGGGCCCAACGGCGCGCGCCGGCAAGGCAAGTGCCGCTGTTGTGTTTGCCTTGGCGCAACCTGCCCGACAGTCTGCGCCAGAGTGTTTGCATGGTTGCCAATTCCGGTGGCAGGCCTTTTGCGAGCCGCTCTTCGCAGCCCCTTGCGCCGTACGTATTGAAGTCGGCCGCCCCGTACGACCACCGGTGCCCATGGTGGTCCGTAACCACGACCACGGCCCCCTCGGGAGCCGGCGTACCATCCGCCGGCCAAGCGGGACAACGGCCATCCGGCGTATGGACCGAGACGCCGTCAAGTGTCGGCACTGTGTGGGCGATGTGAGTCGTTCGGTCGATGATGTCCAACCGGGTTTTGCGGCTGCTCGACGACGGCCAGGTGACCAGGTGACCGTCGGGCAGGACGAACAAGCCGACAAAGTCAGGGCTGCCGTAGGCGGGCCGGTCGGCGTCGACGTCGCGCACGACCTCATGCCAGCGCTTGCCGTCGAAATGCCGAATCGCCCGCGGCGCCCCGCTTCGCACACATCTCTCCGGCAGCCATAGCCCGTCCTCCAGCACCACGATGTTAATCGAAAACCAGCGGCTTCCAGTGCGATACGAGTCGGCCAGCATTTCGGTCGCCGTCGGGAATCGATCGATCTGCTTGCTTTGGACCCGGGTCCAAATCGTGGTCTGTCGACTATTCCACCGCAGGTAGACGCGGCCCAGATCATCCACAAACATCTGGCCGGCGCCACACGGCCCGCCGTACTTCACCTTTGGCGGCCGGAGCCCTTCGGTTACGCGCTGCCACCGCCCGTCGTGCCAGCGGGAAACGTCGCCCTGGTCTTCCTTGCGGAACACGTAAACGGCCCCCTGCCGGTCCTGGGCGGCCAGCGACTTGCGGAGCGGCACGACCTCGAACCGGTCGGAGGGCTTGCCCGATGGCACCGGCGACGCGCCGGGCGGCCCGGGCCAGTAGCGAACCACTCGCCGACGGTCGCTCAGCCAGTAGACGCCTCGGGAGTCGACGAAGACGCGGCCCGCGACCGGCATCACCCCGTCGCGCCAGTCGATCTCGTACAGCTTGCCGCCGCGGAGCACTTGGGTCCGGTCCGCGTAACGGGCCGCAACTGCCTCGCCGGGCCGGGCGGCCGAGACAGGATACGGCGCCTGGGCCGGATCGGACTTGCAGGCCGGCGCTGCCCTGCGCGCGGTGATCTCCTCGGGCAACCAGCCGTCGGCCAAGGGCCCCGAGAGGTCGTTGAACGCGCCGTACATCCACAGCCAATGCTTCAGTCGCTCCGTGTCTTCCAGCAAGCCGTCGGGAATCCATGCCACGTGCTTGACCCCCTTTGGAATCCCGCCGCCGATCCGCTTGGCCTGGAAATTCCAGACCACCGGCGGCTCCCCTTCGGGTACCCGTTGACCGCAGAGCACCACGCCCGATGCCAGCCCGTAGAAATGGAAGTTCTGCACCGGCATCGCTTCATGGTCGAACCGGCCCGCCAATTCGCCTCGTCGAAACCAGAGCGATTCCGTCTGGGAAATCAGATAGAAGTTATCCGCATGATCCGTGACGGCTACGTAAGCGTCGGGCACGTCGAGATCGGAGTGCCGCGGCCAGTGCTTCCACGGCCCGTGTTGGAACATCTCCTCCGCATCGAGCATTCGCTTGACGAGGCCGTCGATCGCCACGTCCAGTTCCGGGAGCTTGGGCCGCCTGGCCGCGTCAAGCCCCTCGATGGCGTCAAACCCAAGGGCAATGATTCTCGCGGCGGTGGCTTCCCGCATTTCCGGCCGGTCGTCGATCAACCCACCCGCGAGTTCGCGGGCCGCGGCAACCGCTTCCGACCGCGGCGGCGGGGCATAAAGACTCACCCGATCCGGGTTGATCCGCCAGACTCGACCGCTCGGACCAATCCGGCAGCCACGATGATTGGCCGGCTCCGGCATCAGGCAGACCAACTCGACGTTGTCGCTATCGTCCGACAGTCGATAGATCCGGCGCGGGCGGTAGCGCTCGAAGTACATCCGGCCGCCAATACAGGCCTCGAAGGTGTAACTGTGTCGGCCGGGCGAATGGCCCTGGCGGTCGTGCCACATCCGAACCACGTCGTTCGGCTGCCAGCGATGCCAGGCCTGGCCGGTCCAATAGTGGTAGCCCTCTTCGCTACTAACCCAGAACCGATCGCGGCGGTCGACCCCCAAGGGAGAAAGCCCCCCGACGCCAATCCGCGGTAGTTCCTCCCAGTGCGCGCGATCGCCGCCCGGTGGGGCGACGACTTGTGAGGGGCTTTCTGCTCCCTGGCGATTTTCCGCGGCGCCGGCGCCCAACTGCGCCGCCCGAGCGATCGGCCGACCGCCTCCGACCTCAGCCGCCAGGCTAACCAAGCCCAAAAGGGCCACCTTCGCAAAGCATGAGGCACACATTTCTTCGCCCTCGGACTTCAACGATCCGCCAAATCCAGCCCCATTATAGCCCCCGCCCGGGGACGACTTGGTAACGAGTCTGTAACGGATTTGTGCGAGGAGTTCAGCCCGGCACGTGCCGGACGACCATCTCCGCGCCGGCCTCTTCCCGCTCAACTAACGCACCCGCGGCACCAACCGCCGGACGGTCAAGATGATGGCCGAGGATCTCGCGGCCATGCGACGAAGGTCGCTGGCGGAGTCAAAGGGTAATCGTTTGTGGCGCGAGAAGACCGACTTCATCAAGTGCGTCGACTCCCCGGGCCGCTACGCCGACGTTCATTCGAATCGGCACACGTCCATCACGACTTTGTTGCTGGCCGTATCTCGCCGCGAGAGGCGCAGGAGCCGGCGCGTCATAGCGACATCAGGCTCACAATGAACCTCTATACCCACATGGATATGCAGGATAAGGCGAAGGCAACAACGGATCCTACCAGGGCCGGAGAAATCAGGCAGCCCCCAACAGGCGGTAACACCGATACAAGATCCGCGGCAGGTGGAAGAAACCTTTCCAGCCGTTGGCTTTGGCCGTCCAGACGCGGCTGCCGTCGCGATTGAGATAGCCGAACCATTCGCCGTGCTCGGGGTCGGGGAAGTGGGAGAATGTGTAGTCGTGTACCTTCTCGTACCACGCGGCCAGATCATCGCGCCCGGTGAGAGCCCAGCCCAGCAGCAGGGCGTAAAGCGTCTCGCCGTGCGGCCACCAGAGTTTCAGGTCGGCTTCCAGCGAGTGGGTGGGCGTGAAATCGATGTTCGTGATGTAGCGAAGCCCGCCGAACTCCGTATCCCAACCGTGTTCCAGCGACGCCAGCACGATGTCCACGGCCGTCTGAAGCAGGCTCGAGTCACTGCGTCGCTGGGCGATTTCCAACAACATCCAGGCGCTTTCGATGGCGTGGCCGGGATGGAACATCCGTCCCTCGGGCAGATCGAGCATCGCCGTGCCGTCCATCGCCACGTTTTCCAGCAGGGCGCCGATTTCCGGCTTCCAATGCCGCCCGACGATCGAATCGGCCGACATCGTCAGGTCGTCCTCGAAACGCCGATCGGGCCGCAGTTCGTTGTACACCCAGGCCACGGTGATGCGGCACATATCGTGGGCGTGCAGGTGAAACTCGTCGTGGATCGGATATCCCAACAGGGGCGTGTCGGAGGCGTTTCCCAGCCGCGGCATGAGGAAATCGTACATCGCCGTCGCCTTGGTCCAATACGACTCGTTGTCCGAGGCCGCGGCGTACTCGGCCATGGCGATGCAGCCGAACACTTCGGTATAGACGCTGAGCACCTCGGAGCGGCTTTGCCCCTGGCGCGTCAGACGGAAGTGCATCTTGCCATCGTCCTTAAAGGCACGCTTGCGCATGAACTCCGCACCGAGTCGGGCGGCGTCGAGCCACTCGGGTTTCTGCTGGTGCGTGTTGTACAGATGGCTCAACATCCACACCTGACGGCCGTTCATCCACATATACTTATCGTCGCCCCAACGGTGGCCGTCGCGCTCCAGGAGGCTGTAATATCCGCCGTGCTCGCGGTCGAGCGAATGTTCCATCCACCAGGGCACCACGTCGTCGAACAGTGAAGTGCGATATTGCTCACACAGCGTGGCGGCCCGATCGGCGGGGATCTTGTTGATAGGCAGACTCATGTGACTTTCTCCTTTGCGGCCCGACCGCGTTATCAATACTTTCCAAACTCCCGCGCCGCCTGCACCATCGCGTGTAGGTTCGCCGGGGGCGTGTCGCGGGGCACTTCGCAACCGGAACTGAGGATGAAGCGGCTGCCCGGCATGCCCTGCTCGATCGCCACGCGGCAGGCCTCGCGCACCTGCTCGGGCGTACCCCGCAGCAAGACGCCGGCCGGCTCGATGTTGCCTTGGAGACAGGCTCGCCCGCCGGTCTTCTCCTTGAAGAAGGCGATCGGGCGCTGGTAATCGACCTCCAGGCCGGCAAATCCGGTGCGGCCCATCAGATCGATGATGTGGGCCGTGTCGCCGCAGATGTGCAAAAACACGGGCATGTCCAACGCGGCCAGGGTCTCGGCCACGCGAACTTCAAACGGCCACGCAAATCGCTCGTACAGCCCCCGGCTGAGCAATCCGGCGGTCGAATCGCCGAACGTCAGCGCGTGACAACCCGCACGCCCACAGGCCAGGGCAAACTTGATCACCGCGTCGGTGCAGATTTCCAACAGGTCGAGCACGAATTGTGGATCGTCGATGCAATCGATCATCAGCCGTTCGATGCCCCGCACGGCCGTGGCCAGCGAAAAGGGTCCCTGGTCGAAGTTCGTCTTCAGATAGCAGCGATCACCGACCGCCTGGGCCGTCAGCCGCGTGGCTTCGACTTTGAAACCCATGCGTCCCTCGGTCCCGGCCTTCGGCCGGGTCAGACGCCCCAGGTCCTTGCTGTCGGAGAGAACCCGCGCGGCGGCGGTGGGTGGCTGGTCCTTCTCGAACCGGATCGGACAGCCCAGCGCCGCCGGCAGGATCCAATTGTCGCAGGTCACATGGAAACCATCGTAGCCGTAGGTTTCCCAGGCGTTGATCTGAGTTCGGGCGACCAGTGCCGGGTCCTGAGCGTACCGGTCGTAGTGCACGCCCGCGATTTTCATCGCATGGTGGATAATCAGCGGAACGACCGGCACCCGGTCCGGGATCTCGCCGGCGATCGTGCGCTGTACGCGTTGGACGGAGTTCATTTCACCGGACATGTTGGCACTCTGGCGAAGTCTTCATTACAGGCATGGGCTGGGTGCCACTGGCGTCCCGCCAGTGCTTCCTGGGCCCGTAGCTTGCATCTTGTCCAACCAAGACAAGCCCCCAGCGGCAATCGACTCCCGCGTCCCTCGGGAATCCGCGTCGAGATGGACCTGCCGCTCGGGGAGCCGTAGAGTACGTCGTCGCTTCAAGCCGCTCAACTCGCGCGGTGTGTCTTTGTCGCTTCCAAGTGCAAGCGACGGCTGAAGAGGCACTGGCGAGACGCCAGTGGCACCCAACAAACAATGCGCAACTACTTACTATCGACCCCACGATTTTTCGATCTCCTCCAAACTCTTGCCCTTGGTTTCCGGTACGTATCGCCAGAAAAAGACCGTGCCAACGAAACAGAGGGCCGCAAAGGTGAAGAAGCCGACGTGCATGCCGTAGCTGTCGACGTACCAGGGGAAGAGGCTGGCGCTGACCGTGTTGGTTCCCCAGTTGACCAGCGTGGCGATGGCCATGGCCCGGCCGCGTACCCGGTTGGGGAAGATCTCCGGCGTGAGCACCCAGATGACCGCACAAATGGAAAGCGCGACGCTGGCCATGTAGATCGCCAACACGGCCGCGATCCAGGGGCCCGCGCCTCCGTTGGTCAGCTCCAGCGTCTTTGCGCCCGTTTCGGGGTTGGTGACGATTTGCGGATCGGCATGCACGAACAGGCCGGCCGTCACGACCAAGGCCGCGACCACGACGACCATTCCGCCGATCAACAGGGGCCGCCGGCCGAACCGGTCGATCATGGTCATCGCGATCAGCGTGAAGACCAGATTGGTCACGCCGAACCCGACTTGGAACAAGTACGAGGCGTTCTTCTCGAACCCCGCCTGTTCGAGGATGCTCGGTCCGTAATAGACGACGATATTCACCCCGGTCAACTGGCCGAAGAACGACAAGCCGACGCCGACGATCAACGCCATGCGAAGCCCCGGGCGGAACAATTCCCCCAGCGTTCCCTTCTCATGGCCCACGGCTTCCTTGATCTCGGCCATGGCAAGCCGGGCCGACTCGCGACCGCCCACTTTGGCCAGAATGTTCGATGCTTCCTCGTCGCGACCTTCCTTGGCCAACCAGCGGGGACTTTCGGGCACGAAGAACAGGAGGAAGAAGAAGAGTGCGGCAGGGATCATCTCCGCGCCGAACATCCCTCGCCATACCTCGCCGACCAGGACCCAGTGGAGAAATCCGGCCCCGCCAAAGGCGTCGGGATTGGCAACGGAAAACCGTAGCAGCAGCCAATTGGTGAAGTACGCCACGAGGATGCCGATGACGATGGACAACTGGTAGAGGGCGACCAGCCGGCCTCGCAGCTTCGGCGGCACAAACTCGGAGATATACAGCGGTGCCATCACCGACGCCATGCCCACGCCGACGCCGCCAATGAGCCGGGCCGGAATCAGGATCTGAAAGCTGGGGGGAATCGCCGAGAAGAGGGCCGAAATGAAGAACAACAAGGCGGAGAAGATCAAGATCGGCTTGCGTCCAAACCGATCGCCCATCATACCGCCCACGGCCGCGCCAAGGACGCAGCCCACCAGCGCGGAACTGCCGAACCAGCCAAGTTGCAGCTTGCTTAGATCAAACTGTGTTTCCACGAACCCGACCGTGCCGGAGATCACCGCCGTGTCGAACCCGAAGAGCAGCCCCCCCAGTGAAGCCACCAGGCAGACACCCGCCAGATAGAGGACGCTGCCTGTGACCGGGCCGGACGAAGGATCATCGACGATGGGTCGCGTGTTGTTTTCGTTCATCGTGTTAGTTTAGCCGGGGTGCCTTGGCGTGGGAAGTAGGTGTCGGGCACCCAATGGTTTCATGCGACAGCAACTACTTGACCGATCCTGGGGGATTCACCAGAACCTCATCAACAAACAGCCACGCTTTTACCCCGGCGGAGCGATGTCCCGCGGGTATCGTGCCGATGTTGCGAGCTACCACGCGAACGTAACGCCCTTGCACGTCGAGCCCGGCGGCCGTGAGCCGGTGTAGCGACGGGCCGGGCCCGTTCGGGGCCACCTTGGGAGTGACCGTCGCCACCGTACGAAACTCCTTGCCGTCGGACGAAACGGCGTACTCGATTTTCACCGGCAAGTAGATACCGACCCCGGTGGATCGGAGAAAGCTGGTCCCGAGCGATTTCAGGTCCGTCTCCGCACCCAGATCGATCGTGGCCTCCAGGTCGGTGCCTTTTCACCGAGCCACTGGCCAGTCGTGTGATCCGCTACGGTGACAAGGCCGTCGCAAAGAGACGCCGCGCCGGAGCCGGGATACATCGGGTCGGCCGAGACCGCCAGTCGAACAGGCTTGCCCACCGCCGCGTGCTTGATCGTCCGGGGCTTCAGCGACTCGAGCACGTCGTCGGGGAGCATCTGCTCGCGCAGCCGCTCGTGATGGCGCTCGATCTTGCTCTGCTTCGTCAGATCCCAAAGCGACGTATCCATTTGCCGCATGGCCAGCACGCTGACGATCCAGCCCTGGGTCCAACCGCTCTCGATGGCCCAGGCTCCCCAACCGTGGTCGGCGTTACAGCCCCAGTGTTCCCAACGGCCGAAATCGAACGCCCGAAACCAACCGCCATCAACCGCTGGCTGCGTCTCGCTGGTTACTTGGATACGGCAGAGAAACTCGGCCAGCTTGTCTTCGGCCCGGCGGATGTCCTGGTCGCCGGTCGCGGCGGCCGCCTCGTGCAGGGCGAGAAATGCGAAGTTGGTGGTGTAGAGGAGATCGGCCACCGGGTCACCGTTTTTGGCGATCAGCGAGGCTTCGTTCGTACCGTAAGCGGCATTGGAGCCGGGCGGCGGATACGCGCCTCTGCCGGGCAGGCCCAGTTCTTCCCGAATTGCGCCACTCTCATCTTGCAGGGCCAGCAGCCCGTCGACCGCTTTGCGCAACATGGCCCGGTTCTCGGGCGTGTCCTTCACTCGCACAAGCCAAGCCAAGGGCAGCACGATTCGCGCCCGTTCCTGTGCCAAGCCGTTGGTCCACCGCCAGCCGTCGGTGTGCTGGGCCATGGTCATGCGCAGCGCCGTCTCGGCCCGGTCGAGAAACATCTCGTCGCCCGTCTGCTCGTATGCCCAGAGGTAGCAAGCCCAGAGATACGCCTCGAAGTGCGGTGCGTAACTGACCGGGCGACCGCGGAAGTAGCGTTTCCAGCCGCCACCCAGCGAGCCGATGTCGATACGTGAGCCGCGGAAGCCGAGTTGGCCGGTCGTGCGTAGGTTTGCCAAGAGGCACATCATCATTGCT
This sequence comes from uncultured Planctomycetaceae bacterium, assembly GCA_964444795.1. Lineage (GTDB taxonomy): Bacteria > Planctomycetota > Planctomycetia > Pirellulales > Thermoguttaceae > JABMRP01. The sequence continues at coordinate 21,376 of CAYUIQ010000052.1, forward strand.
TCGTCCCAGCGGTCCTCGCCGGTCAACGCGGCGGTGGCCCAAGTGCCCATCATCTGCCGGGCGTTGTCGTCGCCGTAGTTGGCTTTGTACCAAGCCGGCGTGGTGATCCCCCATGCGATCAGGCCGTAAGCACCGTGCTCGGGATCACCGCGTTCCCTCTTTCTGGCGTCGGATCGCAGCAAGTAATAGTCGAGCAGATTCCGGGCGATCTGGCCGTCTTCCTCTTGCTTCAATACTTGACCGCCAAAGGCCAGCGCCATGGCCGTCTCGCAGATACAATCGCCGCGCTGCACCGAACTGATCCGTTGCGATCCGTCCTGATGAATGACCGAGATCACCGCCTCCATACTACCCAGCGTGCCGTCGCCGGTGGGCGCGTCGGCCGGTAGCGACTCGACCCAATTCTGGCCGGCAACCTGTTTCGCAACCGACGGGTGGATGATCATCTTCGACTTGCGATACCACTCGATGCCGCGCTGGATCGCCTGCTTCTCGTAATCCGCGGGCAACTTCTCGTCGCGCGCATACGTTGCCCGAACGGTCGGCGTCCACTTCAGCGGCGCGATTTGGGACTCGGGGGCAAGCCACGAGAGGATCCCCGACCAGATGGTTTGCCAGGAATCCCGTGGTGCGTAGCGACCGGTAACAAAACGGCTCAGGTTCGTGGTGGCCACCAACACGTTGCCCTGGGGCATCTCGAAGAGGATGGGAGCGGTTTTCTCGGGCAGGCCGTAAACCGCATGGTCGAAGCCGGCCACTCGCGCCGCCACGATGTGCGATCGCTGAGCCCGTACCGGCAGATAGTGCAGCCCGTTGATCGAGACGATTCGCAACTGCTTCAGATCGTCGCCAAAGAGATCGGAGGCCACCACCGCCCGCTCGATGTGCGTGCTGACCGGCCGACCGACCTCGACACCCGGCAGCATGGCGGGGTACTCGGCGAAGAGCCGCAACTGCTTCGCCGCCGCTTGTTTGAAGATCGCTTCGTCGACGGGCGTGGGCTGCCTTGGGTAACCGTCGGCGAGGATCAACACGCCGGCCCCTTGCGTGGCGGCCTGAACCGCGTCGGCCGCGTTTTCGTGCCGAGGATACTCCACCTCGCCGGCGGTCATCACGCGGTAGAGGTCGTTGTCGGCAGCACAGGAGAAGACCAAGTTCGGACGCTTGTCAGCCGCCCGGGCCGTCGTCGCCGCCGACAGCGCCGCGACCGCAAAGACCAAAATGAGAAAGGCGACTACGCACCATGCACGACACACACCAGAGAAACGGTAGGGGGTTTTATACACAGTACAGGACCGGCTTCCGCTTGCTGGACGGTGTTCCATCGCGAGGTTCCTCATTTCTCTCTTGTTCTGTTAACAGATCACTTCACGGTTGCAGCCGGGTTCACCACGATTTCGTCGACGAACAGCCAGGCTTTTCTGCCGTGTGCCGGATGCCAGTCGGGAACCACACCGACGCTCTTTGCCCGCACGCGCACGAAACGAGCATCGAGATCCAGCGCTTCGATCGTGAATTCCCCGCGAAACACCTTATTGCTGTTCTCGGGCACTTTGTTGCGTACCGTGGCCACGGCGCGGAACTCTTTGCCGTTGTCTGAAATCGCGTATTCCACTTCACGGGGCAGGAACACGGCCGGCCCGATGCAATGCAAGTAGCCCGAGGAAATCGCGCGAATCGCAGTCACCTCGCCCAGATCAACGACCGCTTCCATGTCGGGACCTTCGTACCCTTGCCAGGCCGGATCACCGGGCGTCGCTTCGGCGGCCCGCCGGCCATCGGTCAGCCCCTTGTTGCCGCCGCCGGAGTATTGCCGCGCGTATTTTGTCGCCAGGGCTACCGGCTTGCCGACGGCCTCGTGCCGCACGGAGGCGACTTCGATGCGAGCTTCGGTGCGACGGTCCACTTCGCTCTTGAGGCCGAGCGACTCGAGCAAGGCGTCGACCGTGAGGTTGGTGTCCAGATCGGGATTCCACTGGGCCTCGGCCAAGGCGACGTGCATGAAGGGCGTGCGGCGGCAGAACACCGAGTGATCGGCCACCACCGAGGCGTGTTTGTTCGCCGATGCTGTGCCGAGGAAGTTGCGCCCCCACTGTTGCAGGCCGGCCATGAATCCGCGGTGCGTCTCGATATCGCCCGGCAGCCGATAACGCGATGCGTTGCCCTGCATCCACGCCTGGAGCGATTCTTCGGTGTAGGGCGGATCGGCCGGACAGGTCTTGCTGAAGCCGTGGCCGTAGGGAAGCCGCTTGTAGATGTATCCGAAGTCCTCACCCTCTCCGCGGATACTCGTACCGGAATCGCAATTCTCCCAGAGGATGTTGCAGCGGGCGTCCAACTCTTTCAACTCGTCGTATCGGCCCAGGTTGGCATGGACGCCGCACGATATCCAGAGGTCGGGAAACTCCTTCTTGATCGAGTCGACGATTGGGTTGACGAACTCCAGCATGATCCGGCCTTTGCTCTTGCGGGCGCATTGCTCGCACTCGCACTTGGGCACTTCGGTGAATGCCTGGAAATAGATGCCGTCGGCGCCGCTGGGGGCATAGTCCTCGCGTATCTTGCGGAGGATCTCCCGCTTGAAAAAATCTTTGTTGAACTGGCTGCTGCCGCACATCTGTACTCCGCGCCCCTTGCCGTGGTCGAACTGCGGAGGGATCTCGAAATTCCAGTCCGGGTTCCAACCCCACCCAAATCCCCAGATTACCCGAATGCCACGTTCGTGAGCGAAGTCGACGTACTCTTTTGCCTTTTCAGGCGGGAAGTTGTCCCACTCGATCCACTCGTTGAGCTTCCAACGGCTCATGTTCTCCAGCCACGCCTTCTTGTCGGGCATGTTGCAGCCCCACACCCAATGCCCGCGATATTCGATCCGCGGATAGTCTCGTCGGGTGAAAGGTTCGGCCGCCAGCCGCCCTTGTTTGATCGAAAAATGTTCTAGTTCGTAGTGTTCCAGGTCTCGCAGCCCGTACAATGCGCCCCGACTGTCGGCTCCCGCAATGGCGAGCAGCCACACCGCCGGATCCCGTGGGTGTGGCGCGCACCGCAGCGCGTATCCCTCCCTGTGTGGTTCAGCCTCCACAAAGCCATCCGCGATGAGTTGCTTGATCGCAGGGTTGTTCTTTGCCGTGCCGATCACGATCGTGTTCTTTACCGGTGTTGCGCTGGTGCTGTCGGCGTCTTGAGCCTCAATAGACGTGTCCAACTGCTCACGCATGACGCGCTCGACCTCGCGCAACGTGTAGGCTTCCAAGCCAGTGGCTTTGGTCGGTCCCGCGACGACCAGTGGAGGCAATGCCGTCCGTGACGGGATTCCGTCGAGCCCGTCCGCTCCGTCCGACTGTGCATCGGCAAGAAGCCCTGCCGAAAACAGCAGGGCAAACGAAAACGCGACGATCCTCTTGAACCGCATCTGAATGGCCGTTCTCGCTCTAATGTTCAGTGTTCGGTGTCCAGTACAGAAGACCATCACAATTCGAAGTCGAACACGTTGTCGTCCGGCCCTACTTCGGCCGACAAGTCGCTCGTCTTGGGGTTCTGGACCTTGGCCGGGATTTCGCGTCCGGTTCGCTCCGGGGGGGCTTCGGTCGGTAGTTCACCGGGTTTTAGGACAGCGCCGGCGGTGGGCGGCACGACGGATACCCGATGCTTGCCCATCACGGCCCCATCGCCAGGCGTCTGCGTGGTCAGGGTATAGCGGCCCTCGGCATCCAGGGCACCGGCCGCGGACGGACCCTTCTCGGGCTGGAAGATGACTGTTCCTTCGGTCACCGGTTGGCCGTCCTTGAACGTGACGGTGCCGGTAACTTTACCCAGCGAAAGTTCCGATCCGCCGCAGCCGGCCGACACGGCGAGCATTCCCAGCAGAGCCAGCAGGGCATTCTTCGATCCGCGATTCCGTTTTCTCATTCCCAATCTTTCGTCTGTCCGCTGTCGCGGATTGCCAGGAGTTGGAACAGCCGAAACTCGATGCTCTCGCTGAGAAAGTGGATCGAACCGTCGGCGAACAGCAGATGCGCGCCTCCTGGATGGGCCGATACGATAGGCGTTCGATTATCCAGGTTCGTGACCACGCCGACCCAGTGTGGGGGCGTGTAGTTGGCGATGTAATCGCAGGTTCGCGTGCCCAACGGACGGCCGATGGTCGTCGTGTTGAAGACCCGGTTGTTAAGCGGGCTGCCCAGGTCCTCTTGCTTGAACTTCATCGTTCCCAGCCAGGCGCCATGCGGACCGCCGGCTCGGCAATCGGCGTTTCGGCCCGTGGCGTCGAGGCTGAAGTCCGACTGCTCGCCAACCATGATGACGTTGGTCGTGCCGTCGGTGATGTCCTCGATCCGCACCGAGCTATTGGCATACAACACGCCGTTGAACGCATGGTTGTTGTTTCCGGCGAAGCGGTTGGACGGATCTTCGCCATCGGCTCCCGCGATGCCCGTGAAATTGGACAGAAACACATTCACCTTCGAGGTCCCCAGAAACGAGAACCGCTCCATGCTCGAAGACGGGCACGTGTAGACGGGCGGGGCGAAGTCTCCGAGCACGTCCTTGTTCTCGGCGCTGTAGTCCAAATCGCCGGCATCCGGGCAACTGGTGTTGGTCTTGTCGTAAACGGCGTTCTGCTCCAGGTAGGGCAGAATGGTCAACAGCCAAGAGACACCATACCCGGTCCTCCAGGAACGGGGATACACATGGATGGTGGTCGCCCCGATCGGGAACTTCTGGTGGGCGCCGTGGTAGTTGTGCAGCCCCAGCCCGATCTGCTTGACGTTGTTGCTGCACTGGAGCCGTCTGGCCGCCTCGCGCACCGCCTGCACCGCCGGCAGCAGTAACCCGATCAAGATGCCGATGATGGCGATCACGACCAGAAGCTCCACCAGCGTGAACCCACGGGTTTTGCGCACCTCCGTTGTCGGCCGCATGATTATCTCCCGCGCCGTCTCCGTACGGCAAAGAGCATTCCTAGTGAGCCGAGAAGCATCAGGGTCCAGGTACCCGGCTCGGGAACGGTTGCCGGGGTAAAGACTTGGATTTCGGTCAGACCGGTCCAGAAACCGATGCCCCCTTGGGTACCGGTCGCGTTGCGAAAATCCAAGTGCAACAACTGGCCACTCAAACCGGTCAGATCGATCGTGGCCGTATGGTTCGCGCTGAAGTTGTTGCCGCCGGGGATTTCGTTGGAGAAATCGGTGAATTGCGGCAGCGGATCGCCGTCGATCGTGATATCGAGCGAACTGGGCGCCTGCACGCCGGAAGCCGGCCGAACGAAATACGTGATCTCCAACGCCTCGAGCGCCTGCTCGCTGCCCAGATCGAGGGTCATCCCCGGCTGGGCAAACGCGGTGCCGTTGAGCCCGTAGATCACACCGTCTTTGCCCGCTTCCCACGCATACACACCAGCCTCACCGCTGAGCGAGACGCGCCCGTCGTTGAGTCGCTCCGGCGCGGTGTATTCCGTGCCGCCGGTGGTGCCGCTGTTGCCAGCCAATGTTACGTTGGAGACCGTCTCTTGATCGTAAGCGTAGGTGTAAGGAATCTGGATACCCGTGCCGTGGAACTCGACTTCCGTTGCCATGGTCCACTCGTGGCCCCGCGTCACGGTAAGCGTGATATTGTCGGTCGTGAGGCCCAGTCCCGACATGGCCAGCGGTACCGTCGATCCGGAGCCCGAGGGATTGATCACCACGAAGTCCTGGCTGTAACCGTCGGTCGTGCTGAGGTTGATCGTCGTTGGCAGACCAACCCCCGCGGTGTTTTCGCTGTCGGCAAGGTAGGCGACGACCGTGTCGATCGTTTTCTCGGTAGCGAAGTTGAAGGTGGTGCTCATGTCGCTGTTGAGCCAGCCCGCCAGCGGTCCGATGTCGGTGGCACTTGGCCACACCGAATGGATCGGGCCCAATTCGTCCGTCAACTTCGTCAGGCCCGGGTCGGCGTAGTTTCCCCCAGAACCGGGAACGGCGGCGGGATACGTGTAACTATCCGCCACGATCCGTGGCCCAAGCGGTCCCGGCGCATCCGCCGAAGGCGGCGGTTCGACCGTGAATGCCGAGAAGTCGCCGCCCATGATCGTGTTGACTTGTGTCTGGTCCAGGCCGTTGCCAAACCAGGCTACGTCGTCCAACTGGCCGTTGAAAATCCCAGCTCCGTTCGCCGCGGAACCGATGGACAGATTCGTTACGACGCTGATCGGCCCGCTCAGCGTACCAATATCCGTCTTCGCGCCGTCGAGGTAATAGTCGTAATCCGTTCCGGTGCGGGTGTAGACAACGTGATGCCAGGCGGTGTCGGCAACCGGGACTTGAGAGCCGGGCCGGGTATCGGGGCCGGTCCCGTTTCGAAACAATTCGGCCCGGTCGTTGACGTACTCATAGATGACCGCGAGTTGTGGAACGCCGCCGATCTCACGCCCCGTGAGGTACGTCTGGCTCTGGCTGTTATTGTTGGCTTGCATCCAGAAAGCGACGGCGAAGTCGTCGACCGTGGTTCCCGCCCCGATCAGGTTCGCCAGAACGCGCCCCGATCCGAATCCACCGGCGTTGCCGTAGCCGGTCTGACCCGCTGCCAACGAAATGTCGGCGCCGACCACGGCGCCATGGCGAAGGTTGCCGCTGGTGTCGGCAATCGAACTGCCGACGGTGCCCGAGGCATCTTCAAATTGGTACAAGCCGAGCAAGCTGGCTTCCGCGGTCACCGTGGTGAAAAGCAGGCTGGCAATCGCCAGCAGAAGCAGTCTCTTGTGATGTGACTTCATTTCGACTCTCCTTGAGCAAGTTGGGATATAAACGTACCGTTTCTTCGTTGCCATGTGTTACGCCGACTGGCGTACAATCAATCTCGGTGTGATTCTCACCGTCCGTTCCTCCTCGGGTAGCGGGCCCTCGACAATCATCCTCTCCAACAACTCGACCAACCGCCGGGACGCTTCCCAGTGGCGCAGGTCGACGGTCGTCAGCGCGGGATCGGTCCAATCGGCCAGGTAGTGGTTCAGATACCCCACCACGGCCACGTCTTGCGGCACGCGGATCCCCCGGGCTCGCATCCGCTTAATCAACATCGCCGCCCAGAAGTCGTCGTGGGCCACGATCGCGTCGGCACCCTGTTGGCATACCAGGGCGTCGATCGACTTCTCCACCGTTTCGACGGGAAACTCCCACTGGCCGGATACCTCGTTGCACCGGGCAAACGCCAAACCATGGGGCTCGGCGTCGAACACCAGCCCCGCCTCGACCGGCAAGCCATGCGTCTGCAATTCCTCCTCGTATCCACGCAGCCGCTCTCGATGCGCCGGACGCGATAACGTCATCACCGCCAGACCGATCCGTCGCCGCCGCCGGGTGAGAAGATGGCGCACGGCAAGTCGCACGGCCTCGGCACGGTCGACGGTCACGTACGTGGCCCCGGCGATGCCGGGATCCTCATAGAAAACCGTATGGGGATGCCGGGCCAAGAGTTTCTCCCGGTCGCCTCCGAACCAATGATGCACGGCGCAAACCATCCCGTCGACGCCGCGGCGAGCGAACTCCTCGACGTGGTGCTCGAACTGATCGGCCCCAATGTCCGTGTTGCCGATCGTGTTGCCGATCAGCGTCTGACAGCCGACCTTCACGGCCTCGACGTCGAGATACTGCACCAGGAAGGATCGCAACGGATCGCCGGCCGAAGCGACCAGGACCCCGAACGTATGCGATCGTTTGCCTCGCAACAGCCGGGCGGTCGGATTGGGACGATACCCCAGCTTTCGGGCAACTTCACGAATCCGCTCTTCCGTTTCAGCGCTGGCCCGCGAGTTGCCGTCACAGCCATTGATCACGTGTCCGGCGACCCAGCGAGAAACGCCAGCCGTCTCGGCCACGTCGACAAGTCGTACGGGCCGTTGGTGTGGGGTCTTTCGGGAGTGCCTAGCCATGACATCCGCTCCAAGGGCTTTCGGCCGCGTCGGCCGAAAGTGAATCAAAAGGCAGCGACGTTCCTGCCACGATTTCCACCCCGCATTCTGAACTAAACCTCGCGAGAGGTCAAGCAAAAAGACGTAATTTCCCTAAGATGCCTATCCGTAATAACTTATGATCCGATCGGCCCAGGACTGGCGGATGGGGGTTACGGGAAGGACTGCTACTTCTTGGGGTTGGGTGTCGCGTCTGCTTGCAGGTCGCCCAGCGCGTACTGGATGCCGGCCAGATAGTGCTCCAGGATTGCGGGACGCCAGTAGACGTCCTCCTGGTGGCCAAACTCGGTGTAGAACACCCGACCCTTGCCGTGACTGCGGATCCAAGCCAGGCCGAAATCGCCGTCTTTGCGGAAGATGCCCGGTACGTTCATGTTGGTCTGTTTCGTGTCGATGCTAATCAGAACGCGTTGCCGGTCGCGGGAATAGCGGTCGAATTGGAAGATCTCGTCGGTGTGTCGATACGTCGGGCCGCCGAACATCTTCACCAAGGGATGCGACGGTTCTTCGATCCTCAGGGTGATCGTGCTACCCGCGTTCCAGGGATGATTTACGGACCACCCACCCAGCACTTCGATGAACTCGGCCCAGTCGATGTGGGCGGCGCAATGGATGCCCACCAAGCCCCGCCCGCCGGCGACGAACTCCAGAAGGTTCTTGCGGCGTTGCGCGTCTTGCACCGGATTGCCGCAGTTGTTGTTGAACGCCACGGCGTCGAACTGGCTCAGTTTGTCCTTGTCGAACATCGCCGGATCGTCGCTGAGCACGGCCGTGTACGCACCACTCTTCTCGCCGATGACTCGAAGTGCCGCCGCACCCCACGGCACGGACTTGTGCGGGAAACCGGTGATCCGGGAGAACACGAGGAGCTTGCGGGGGTTCTTCGGCGTCGCGAGTGCTTCGACCGGCGCCGCCTTTCGGATCTTCTCAAGGTCTTCCCGTGGAATCGTTACACCCGGCCGATCCTCGGCATACGCGGGCACCGGCGGCAGCAAGAGAGCAAGCAAGGCAGTTAAGGTGATTGGACCGCGGTTCATGGCTGCTCCAGTTGTTTATAGGTCAGAGTGATTGCGGGTTGGATACGGAAAACCTTGCTGCTTGCATACCGGGCACACGGACTCCTCAGAAACC
>CAYUIQ010000052.1:30458-40140 GCA_964444795.1 uncultured Planctomycetaceae bacterium
TGAACACCTCGACCGATTTGCCCGTGCGAATCGACTCCCATGCGGCCACGCCCGCGGCGATCGACTTGGCACCGTCCAGCACGCCGGGCGAAGGCTCGCGGTCCTCGTCGAGGCACTGCTGGAAATAGCGCATGTAGCCGATGACCGCCGCGCCGTGGCCGTAAACGCTCTTGTCGCGCTCGGCCTCGAAAGGCGTCGCAGTTTTCTCGAGTCCGCCGGGCAGGTCCAGCACGACGCGGACTTCTCCCGGCCGATTGTCGGTGAATTCCGACTGGAGGCTGCCCTTGGTGCCGAAGATGCCAAACTGCATCATCGGCGTGGGCGGCTCGACCACGCCGTACAGCCCCGAAACCCGGCCGATCACGCCGGAGGCGAACTCGACGTTGATGAAGAAGTTGTCTTGCCGTGGATAATCCTCGGTCAGGTTGCCCTGGTTGGCGATTGCGTGGACCCGCTGGATGTCGCCGCCGAAGGCACGAATCACGTCGAAGCTGTGCGCGCAGCCCCCGAACATGAAGTCCTGCGGCATCGTCAGCCGCCACGGGGTCAGTTCGAAAACGGGACGCATGTCATGCACGTAGTAGGCCTCCAGGGCGATCAGTTCGCCGAGCCGGCCTTCGTCGAAGAGCCTGCGGGCCTCGATGAACTGCCGATCGAATCGCATCGTCTGGCCGACCAGAAACTTCCGTTTCGTCCGGCGCACCAGATCGACGAGTCTTCGGGCGTCGTCCAGCCGGGTGACCATTGGCTTGGTGCATACGACGTGTTTGCCGTTTTCCAATGCGGCGACGCAGTGTTCGGCGTGCAGGGCGTCCGGCGTGAACACGCAGACCACGTCGACGTCGTCGCGGGCGACCACCTCCTGGTAGTCGGTCGTCCAAAAGGGGATGCCGAAGTCACGGGCACACTGAGCCATCAGGTCGGAACCGAGACCGCAGATCGCCGTGATGCGATAGCGCAGATCGGGCACGTCCGCCAAGAGGGCCAAGGTGGACGCCATGTTGGCCGGGCCCATCCCGACCACGCCCAATCGGATTGTCTTCTCGCCCACGCTCTCGTCCTCTCTTTCGGCAAGTGGAAGCGACCGCGGACAATTTGCTACAGGCGCCAGGGGCTTCTGAACGTCCTGTACGTCAGCCGGTTTGCCTCCTCGTCGCCGATGAACTCTTCCTTCACCGGATCCCACTTCAGGGGACGCTTGAGCCTCTGGGCGATTTCCGAACTGTGACAGAGGAACTCGGTCTGGTACGCCGCGTCTTCGTTACAAATGGGTTTGTTGCGCGTGCGGATGCAGTTACGCCACTCTACGTGGTGTCCGCCTTGGTGCGGCGGTTTGAAATTCGAAAGTCCATGCGCGAGATCCGGGGGATCGGTCCAGATCATGCGACCAACATCGAGGACGAGCTTGCCCTCCGTCCCGATGATGACAAATGGTCCCCCGTAATTGGCGCCGCGGCTGGGAAGCTTCTTCCGCACTTCCTCGGGAATGGGGAGCCCCTCGAATCCAACTTGAAGATAGGTGCCATCGGCGTATTTCCAGGTGGTAACGCTCTTGTACTCCTTGCCGTCGGCCGGAACGATCTCGACCGGGCTTTCATGCTCATACCCCAGGATATACCGCGCCGCGTCGTTGGGATGGACGGCGCCGCCGTTTGGCCAACTGCGGCCGAAATCCTCGTAGATCATCCACGCAAGAACGCCTTTCATGGAGAAGCTGTGGAACGGCCGCCAGGGCGAAGGCCCGACCCACAGGTCCCAGTCGAGCATGTTGGGCGACATCGGCTCGGCGGGCAGCGAGCACGGCCCGGGCAGGGCCAGCGTGCCATGATTGCAGTCGCCCACACCGGCGGCGACCACCTTGCCGATCTTCCCTTCCTCGACCAGGTGTCGGGCATACTGGCACGTGCCGGACGAGGTCCGCTGAGTTCCGTGCTGGAACACGCGTCCGTAGCGCCGGGCCGTGTCGCGGATGGCCGCCGCCTCGCGGATTGTCATGCTCATGGGCTTCTCGCCGTACACGTCCTTGCCCGCTTTCATCGACTGAACGATATGGATCGCATGCCAGGTTTCCGTGGAACCCACGGCGACGGCATCAATGTCGTCCCGGTCGAGGACATCGCGGAAATCGAGGTAGCGATCCACGCCGTCGGCGGGCGTTTTTCCCGGCATCCCGCCCCGCAGCTTGTCCTTGCGCACGTCGCAGATTGCGAGCAGTTTATCGCACTTCACGTTCTGGGCGGGCCCGCCCATGCCGATATTCGCGCTGGTGATCATGTCGCTGGGCGCTGTTTGGCCCGGACCGCCAAGAACGTGCCTGGGCACGATTTGCACCGTGGCGGCCGCCGCCACCGATCCGGCCAGAAACCCGCGGCGGGATATCTGTTCCTTGCACATGTCGATTCTCTCCTTTTGCGCGAACTACAGTCGCACCGTAATTGCGGTGGCTTGCCAAGGTCTTTCGGATCATCCATACAAAGCCCCTTGAAATAGCAGTACTGAGCCTACCGCCCACTTGTGGGCAAAGTCAACAATTTCACGAAGATCCTCGCGGGTTTTTCAAACTCCTCTGCCGTTACATCGGGACAATCCAGATGTTTCGGAATCGCACTCGGCCTTGGCTTCCGTGGTTTTCCAGCACGATCGGCCCCGGCGCCGGTCCCTCGGGCTCTTGGAGGGTCGGGCACCGGCTCTCGATCGAGACATCGTCGTGGATCTTTACGCCGTTGAGCAGCACCGTGATCCGGGCGTTTTCGGTTTTCGCGCCGCGGGCATCGAAACGGGCGTTTCGGAAGGTGATCTCCAGCGTCTGCCAGGTCCTCGCGGGTTTGCTGGCATCAACGTCGGGGGCCTTGAGGCCGTAGATCGCGCCGAGGCGGTACTTGGCCCCTTTCTCATTGCGTCCGCGTATCTCCGTGCAGTAGCGGTAATGCGTCCAGATTCCGCTATTGACGCCCTCCTCGCCGGGGAGTCGGACCTCGACGTGCAACCGGAAGTCGCCGAATCGCTGCTTGGTAATCAGGTGCCCCGGATCGTTGACCTCCAGGGCACCGTCCACGATTCTGTAGTGGCACGGCGGCGGGCTCTTCATTTCGTCCTCGGTCGGAATCCTCATGCTCTTGTGCTGCATCCACGCCGATGTGTCGGCACCGTCGAAGAGGATGACCGCGCTGTTCGGAGGCCCAGCCGTTGCTCCTTCGCTTGGCGCTGTGTCCGCCCGGAGCGTCGCCGCGCCGGCGAACAGCGCGATCGCGACGGCGATGGAAATAACCCTGTGCATGCTCGAAACCTCTACTTCTCGGTTTTGGTGTCGCGTCTGCTTGCAGGTCGCCCAGGGCGTACTGGATGCCGGCCAGACGATGCCGGTGTGAAAAGGGGCTACGGCTGGTTGACGATTTCCCCGCCCGCCCGCGTGCTCAGGCCGCGATAGACGGTGGTGTCGATCGCTTCGGTGAGGAAGCTGACGTGTCCGTCGCCCCAGGCGAACTGGGCGCCGCCGGGGTGCCGGCTGCGGAAACCCATCTGGTTCGACCAGTCCCAGGCGTTCACCGGCTCGGGCGCTTGGTAGTTGATCGGCGCGTGGGTGGAGGCCCAGGTGCCGTTGCCCAGCGCCCATTGCTTGAAGTCGTCGTAGTCGGGGAGCACCTCGCCAATGATGATCGTGTTGCTCGTGCCGTCACGGATGCTGGCTATCGTGACGGGCGACATGTGGCTATGCCGCCAGAACGTGCCCAAGCACTCCTTATGACCGTAGATAGAGAAGTTGTGGCAATCGGGTTCGCCGCCGAAAATCGAGGTGTTGCCCAGGTTGTGCGGTCCCAACACGCCGGAGTAGCTGGTCACCGCCAGGGGCAGATTGCTGGGCACGGCCTGCCAGACGTTCGTTTTCACCCTGTTCTTCGCCGAGTCACTGGGGCACCGATAGGTCTCGATCGGCCTCTTGATGATCTCATGATTCTCGGGATTGAAAATGCCCTCGCCCGTTGGAAAGGCGTTGCCGCTGAGGTTCAGCGAGTCGAGGACGGCTGCCTGCTCGATGTTCGGCAGGATGCCCAACATCCAACTCATCCCGTTACCCTCCACGCCCCCTTCGTTGTAGTGGCTGATGCTGATCGGGTAACACCGGAACTGGTTCTCGTAGTTCAGCGTGGCCAAGCCGATTTGCTTGAGATTGTTGCTGCACTGCATTCGCCGAGCCGCCGCGCGAACCGCCTGCACGGCCGGCAACAGCAGCCCGATCAGGATGCCGATGATGGCGATGACCACCAAGAGTTCCACCAACGTGAAACCCCGTGCCCGTCCGCTACTCCAGCTCGATCGGGTACTCATGGCTACTCTCCTTTGCCTCGAAACGCAACGGCGTTTGGTCTTCCTTGGAGTACTTCTCGGGGATTAGCGATTTCGGGATGAAGGTCATGTCGCGGGCTTGTTCGGGGGTCGGCTCCTGGCGGCAGTGAACGGTCACGACGAACTCGCACCCGGCCGCCACGCCGGCCTGTCCGGCGGTCTTCATCCGGAAAGAGCCGTCCGGCTGGATCTGGCCGACGGCCTGCGGGCCGGGCGTCGTCTCCCCCGGCTTGAACACCACGTTTCCGTGCGACAGCGGCTTGCCCTGGTAGGTGACCGATCCCTCGACGGGCACCAACGACAAGTCGCTCCCGCCGCCGCAACCCGCAGCGGTCAAGGCCATCGCGGCCAGGGCGATCATCGCCCGGACGCGGCTCGATAACCGTTCTGACACGTCACTCGCCTCCTTGTCCACTCCGTCCGATCAAAGGCTCCGCCCGGACATTTTGCGCCGTCTCCGGCCGAATCCGATCAACCCAACCGACCCGATGCCCAGCAGTACCATGGCGGACGGCTCGGGAACGGCCGAGGCGGCATGCTCGACGATCTGAATGCCGGACAACGTGGCCGCGGTTCCTCCGCTGTTCACCGTGGCGGAAATGCTGCTGAATCCCGTCAGACCCTCGAAGATCGCGTGAGAAACCCCGTCGGCCCAAAGTGCCGGGTTGCTCGCATTGGCGCCGGTGGTCCAAACAACCGGCGATCATCGAGTGCCCTGGCGTTGATCCACATCGAGACCGTGGCGTCGTTTGCACCAGCCGAGGTGTAATGCCCGATCCAGCCCGCCTCGATGTAATCGTTCGAGCCGGTGCTGTCGAAATCCAGCGCCGCCGTCGAGTGCGCCAGCTCGGGGAAATGCCCGTACCCGACGACGTCGCAGTGGTGGGCGTGGATGACGATCAACTCGTATGCGAACTGTCGAACCCGCCGCTGTCGAGCGTCGCGCTCAACGCCGAGCAGGGCGGCTACCGGGCCGCGGAATTGCTCGACGCCCTGATGTTCCGTCGCAAGAGAAAGCCGAAACTGATTAAGGTCGAGCCGCTTTGGGTGGTTGCCCGACAATCCACCGACGTGGTGGCCGTGGAGGACCAGGAAGTGGCGGCTGCGCTGCGTTATATCCGCGAGAATGCGAGGGCACCGATCGGGGTCGATGACGTCGTCGAGCAACTCGTCCTTTCGCGCCGCGCGCTGGAAATCCGTTTCAAGCAAAGTTTGGGCCGATCGATCCGCTCGGAAATTCAACGGGTGCGCCTGGGTTGGGCGAAGCAGTTGTTGGTGGAGACCAATATTTCGGTGGCGAGGGTCGCCGAGGATGCCGGCTTCAACAGCCTCAGCTACCTGAGCAGAATCTTCCGTCGGGAAGTGGGCGAAACGCTGTCCCAGTACCGCCGCCGCTGCAGGCCTCTGTAGGCTTGGTGCGCAGAATTACAGGTATTCTGCGCAAAATTGCCTAGCTTTGTTGAGGCGCCCGCGGTTATAAAGGCGATAGTCGTCCACACTTTCACCCCGATACAGGACCGGTTCCAATACACCTATCACTTGTTTCAAAGGCACCTACCATGAACAACCCCACCTCACGACGATCCTTCATGCGGAACGTGGGCCTCGGTTCGCTCGGCGCAATGGCAGCCGGCCCATTGGCCTCCCAAGCCGGGGCCCAAGCTCCCGGCGAGAACATCCTGGGTGCCGAGGGCGTGAAGACGGCGGAACGTCCCAAGGGAGTCTGGCAGCCCGTCTCCGATCGGAAGATTCGCTTGGGCCTTGTCGGCCACGGCGTCTGCCAAATGAGCGCGCATTTTGGGTTCCAGAACCACCCCAACGTCACCGTGGCGGCGGTGAGCGACCTGATTCCCAGCCGGTGCCAGGCGCTGGCCAAAGCCTGCCGGTGCGAGAAGACATATCCTTCGCTGGAAGAGATGCTGGGGGACGACACGATCGAGGCCATCTTCCTGGGAACCGACGCCCCCAGCCACGGTAAACAGGCCGTCGACGTTCTCAAGCGCGGCAAGCACGTCGGTTGTTGCGTGCCGGCCGTTTGGGGTGACCTCGAAGAAGCCCAGACGCTGTACGAGACCGTCAAGTCGACCGGCCTGAAGTACATGATGTTCGAGACGAGCGCCTGCCATCAAGACTGCCACGCGATGCGCCAGATCTACAAGGCGGGCGGATTCGGAAAACTCATTTATACCGAGGGGGAGTACTACCACTACATGGCGACACCCATCGCGTCGTTCCGCGATTGGCGGGTGGGGCTTCCGCCGATGTGGTATCCGACGCATGCGGACGCCTACTACGTGACCGTCACCGGCGGCAGCTTCACCGAAGTGTCGTGCATGGGGATGCCCAGCATCATCGGCCACTTGCAGCCGGAGAACAACCCGTGGAAGAATCCGTTCGGCACCGAGATCGCGCTATTTCGGACGAGTGAAGGCGGGATGGCGCGCATGGTCGGCGCTTGGGACATCAAAGGCTCCAGCGGCGAGACAGGCCGAGTACGCGGCCAGCGCGGGACGATGGACGGAATGGCGTACACCGGCGACGGACCGAAGCCGGCCGACCTCTCCCTTCCGCCCCTTCCGCCCGGCGTCCCGACGGGTGGCCATGGCGGTTCCCATGGCCCGTTGATGAACGAGTTTGTCACGGCCATCCTCGAAGACCGCGATCCGTATGTGGACATCGCCATGTCGCTGAACATGACGGTCGCCGGCATCGTCGCTCATCAGTCGGCCTTGAAGGACGGCGAGAACATGAAGATACCGCAATACGGGTGATGCGGGACGCTACACTTCCACCGTGCTTGAGTTCTCATGCGACTCCAGGGCAGCGGTGAAGAGCCGGTGGCTCAGGGCGGTTTCTTCCGGCGTTGCACAGCCGGCGAATTTGCTGATCGGCGCTTGGTGCTCCAGTTCGTGAAGGAAGGCAGCCCACATCTGCAAGATAGCGTCGGAAAAGCCAAACTCGAAGATCCCGCCGGTCACCGCCGGAAAGGCCGTCTCGTGGCCCATGTCCAGTTGGCCCCAGATCTGCTCGCCGCCGTCGTACTGGAGGATCCCGAGCCGTTTGGGATTCTTGGTGGAGAAGGAGACGGAGGTTCGCGTGCCGAGGATCTTCAGATAGAGCGTGTTTTTCTCGCCGGGAGCCACGCGCTGTGTCTTGAGCGTCATCGGGAACGCGTGCCCCGTCTTGGGATCGACGGCGTCGCAGAGCAACGTGGCGTTGTCCCAGGTCTCGCAGGGAACCAGCTTGCCCTGGCCGTCCGGGCGCCGCTCGACAAGATTCGAGAGAATGGCGCGGACGCTCCGGGGGACCCAGCCGGCACGGAAGGGAATGTGACAGACGTGCATTCCCAAATCGCCCAAACAGCCGTATCGACCGTTGAACTCGATCTTCCGCTTCCAGTTGATTGGCTTGCTGGGGTCCAGGTCGCTTGAGTGGAGGAGACCGGCTTCCACCTCGATAATTCGGCCCAGCGCATCCTCTTCAATCATCCGTCCGATCCGCTGCAGCGCGGGAAGGAACGGAAACTCCGAGGAACACCGGGCGAAGACGTTGGCATGGCGCGTCAGCCGATCGAGAATCGCCTCGTTGGCGGGCAAGTCGATCCCGAACGGTTTCTCGCCCATCAGATGCTTACCGGCCTCGATCGCGGCACGGTAGATCTCCCCGTGCAGGTGGTGCGGCACGGCGACGTAGACCGCTTCAACGTCGGGGTTGCCGAGCACTCGCCGATAATCGTCGGTGATTTGGCGTATCGTATCGAAGTGGCCCGTATACCACTCGGTGAGATGTTGTGCCGTATCGCAGATGGCGACGATTTCGGGTTTGGAAGTCATTTCCGGCAGGTGACACCAGCGCGCAACGGCGCTGGCGAACTCGCGCCCCATCAAGCCACAGCCGATGAGTCCGAAGCGTATGGTTTTCATGGGAATCTTCTCCCTTGGGACGCGGCCAGGGCCAGATCGATCTTCTCAACCAATGCTTCGATAGCGGCAAGCCCCATGGTCAGGGGTAGTTTTAGGAGGGCCACGGGAGGTACCGCGGTCTTGTATGTCTGAACGCCGATGTCCACACCCCGTTCATTGAGATACCCCGCAAAGCTCTTGGCCGGTGCCACGTCCTCAAAAGCGATCCCCACCATGTGCCGTTTTCCGTGTACTCCCGCCACGGTGCTCTTATAGTTTCCGGCAATACGTCTGACCCTTTTTTCAAAAAGGTCTCCCAGACGGCGTGTCACCTTGGAGTTGGCGCTTGCCCATGCCATGGTGACCAGATAGGCAAGGCT
This sequence comes from uncultured Planctomycetaceae bacterium, assembly GCA_964444795.1. Taxonomy (GTDB): domain Bacteria; phylum Planctomycetota; class Planctomycetia; order Pirellulales; family Thermoguttaceae; genus JABMRP01. The sequence continues at coordinate 39,085 of CAYUIQ010000052.1, forward strand.
TGCGATCTCCTCCTGCCCGTTGGTAACCAAAGCTCCGAATTGCGGAAGGTTGTCGAACTCGGCATTGAACAGCACCTTGGAAGCCGGGTATTCGCCACCGGGGAATCCTTTTCCCACGGCGACGAAATCGGGGCTCAATCCCCATTCCCTGAACATGAACAGGCTGTGATGCCACATGCATGACTGGATCTCATCGTCGACCGTTGCCGCACCGCTTTTCCGGCAGAGTTCATAAGCCAGTTTGAGAAAATCCTTGGTCAGGAGCACGGCACCGTAATTCATCATCACGATCTCGTGGAAAAAGGCAGCGATCCTATACGGCCCCTTGTCGTACTCCCTGAACACTTTACGCAGATCGCTCTTACTGTTCGGGCGCACGGATCGGACAACCAAGGTCCTTCCCTTTTCCAATTTCGAGCGTAATCCTCCCCACATGCCCCGCATTGCCTGCGTCACGATGGTCGTGCCGTGGTAGTTCGCCTGGAGGTCGGCGTTGTCGCTGCCCACCACGACCACCACCGGGATCTTCCCATGGTGCGGAGGTGCCGGATCATCGGCTTGGGCCCTGTAGAAACGGGCCAGGACCATCTTCAGGGCCGCTTCAACCGCCAGGCTCCCTGTCTCCAGGTTCAATACCCTGTAGGATGAAGACCGGCCCGCCGCCCTGACAAGCTCCTGCTCGAGCTTACGAGTGATATACCCCCTGGTGTTGTTATGCGTGGCGTTTGGAATGCCGAGACTCCTCGCCGTTTCCAGAAGTTCGTACCCCGGAAAGGCGTGACCTACCGAGGCATGGTAATGCTCACTCTTGGTTGTCATGTAAAGCTTGCCGTCCTCAGCGACCCGGAAATATCCGTATCCCGTAAGTGGGGCCCTCCCGGTCTTGGTAGCCCGGTTGACCGCGCTGCTCGACGAGCCCTTGGCGGTTGAATTCAGACCTTTGCACACGGTTTTCCCTACTTGAGGGAGCATCCGATTCAGACGCTTCTGGAACCGCAGCGGATAAAGGTCCACTTTTCGTGAGGCCTTCTTTAAAAGGTCTTTGCGGTCTTCGCC
>CAYUIQ010000053.1:0-40124 GCA_964444795.1 uncultured Planctomycetaceae bacterium
GAAAACGCGGGGCTGGGGGCTCGCTGCGCTCGACCACCAGGCACCCATGTTACTTTTTCCGGCGGCCTAAACACTCAATATCACCAACCACCCCCCCACCCAGCCATGACCGACCTCAGTCAATATCAGAACCCGTTGATTACCCGATACTCGTCGCCCGAGATGAGCGAGATCTGGAGCCCGCAGCGAAAGTTCAGCACGTGGCGCCGGCTTTGGGTTGCCCTGGCCGAAGCGGAGGCCGAATTGGGCCTGTCGATTACGCCGGGGCAGATCGAGCAACTCCGTGTACACGTCGACGACGTCGACTTTGAACTCGCCCGGCGATATGAAGAGAAGCTGCGCCACGACGTGATGGCCCACGTGCATACTTACGGCGATGCGTGTCCCGACGCGGCCGGGATCATCCACCTGGGCGCCACCAGTTGCTTCGTCACGGACAATGCCGACGTCTTGCTGTTACGCGACTCGCTGCGGCTGGTGCGCGACCGGTTGGTGTCGGTGATCGATCGGCTGGGACGTTTCGCCGCCGAATATCGCGACTTGCCGTGCCTCGGGTTCACGCATCTGCAACCGGCTCAGCCCACGACCGTCGGCAAGCGGACTTGCCTCTGGGCGTACGATCTGGTGCTCGATCTGGCGGAGATCGAACACCGGCTCGACACGCTTCGGGCACGCGGTCCCAAGGGCACGACCGGCACCCAGGCGAGTTTCCTCGAACTCTTCGGCGGCAACCACGGCAAAGTTCGCCGCCTGGAAGAGTTGGTCCGCCAGAAGATGGGCTTCGACCAGAGCTACGCTGTAACCGGGCAGACCTACCCGCGGAAGATCGACGCCCAAGTGCTCGACGCCCTCTCGGGCGTTGCCCAAAGCGCCCACAAAATGGCCACCGACTTGCGCCTCTTGCAGCATCGCAAGGAGATGGAGGAGCCGTTCGAGAAATCACAGATCGGATCCTCGGCGATGGCCTACAAGCGGAATCCGATGCGGAGCGAACGGGTTTGCGCGTTGGCCCGGTTCGTCATGAGCCTGCCCTCCAGTGCCGCGGCCACGCTGGCCACGCAGTGGTTCGAACGTACCTTGGACGACAGCGCCAACCGCCGGCTGACACTTCCCCAGGGTTTCCTGGCCACCGATGCCGTGTTGCTGCTTCTGAACAACGTGACCGACGGGCTGGTCGTTTATCCCAAGGTGATCGCCAAGCATCTCGACGCCGAACTACCCTTCATGGCCACCGAGAACATCCTCATGGCCGCCGTTTCCGCCGGGGGCGATCGCCAGGAGTTGCACGAGCGGATCCGCGTTCACAGCCAGGAAGCGGGCAAAGTGGTCAAGGAACAGGGCGGGGCCAACGACTTGATCGCTCGTCTGGAGTCCGACGACGCGTTTGCCGCGGTGGACCTGAGCACGGCACTGGCCCAGGAGCAATTCATCGGCCGTTCGCCCCGGCAGGTCGACGAGTTCGTCGCCGAGGTCATCGAACCGATTCGGGCGAAGTACCCCGATGCACTCGGCGGCAGCGCGGAGGTGCATGTGTAGAGTTCGTTTCCAGTACTCATTGATCGGCAACTCATCGAGCCAACGCCGGCCATGCTACCGGGGCAAGCAGGAGTCCGCTCAAGACGGCGCCTAACGTCGCCATCATGATTGTCGCGGTCGCCCCGCGCCGAACACCGCCGATGATTCCAAGAATCCCGAGCCCGAAGGCAGCGAAGTGTACAACAAGAAGCAGGCCGTATAGCAGCGGTGACCCAATCGACATCCCGCCCAGGACATACCCAGTGAAGGAGGCACAGCACGAGATTTTCGCTGCCAACTCCGAGAAGGGCGTTGGCGCATTCGACGCACTGCCGGTGTCGGATGCAATCGTGTCTTCTGCCGGGGGTGTGGGCTGACTCGGATCGTTCATCACTGGCGGCCTTTTCCCTCAAGGGTATTGATTCGGGCACCCCGCCCAGCTACCCCTCTTGCTGCCTCTGACGGCAAGCCGCACAAACCCCGGTGACGAACATCCGATGGCCGAGGACCTGGAAGTCGTGGCGCCGGGCCACGGCGTCGCGGAGTTGCTCGATCTCGTCGCTGTGGAACTCGATCAGGCTGTTGCACATCTGGCAGTAGAGATGGTCGTGGCGGGGGTAGCCGTAGTCGTGCTCGTAGACGCTACGGCCATCGAGGACCATTTTGCGCAGCAGGCCGGCCTCGACCAATTCGCCCAGCGTGCGGTAGACGGTCGGCCGGCTGACTTTGCGCTGGGCGATGAGTTCCTGAAGGTGGGAGATCAACTCATCGGCGTCGAAGTGGTCGTGATGGCTGTAGACCTGCTCGACGATGAGGCGGCGCTGCTGGGTGACCCGTTTGCCACGCCGCTTGAGAAACTCGGCAAAGCGCTCCGCGGGAGGGGCGGTAACGCGAACGGCCGGGAGGGTGAAGTCTTCGGACATGAAAAGCGATCCCCGCGGGCGGACGGCGACGCCTACCCGATCTCGTCCAGCATGCGATGCATCGCGGTCTCGAGTTTCTCGTCCGTGTCGTAGGTACCTTCGGCGATCTGGCGGCGGATCGAATCGACCCGATCCTGGCGAATTTCGGAGGTCTGGCCGGCCTGTTCGGCAAGCCGCCCGGCCTCGGATATCTGCAACTCGTCCCGGATCTGGCCGCTATCGGCCGACGGCGTCGGCTTGGCCGCCCGAGCCGTATGGGGCGCGCTGAGCGGCTGAGTGCCGTGGACATGGACTGGGCCGTAAATCTGCATCACTGATCCTCCCCAAAACGCGGGCATCACTCTGTCTAACTATACGTTACACGTTTTCCGCAAAGTTGTCGAGTTCGCCTTCGTTGGAAAAAGTTCTCCCCTGCCGTGCGTCGGCAGTCGTTTCATCGTCGCGGCGGCCGGACGAGATGAGCACAAACGGTCGCCGCCGGCGGCCGGATTAGACGCCACCCGGACCGCATGTGACGCCTGTAACAGCGTCTCCACGCCGCCGCGGGGCTGTTTCTCGGTCCGCCGTGGCCTTTCCTCCACGACAGCATGGCGAACTTGCATCCCACGAGTTGCCCTGGGGCAACCTTGTCGACCAGAGGCAACACGACCCCCTGGTGACGATTATCGCGGTGGTGGATTAACGGGCGAGGTGACTCTGCGGGCAGACCAACCGATGTTGCCCGCCACGCTCCCCGAACCGGCTCTCTCCCACCGGCACGCACGACCGACATCTCGCGTAACGGCTCCGTGACGAGAACGCTCGGCGCAACGGCTAGGCTTGCCGGCTGCAAAAAAGCGAGCGAAAAATCCCCTGCCGCGTTCGTTTCGTTCGGAATGTTCGCGTTCTGCCGGGAAAAAGGGGGCAGGTCCAATTTGCCGGAACGGCCCGGAGCCGGGAAAAATTGGACCTGTCCCCTTTTTCCCCTCGTGTGATCTCCAGTACGGCCGCTGGCGCCGATTGGTTCTCACGGATCGATTGCGGATTATAGAGTGATGTCGAAAGCCGTACAAGATCGACCGCTTGCGCCGCCGCCGGCCCGATTCCTCACGACCGGCGGGAAATTGTGTCGATGACGTGCCTCAGTCGCGCGAGTTTAGGAAGACTGGCAGGAATAGAGAAGGGTCGGAATAGTCGCGGTATACCGCCCCGACCGGAAGCCGCGTTTTTACATGCACGGAAACACTGGCTATTACACGAGTTAGGAAGACGTGCGATTCACCCTGGATGAAGGAGAGTCGAGTATGCAGAGAACCTTGCAGCGACTTGCGGCGATCCTAGCGGTTGTCATGTTGCCGACGATGGCCGCGGCCGAAGACGACAAGCGGCCCCAACGCGGGGGCCCGGAGACGTTTTTCCAGCGCCTCGACGCCAACGATGACGGACAACTGACGGCTGACGAGTTTCCCGCCCCGATGAAGCAGCGTCTGCGGGCCTTACTCCAGCGGGCCGATAAGAACGGCGACAAGAAGCTGAGCCAGCGGGAGTTCGGCGAAGCGATGAAACAGCATCATCGCCCCAGCGGCGGTCCTCCGGGTCCCGGCCATCATCCATCCAAGACGCCGGTGGCCAGATCGGGGCCGTCCAAGAGTCCGGCCGGCCGAGCGTGTCCACATTCCCCGAAATCATCCCACGGCAGGCCGGCTTCTCCGCATCGTCGGCAATCGGCCATGAGACGACCCCCGTCGAGGCAGCCCCCACACGGTGCCGTGCGGCGTCCGGCGATGCCCGACTCGAAGCAGTTGTTCGTGCGCATGGATACCAACAAGGACCGAAAGCTGAGCTTGGAGGAATTCACACGCGGGATGAAGCGGATCCATCCTCCGGGCCGTCCGCCGGGGGCCGTGACTGTCCGCGCGGCCCCGGCTCATCGGCCCGCGGCTCCCAGAAAACCCGAACCGAAGAAGGAGTGACGTACCCTACCGATTCCAATGAAGTCGAACCGAGGCCCGGCGAAATTTCAGCCATTTCGCCGGGCTTTTTTAAGTGCCCCCCAGCGGACGAATCTGAATTCTCGTGAATCCAGCCGGTCAGTTCCTAAGCCGGTAAGGATTCTCGCTGCATTTCCACCTTCGATACGTCGTATCCGGCTCGTTCGACGTCGAAAATCGCTGAAGAAATTGCCGCCTGCAGCGAATCGGCGGTCCGCTCGAAGAGCAACTCCATGCCGGTCGCGTGGCCTCGGATCGATGCATCCGTGCAACCGGCGTTGCCGAGCGCATCCGTGGCATCAAGGATTTGCTCGTGCGTCATCTCCGACGCGGGTACGATCACAGAAAATCGGTAGTCGGGCATCTCTGGCTCTCCCGTTACTCTCCGGGGCACCGGTCCACGGTTCGTCGAATGTTCCGCGCATGACCTTCGGGATTCTTGGGCGTCGAGAAGACGGCCATCCAACACTCCCGGTGTCCGAACTGGCAATAGATCACACCCCACGCATGAGCACGCGGACCAGATTTCCTCACGGTCCAGCCCTGCGTTTCCGCGTATTTCAACGCCTGTCGAATGTGCTTGTTCGGATGTTCGGCCACAATTCTGTCTTTCTGCCGCTTCGCTACTCGCCTACGACGATTCTACCATTTCGAGTCGACCTAGTGAAGGCCGCAAACGTGCTTTGCATGGGCACTCATGCGGCTTTTCCACCGAACCGGAACCATCGGGCCGTGTCCTGCGTAGTAGAGGGAGGAGAGCGGAGAGAAAGGAGCACAGGCCCATGAAACACAACCGATTGAGCCGCCGCGACAGCCTCTGGCTGGTGGTCGACAGCCTGGGCATGACCGTCCGCGCCGACGGCCCGGCGTATCGACGATTCAGCCGGAAACTGGACGATCAACTGGCCCAACTACGGGCCCGATGGCCCTCCAAAGCAGTGTTCGACCTTCAGCCCACGCTCACTCAGCGCGGGTCTCCCAACCCCGCCGAAAAGCCATGACCGGAGGTCTCCCGCGTTCCACCGCAAGAAGCCCCTCAGGGGGCGAACTCTCTACTACTGACGGCGGGCGAACTCTCTACTACTGACAGCGGGTAAGGTTGAGAAACCCGCGCGCAGCGCGGGTCTTCTCCCGGGGACCTTACTCCTTCTTCAGCCCCTCTTCCTCGCCGACCCCTAGCCCCTCGAGCAACATACCGCGGGGCATGTCGGCCAGATCGGTGGGCGGATCTTCGTCTTCGGCCAGATCGGTGGGCGCTTCGACGAAGCGGAACTTGCGAATCGCCGGTACCAGGTCGTCGCCCGGGGTACACCGGTCGACGAACCGGTCCCAGCGGTTCTTCTCCTCGCCTTCGAGCGAACGATACCAGGTCGTATAGCCGGTGAGCGCCTCGTCGGCCAACACGGTCTGGCCGAAGTGCTTTTGTTGAAACGCCTCGTCCGGCACGCTCCACACGGCGAAGCAGAACGCGGGCAGGGGATTGATGTCGCTCATTTCGGTCGACCAGGTCACCTTCTCGCTTTTCGCCTTCCACCTGCCGTTGGTCGAAAACGGCTTGACGGGACACGCCAGTTTCACTTCGAGCGAGTCGCCGACCGGGAAGATCGCGATGGCAAAGCAGTCGGTCACCAACTCGCCCACGACCTCCTCGGGCTTTGGCGGCTCGTCCTCGCGAAACGGCCCGTCTTCATCGGGCGGCCCTTGGGGCTCGCGGTCGACCTGCTTCTGCTCTTCTTTCCATTGGGCAAGACGTTGCTTGTAAGCGTCGGTCGTCTTCACGTAGTCGGTGAGCGACTTCTCCAATTTCTCCGGATCGCCCAGGAAGGTCAGGGCCGCGGGGATCGGATCCTCGTCGGCGATGCCCATTCGCCGGGCAACCAGCCGCCCGACGAGCTGGAGTACGCGCTGGGGGTCTTCCTCCGCCATGGCGCGGGCGATGACCGGCAGGTCGGCCGTGCGGATATAGCCGCGTTCGCTGAGATACTGCCACACCCGGGCGGCGAATTCCATCCCCTTGCCGTCCTCCTCGGATTCCTCAACTTCCTCCGGCGGTGTCACGGTCATGGCGACCCAACCGTAGAGCCCCAGGTTTTTCAGATCGCGGCGGAAGTCGTTGTCGAGAAACTTTTTCAACCGATCGAACCCGGGCTCGTCGCCCAACTCCGTTTCGAGCCACGCCAACACGAGATCGGCCAGTTGGTCGGCCGCCTGACGCTGCTTGGCACGTCCGGCTTCGAGATCGTCGCTGCCGCCAAACCGTTCGATGTAGGCCGAGGTGCTGCCCATCGGCGTTTCCCAATGGGTATACGACCCGGCTCCGCCGAAATCGTCGGGCATCTTCTCGCCGAACCGGCCGGCGAAGACGTGCTTGTCGGCGCTGTCGGGCGTTTCACGACCGCCGTACACCGCCGCGAGTTTTTCGAGTTCGTCATCGGGCAGGGCGCTGATTCGGCCCTCGGAATCGACGTACCAGCAGGTCAGTTTCCGCTGGATCCCGTCTTCCTCGGGCGTGATTTCAACGACGTAGCAGTTGTGACCGCAACCGGTTGCCACGGCAGCCAAAATGCCGGCGGTAGCCAGGAGCAAGAAGAAGCGTCGCATGGCTGGTATCTCCTTTGTCTGGGATCTCGTACGATGGCCTCGCAGCGCCATCGTGCAATTCTACCGCAGCAACCACTCGGCGGCTGCGGTGGCCCGGGGTTTCTCGCCGTCAGAGGGGATGGACAGTTGGCCCGGTTCTGCGGCGGCTCGATAGGCTGCTTGCACGACCTTGGGCGTTTCTTCTTCGCCGGCCAGCCACAGTTCTTGGGGTGCCGAGAGGGCAATCATGCCGGGCAGGTCGAGATATTTGGCCCCGCCGGGGAGGAAGTCGGGGTCGTCGATGGCGGTCAACGCGGCGAAGCGAAAGCCGGCCGTGTCGATCGCCGCACGGCCGACCGCCTCGCCGGCTTGCGCCCGAGCCGCGGTAACCCAATGTCCCGCGCCGGAGAGTCCGACGAGATCGACGCGTCCGGACGCTCCTTCGTCGCCGCTGAAATAGGCGACCGCCGAGAGAATGTCATGCACCCGTTGGGCGAACGTCGAATGGTTATAGCCGAACGTGTAGCCGGCGTACTGGGCCCATTTGTCCCGGCCGCTGTTGTTCAGTCGGGCCGTGGCCAACGGTTTGCCGTCGGCGGTAAACTCCCCCTGGCCGATCAGATCGAGCCCGACAACCGCCACGCCGGCGGCCAGAAGCTTTTTCACCGCCGGGAGAGGCGACCCGTCGGCATCGAGCAGTCCTCCTTTACCGGTCGGCGTGATCCAGAGGACCGTCCGCCCGTTCCCCTTCTTGGGCCGCAGGCAGATGGCCGGCACGGTCTCATCGCGCTGGGCGTTGCGTAGCAGAAACGTTTCGAGTTGCCAATCTCCGTGGCTTTTGGTCTGGAACTTCTCGCGCGCGATCTCACCCACGTCGGTCAGTCGCCGGCCGATCATCACGTCGACGGCACCGCCAATCACGCGGCGATATTCGGCCAGTGATTTGGCATCGCTGGGCACCAGGGCGTCCATTTGGAGGTCGCTGTCGGTGGTGATCCAGCGGAGCAACGCCCGTTCGTGATCGGCGTCTTCGCTGGGCGGTTTGGGGTGCTTGTCGTCCCAGACGCTCATCTCGGCGATCGACAGCGGTTTGAAATCTTGCTCGACGATCGGTTCGGCGGCGCCCAGTTTCAGATGTTGGTTCATCCAGTCGTACATGACGGCGCGGCTGACGCTGTTGTAGTTGTGCGGAAACTGCACAAACGGGGCGGCCATCACGCGGTCTTCGATGCCCAGCATCTTGTAATGCTGCTTCAGCTCGGGCAACCCCTTGGTGGCGATCTCCTTGGTCCAGTCGTCGGCCGCGGACATCCCCAGCGGCCGCGGTGAAATCAGCGCGGCCAGTTCGATGTTGCCCGTATTCACTCGCAGGTAACAGGCATTTTCACAGGTACATCCACCCTGCATGGCCGTGGAGACCATCACTGCCGGAAAGGCGACCGCCGGTCGGCGATCCACGGCGCAGAGGACAAACGTTTGCGTCCCGCCGCCACTGGCCCCGGTCACGGCGATGCGATCGGGATCCACGTCGGGCAGTTCGCCGAACCAGTCCAAGGCGCGGACCGAGTTGTAGGTCTGCAGGCCCATCATGTTCTGTTGCCGGATCTCGGCCTGGGGACTGAAATAGCCCCAGTTTTGCGGCGTGTTCATCTCCGCTCGGTTGCCCGGCCGATGGGCCAATTGCACGCTGTCGGCGTAACCGACCATGTCGTAATGAAAGACAACGCAGCCCATTCGGGCCAACTGGACGCATCGCGCTTGTAGCGGATAGCGGCCGCCGATCTCGAACTTCTCCGCGCCCGCGGCGATCTCCTTCTTCACTTTGTCGGGCCCCGCGTCGTAGAACCGGCCGTTGGCCCAATGCCCGTGCGGACACAGCACGCCGGGCAAGCGTCCGCCGCGCCCTTTGGGACGATAGAGATTGCCCGTGACAAAGTGGCCCGGAAAACTCTGGAAGAAGACCTTTTCCACCGTGTAGTCGTCGCGATCCACGCGGCCGTGAATCACCGCATGGGCCGGCGTCTTGGTCGGCATCGGCCACACGCCCGTCGCGACCAGAAGCTGGCGATGCAACCGCTCGGATCGCTCGGCCCAGGCCTCGAGTGTCGGGCAGACGCGCATCGGAAAGTAGCCGTTGAGATTCGTCAGTTCGCCCAACCGGCAGTCGTGCGGAAGCTGTCCTGTCGGCAAGACACGCGGCGATTCGGCCCGGGCGGTCGTTGCAATCGCTAGAGAAAGCATCACGAACCAAAGGGCCCATCGGCCGGGTCGCGGGGAATCCGTCATGGCAACGCTCCAGGAAACAGGTGTTTTGGAGAAAAGCGGGGGTGGTTTCAGTCGCCTGTTATACCGCCTGGAATGCCGGTTGCCAAGAAATCGAGGCCTGGGCCGAGCGAGTGGGTGCCTGGGGTCGAGCGCAGCGAGCCCCCAGTGTGTTGCGTTCGGGGGGCTCGCCGACCAAAGCTGCGCTTCGGTGCCCGTCGACCGCCAGGCACCCCGCGTCGGACCTTTGCTCCCACGGCTCCATCGGGTACGATGAGTGGGAACCACACGCTCTACTCCGCGTCACACTCACCAGGACACGATCGGCATGGATTCGGAACAAGCGGTCATTTATGTTGCCCGAACGCCGCAGCAGGCCCACTTGCTGAGAAACCTGCTGGACGAGTCGGGTATCCGTGCCCAGGTACACAACAGTGTGCTGGAGGGTGGGGCGGGCGTGGATATCGTCGGTTGGCCCACGATGGCCCGGGTGGTCGTCGAACGGCACGACGCGATCACCGCCCGGCGGATGGCGGTCGAGTTCGACATGGCCGCGGCGGTCGACCCCTCGAGCCGGCAGTGGATCGAGACGGAGCAGGACAACGTCTACCAAGAGCCGCGTTCCTGGCCCGAGTGTCCCGATTGCAGCGCGCCGCGGCTAACCGTCTGCCCGATCTGCGGCACTGCCGGGACCGATTTCCCTCAGGCGGATCACGATTTGGGCGAGCCGCTCCACACTGGCGATCTGGCCCGGAACAAGGCGACCGGTTGTGGCTCGGCAGGCTGCTCCAGTTGTACGCCGAGCGATACGGGGGACGACAAGGACGACGCACCCGCGATGAGCGAGGGCGAGGACGACCCCGGCGGGCTGCTGATTTGTCCGACGTGCGACGAACCGTTCCGTCCCGCGTATCCGCGTCTCTGCCCTTGGTGCGATCACGAGTTTGCCGATGGATTCGAGGTCACCATACGCCCGGCGCCCGAAGCCGCGGAGCAAATGACCCCTCGCGTGGTGATCGTGCTTTTGGCTCTGGCGGGTCTGGCAGCGGCGCTGGTGGGCTATTTCTTCGTGGTCGCAAGATGACCGCGGCTTCGCGTTGCTTGGGTTGCGTATCAGCCCGTTGAAGAAGTCGTGTGCCACTGCCTGCAAACAGTGCGGCAGAATTGAGCATCAAGCTCAACAAACATGCACTGCTTGCAAGCAAGCAGTGGCACACGATCTCGCCCCCCCCGTCGGTGGGATTCCGTTCCATGAACGAGGGGCGTGGCTCCCTTCGCGACCCTCTTCCCTCGGGGCCAGCCCACCTGCCACCGAGCATTTGCACCCGAGGGCAGCCGGAACGTACAATGACACTCTATACTTTGGGTACTGGGCCTCGACTGGCGGGGCCGCCGCAACTCGACCGTCACCCTGGCGAAGGAGCCTCCCCCATGTCGAACCTCGGAAAGTACGGGCCGTTGGCCGCTGTTGTCTTGTCGCTCGGCCTCTTGTCCACCGTTGTTGCCGTCGAAAAGAAACGCAGCGCCAAAGCGGAGTTGAAGACCCCGAAGATCGCCGTTACCCTGCCCGTGGAGCATAACACGCCCGACGGCATGACCCTGGACGACCAGGGCAACATCATTCTGAGTTGCCCCAACTTCAACACCAACGCCGAGGAGAACAAATACCCGGCCTGGATCATGAAAATCACGCCGGACGACAAGTTGGAGAAATACTTCAAGCTGCCCCCGCATCCCGACACGGGCAAGGCCTGCCCGTTGGGGATCGACTTCGGCTCCGACGGCAACCTCTACATCGCCGACAGCCAGGCGATCGGCGGAGCGCCCGACTTCAAGTCGCGTCTGTTGCGCGTCGTGGTCGAAGACGGCAAGCCCGTGCGGTGCGAGACGCTGGTCGTCGGGTTCGCGTTTTCCAATGCCGTGGCCGCCAACGGCGACTACATTTACGTGACCGAGACGACGTTTGATCCGGACGCGGGTGAAGGCCCCATGGCCAGCGGCGTTTATCGATTCGCCATCTCCGAACTCTCCGGCTCCAAGCCGATCGTGCTGAAACGAGGCGGCAAGGACAAGCACCTGGTCTGCACGATTTCGACGAAGAACCAAGAGTGGAAGGTGGGCGCCAACGGGATGGGCTTCGCCGCCGACGGCACGATGTACGTCTGCAACTTTGGCGACGCGCAGCTCATCGCCGTCAAGCTCAACAAGAAAGGCAAGGCTGTCTCGCAGAAGGTCATCGCCGAAGGCGGACCGATGAAGAGTGTCGACGGCATGAAGGTCTGCCCCAAGACGGGCATGGTCGTCATCGCCGATTTCCTGGCCAACGCCGTTCATGCCGTTTGCCCCAAGACCGGCAAAGTCACCGTGCTGGCCCAAAACGGCTTGACCGACGGCAAGGACGGGGCGCTGGACAAATGCTCGGAAGTCTGCATCCGCGGCAATCGCATCTATGTTTCCAATATCGATCTGGGCATGGACGGGAATACGTTTGACAAACCGTATACGATCTCGGTGATCGACATGGGGAAGAAGTAGGGACTAGGGACTAGGAAAGAGGGATTCGCGGGAGCCCCCAGACGAATTACTGAGGGCTCGCTGCGCTCGACCCCAGGCACCCCGTAAGCATCCAATACTGAGCATCAAACACCAATTACTGAACTTCACTTTCCGAGAGGATATGAGACATGAATCCATCTGAGAAGATCAATCGGCGTTCGCTTTTGAAGACGGCCGGCGTGGTCGCGGGGGCGAGCGTGTTGGGGGCCGGCGGTGCGGCCGCGGCCGAAGAGAAGTGCTGCGGCAAAGGGAAGCTCGCTTTCACCAACGAGCAGTTCTACGACGCCGACGGCAAATTCGACGTTGAGAAGGGCAAGGACGGCGTGATGGCCCTCTGTAAGTATCACGGCTATCCGGTCTTTCCCGAGATGCGCGAAGGGCTGTGGGTCTCCGACTACGACACGGGCGTGTTCACCAAGCTGGGACTGGCGGCCTTCCTGTTCATCAACAACGAAAAAGACCGTTACATGCTCATGGACCTGTTCCTGCTGCCCGGGCAGATGCTGCCCGAGCACTGGCATCTCGACGGCGAAGAAAACCCGGCTAAGCGCGAAGGTTGGTTGGTCCGCTGGGGCGCCAGCCACATCGTGGGCATCGGCGAGCCGAACCTCAGCCCTGAGATCGTCATTCCCAAGTGTCACATGGGCGGTAAGGTAACCACGGAGCACGAGACCTTGGCCAAGCCGGGTATGTTCGTGCCGCTGGCCGAAGTGAAAACCCGGCACTGGCAGTACGGCGGCCCCGAGGGTGCGATCATCACCGAAGTGGCCAACGTCCACACCAACGCCGCCGTGCGCCACTCCGACAAGGCGATGAACGACTACTTCCTCAATAGCTGAGAAGCCTCGTCACGCGGATTCAGACAATCAGCGACGGCCGAACCGGCCGTCGCTGTTTCTCTTTACCCTTCTGGTTTGGCCAAATCGATGATGAGTTCTTCGCCGACGGTAATCTGGCGGAAAATGGGCGAGTTTTGCCGGTCGAACTTGCCCTGAAGCGCGTCGGCACCGCCGACGAGATGCTTCACGGCGATACGATACCGGCCGGGGTCAATGCGGTCGGGCAAATCGAAATTCCCCTCGGCGTCGGCCTGCGTCATTTCACCCTGGTCGGTCGGCTTTCCGTCCTCACCGATACGGTAGAAGCAGATCTCCACGCCGCCGATGCCGACCTCCCGCTGCTGGGGATCCACCACCAGCGGCTTTCCGTCGCGGGTCAGCCGGCCTCGCACCTCGACGCCCGACTCCTCGCCGCCGCCGCAACCGGCCAGCACGAGGCACGCAAGCAGGGGCAGTAGTCGGAAGTTGTTTGTCATCGTGGTCATCCGGTGGGTTTCCTTTGTTTAGCCCGTTGAAGAAGTCGTGTGCCATTGCTTGCTTGCAAGCAGTGCTGTGGATTCGACCACGCAACCTGGCAACCCGGCACTGCTTGCAAGCAAGCAGTGGCACACATTCCCGCAGAGTTTCCTCTTTCAACGGGCTGCTAAACGCTACGGCAACTGGAGCACCTGCCCGTCCTGCCGGTGTCCCAGGCGTTTGAACATCTCCAGATCGATCGAGTAGGTGATAAACCGGACCGAAGCGTCGCACAGCGCGATGTTCACCCCCGAGGCGTGCGACGACCCGAAGCGATCGTCGTAGCTCGAGGCGTGGTTGAAATCGGGACGCGGTTCCCAGTTGGTATGGCGCATGATGTCGTGGTTCCAGCCGCAGGTGTATCCTTCGTTGTCGTTGGCCTGCATCGTCCCCATCCGCTGGAGGTTGATCCGTTTTTCACCCAACAGCAGCGTATTGGTCGTGCCGTCGCCGATGTCGGCGATGCCGCAGAGATGGCGGTGGTTGGGATCGTCGGGATTGGTATAGACGACCGGCCCGACGCCCCCTTCCAGACGCACCTTTCGGCCGTCGTCGAAGGTGGTCTCCCAATCGAGGCTGCCGGCGGCGTAATCGTTTTTCGCGTGGCCGTAGGTTCGACCCGTGTTGGGATGTTGATACCAATCGGCAGCGCTGACGACTTCCGGCCGACGGCGCGAGGGGCAGAAGAAGGTCGGGTTGGGCGTGCTGATGGCGAGAATCGACCGGTCGATATCGGTTCCCGCGTCGCCGCCCGTCCAGGCGGCCGTTCCCTCGATGTACGGCAAGATCTGAAATCCCCAACCGCCGTGCTGATCGGGCGCCACGGCCGGGGTTCCGTTGGTGTAGGTCATGTGCCAGGTCCAATCCGGCCCGCCGCCGGAAGGAAAGAACCCGAAGGCCTCGTGGTGGTTGTGAAAGGCCAGCGAAAGCTGTTTCAGATGGTTGCTGCACTGGGTGCGCCGGGCGGCCTCCCGCACCATCTGCACCGCCGGCAGCAACAGCCCGATGAGAATGCCGATGATGGCGATGACCACCAACAACTCGACCAACGTGAATCCGTTGCGTCGCCGCATGGTTCCCTCCCTCCCAAAAGGTCCGCCAGATGAGTCGACCGCGACCGACCCCCGATCGGCGCGTGGCGAAGAACTCCCGAAGATGAGCGCCCATAGCATAACACCGGGCGCCCGCCGGGGCAAGAAGGCGTTTCTGTGGCAACGGGAGCTACGCATCGTCGACATCGTTCCCGTAGCCAGGTGGAAACGGCTGGAAGGGATCGTCGAAATCGCCCTCCTCCAGCAGATCTTCGCCGTAGCCGGGGGGGAAGGGGTTATCGATCGGCGGATCGGCCGTGGGGGGCTCTTGCATCTCCGGCTCCGGAGGCTCGGGCGCGGCGTCCGGGGCACCCTCCCAGAGTTCGGCTTGCAACGCTTGCTCCATCGACTCGCCGCCGAAGAGGCGGTACCAATACTCGACGTCCTCGGTCAACAGCGGCACGGGCGGCTTACCGGGCTCAGCCGGTTGGGTGCGGTGACGGTCGTGTCGCCGCTGGACCACCCGGGCGTACCAGACGTCGCTATCGACCGGCGTGGCCTTTCTTCGCCGGGCGGCCCGGTGCAGGCGGTGGTCGCTGGAGACGACCGTCAGCCTTCGCGGGGCCGATTCCTCGCGGATCAACCGCTCGATCATCGCGTCGGCGTCGCCGTCGGGTGAAGCGAAGAGGACCGTCAGCCCGCGGTGCGTCACCGTGCGGGGCATTCCCCACGGCGCTTCCCAGGCGTCGAAGACGACGGTCGTCCGCGGCACTTTGTCGGCGTCGATCGATTCGGCGAGGAAGTTCAGCAGGGCCATGCGCGAACGGTGTAATCCCCCCGGACCCACGCCGCGCGGGATGATCCCGGCCGCATGCAGCAGGTTGTAGCCGTCGATGAGGATCGCCATGCAGGGACTAGGGACTAGGGACTAGAAGTTGGCGATTAGCGA
Source organism: uncultured Planctomycetaceae bacterium (assembly GCA_964444795.1). Classification (GTDB taxonomy): domain Bacteria; phylum Planctomycetota; class Planctomycetia; order Pirellulales; family Thermoguttaceae; genus JABMRP01. The sequence continues at coordinate 15,142 of CAYUIQ010000053.1, forward strand.
TTAAGGCAAAGCGTTTTCGGGCGCGGAGGAAGGGAAGACTGCAAATTGGTCATTGGTCATTGGTCATCGCAATCCATTCCTTCGTCACGCGATATCCTCGGGGTATGCGGAGCCAAAGGACCCGCCACGCCCACGGGTTGCATCCCGTGGGTCCGTCGGCCGCGGCGTGCATCAGCGGCTGAACTTCACTTTGCCGCCGACCAACACCGTGTCGGCCCGGCTCTGCAACTCCCAACCGCCGAAGGGGGTGTTGCGGCTGGCCGAACGGAATTCCTTCGGGTCGACTCGCCAGCGAACGTTCGGGTCGATGATCGTCACGTCGGCGTCGGCGCCAATGGCCAGCGTGCCCTTTTCGATCCCGAGAATTCGGGCCGGGTTCACCGTCAGCGTCTGAAGCACCTGGGGCCAGTCGAGATGGCCCGGTTCGATCAGCCGGATGCCCACGACTCCCAAAGCGGTTTCCAGCCCGACGATCCCGAACGGCGCCTGATCGAGTTCCCTCATCTTCTTCTCCGCGGCGTGCGGGGCGTGATCGGTGGCGATAGCGTCGATCGTTCCGTCGACCAGACCGGCGATACACGCCTCGACGTGCTCCTGGCCTCGCAGCGGCGGGTTCATCTTGTAATTGGCGTCGAACGAGCGGAGACTTTCGTCGGTCAGCGCGAAGTGGTGGGGGGTGACCTCGGTGGTGACGCGCACCCCACGGCCCTTCGCCCGGCGAATGGCGTCGACACTGCCGGCGGTCGAGACGTGCATGATATGCAGCCGGCCGCCGGTCGCTTCGGCCAGGGCGATATCCCGGGCGGTCATCACGTCCTCGGCCGCGGCGGGAAAACCACCCAGCCCGAGGATCATCGAGGTGACGCCCTCGTGCATCACGGCGTTTTGGGTCAACTCCAAAATCTCGGCATGATTGAGGACCGGCTTGTCGAACATCAGGCAGTACTCGAAGGCCCGGCGCATCAGTTCCGGGCTGTAGATCGGCGCCCCGTCGTCGGAAAAGGCCACGGCACCGGCCTCGACCAACTGGCCGATCTCGGCAAGCTCCTTGCCCTCGCGGCCTTTGCTCACGCAGGCGATCACGAAGACGTTGCAGTTGTCGGCTCGGGCGGCCTGATTCTGGACGAAGGCGATGGCCCCTTTGGTGTCCAGCGGAGGCTCGGTATTGGGGATGCAGGCGATCGAGGTAAACCCACCAGCCACCGCGGCGGCCGTGCCGCTGGCGATCGTCTCGTCGTCTTCTCTTCCCGGCTCGCGCAAGTGGACGTGCATGTCGATCAACCCGGGCGCGACGATCTTGCCCGACGCGTCGATCACCGTCTCCCGCTCCCCCGGCGCCATGTCGTAGGCCGAGATCCGTCCGTTTTCGATGAGCACATTGGTGACCCGATCCATCGACTGACTCGGATCAATCACACGGCCGCCGGCGATCAAAATACTAGACATGATGTTTGTTGAGGAGTTGTTGGTATGCCGTCCGTGGTTTCAATGCCCAAATCCCAATGACCAATGACCTAATCGCTAATCGCTACCCCGTCCCACCCCCATCGTCAACCAGAGCACGGCCATCCGCACGGCCAGCCCGTTGGCGACTTGTTCGAGAATGGCCGAGTGGGGACCGTCGGCCACGTCGGGGGTGACCTCGACGCCCCGATTGATCGGCCCCGGTGCCATGATCAGGATGTCGTCCTTCGCCTTGGCCAGACGCCGGCGGTCCATCGCGTACAGATGGGCGTATTCCCGAACCGAGGGGAAGGGACGCGTGAACTGGCGCTCGAACTGGATGCGGAGCAGATTGAGCACGTCGCAGCGCGGGACGATATCGTCGAGGCTGTACGAGACCTCCACGCCCAACTCCTCCCAGCGAGTGGAGACCAGGGTCGACGGACCGCAGACGATCACGTGCGCGCCGAGTTTCTGCAATCCCCAGATATTCGATCGGGCGGTACGGCTGTGCGCGATGTCGCCGACCAGGGCCACGGTCAGCCCCTCGATGCGCCCGCGTCGCTGGCGGATGGTGAGGATATCCAAGAGCCCTTGGGTCGGATGCTCGTGCGGCCCGTCGCCGGCGTTGATCACCGGGCAATCCAACTGCTGGGCGAGCAATCGGGGGGCGCCCGGGGTGCGATGACGAACGATCACCGCGTCGATCCCCATCGCCTCGATGTTCTTCGCCGTGTCGATAAACGACTCGCCCTTGGAAAGGCTGCTGGTGCTGGCCGTGAAGTCGACGGTGGCGGCCCCCAACCGCCGAGCGGCCAGCGAGAAGCTGGTTTTCGTACGGGTCGAATTCTCGAAGAACAGGTTCACGCAGGTCTTGTCGGCCAGTACGGGCACCTTCCGCCCACGGCCGGCGGTGGCCTTGAACCGCTCGGCCGAGTCCAAAATCAGCGTGATTTCCTCGGCCGAGAGTTCTTCGAGCCCCAACAGGTCTTGCCGCGTCCACGCCTCGGGAATCGGACCGATCTCCGCGACTTCTTCCAAATCGGATGCCATGTGTCTTCTGACCTTGCTGCGAGAAAAGGACCCAAGCGGGGGCCCTTGCCGTGGCGCACCCCGATCCTCCGCGGCGTCCGGACCGTTTGGGCGCCGTCTGGATGATTCTATCAGCAAGACGAAATGCTGCAAGCGGGCTCCCCCGGCAAACTGCTCCGCCCAAGCCTTTTCTGCTATAATTTCCGGCATGAGCGGTCCACCGATCATCAACATCCTGCTCCTGGCCACGCCCCCCCACGGGGCAGAACACTGGGCCAAGACACTTGCCCAGCCGGGCGTGCGGACGTGGCTCGACCCGAAAGATGTCCCCAAGACCGTGCGGCTTGACGTGATCGTCACCGATGGCAACCTTCAAGAATGGGGGAAAGAGACACTCCGTCGACACGACACGGGCGTCGTGGCCGTTGGCACCGGCGGCCAAGCCGACGTACATCTCACCGCCGACGCATCCCAGGGCGAACTCCGCCTGGCGTGTCGCCTGTTGGCCCAGATCGTCGCTCTGCGGCGTCGAATCCACCGGGAAACCCAACTGAAGCGGCACCTTTCCCGCCAGGCCCAGAGCGATCCGCTGACCGAATTGCCCAATCGCCGCAGTTGGGACACCGAGTTGGCGACCCGGCTGGCCGCCGCTTCCCCCCAGCGCCGGCTCTGCCTGACGATGGTCGATCTGGATCACTTCAAACGGGTCAACGACACCCACGGCCATCCGGTCGGCGACGCCGTGTTGCGGACCGCGGGCAAGGTGCTGGTCGAGGGGCTGCGCGAGGATGACTTCGTCGCCCGGCTCGGCGGCGACGAATTCGGCCTGTTGCTCTGGGTCGGCGACACGGCCACTGCGAGGGCGGTCATCGATCGGGTACGCACTGCCCTGCCCCGCCGCCTGACGCGATCGGTTCTTCCGCCGGTCACCGCCAGCGCAGGCTACTGCATTACCCCCAGCGACACTACCCCCAGCGACACCGATCCGCTGGGCGAAGCCGACAAGGCATTGCGCCGGGCCAAGCAGCAAGGGCGTGATCGCACGGTCGAAGCAGGTACACACCGTGTGCCGTAGCCCGCCTTCGCCGTTCCCGTCGCAGGCGACGGGGCTAACAACTTTGCCGCTACGGCGTCGACCGTGTTAGCCCGGTCGCCGGCGACCGGAGTGGCAAATCAAACGCGATTCACGGCAACACCGGGCACAAGTGGCCGGGCTAAACGGTTCGTTGTGGACGCGTCAGGGCATCTCGAACTTCTCGCCCTTGGCTTTCTCGAGCATTTCCTTTTGCTCGGCGTTGAGGATGCCCACGGCTTGCTCGGCGGCGGCGGCGCGGATCTTGCCAATCTTTTCCCTCGCTTCGGCGAATTTCTGGCGGCGTTCTTCCTCGCCCAGTTCGCGCAATCCCGAGAAGGTCGCGGTGATCTTCTCGCGCGTGGCCGTCTCCAGATCGGCCGCCTTCTTCTTTTGCTCGTCGGTCAGTTTCATGCGGGCGGCCATCCAGCCGTTGTTCACCGCGAATAAGTCGCCGCGGGCCTGGAGGCGAATCTGGTAGAGCCGCATCATCTGCTCGCGGGGGAGCATCTCGTGGAGCGCCTTTCGGGCGTTCTCGTCGAACCCCTCACTCAGTTCCCTCATCTTGGCGTAGCGTGCTTGGCGATCCTCGATTTCTCCCAGAGCGCCGAACTTCTCGCGTGCCTCGGTACGGAACTTTTCGGTCATCTCCTTCACTTTGCCGAGGTGTTCATCACTCAGCTTCAACTCCTTCTGCACGGCCTCGACCCCAAGCAGACCCAGGAAACTGCCGCGCATCCCACCCCCACGCCGCTGCGCCTGGGCATCGCTGACCAGCACCGCGCCCAACGCCACCGCCACTCCCATCACCAGCCAAATTCGAACTCGGCTCATCACGCGCTCCTTTTCAGTGCATCAACAAAGAAGATCTCCCCCCCGCAACCTACAGCCCGAATTGTCGGCGGGACCGAGGCGGGCGTCAAGCGTTTCCCCAAAAGTTGGCCGCGGGCGCCACAAAAGGCAGGATCTCCGGTCGACCTGGAGCCGATGATCGTCGGCGGGAGAACGGCAAGGGCGAGCCCCTCGCTCGGCGTTTCACGTCGGGGTGTCTACTTCCGAGCAAGTTTTTATCATGCCCAGCAGCCAGTTGGCGGCCGCTGAACGGTGTCACCAAGTGGACGATCTCTGAGGTTCGTAGGGCCGGGGATCTCGTTGTTGTACTCAAATCCCGCCGGGCAAGCGGGCGGGATTTTGGAAAATGGAGGAGAGCTCTTGAGTATTGACAAAGGCTACCTGCTGGTCATCACCTCGGCGGAAATTGGGGCCGGGGCGCCGGACTTGGGGGCGAAGCTGGCCGAAATGTTTTTCGGCGTGTTGGCGGAAAGTCCGTCCCGCCCGGCCAAAATGATCTTCCTCAACTCCGGCATCCTCCTGACCACCGCGGGGTCGCCGGTGGAAGACCCGCTCAAAAAGCTGGAAAAGGAGGGCACGGAAATCAGTTCCTGCATCACCTGCCTCACCTACTTCGACCGGATGGAAAAGGTGGTTGTGGGCGAGCGGAGTAACATGAAGGAAACGGTGAGTTCCCTGGCCGACTTTAAGAAGGTGGTCACCATCTGACGTCGACCAACAGCGACGGTCCCCGTTTTCCGCTTTCTCGCCGGACGAACACACTCCAGCCTGGGAGTCCTCCCGCTTGCCCACCGTGCGGACGGTGTTCGCGCATCGTGTACCCCCCCTGGTAGATAGAAAAGTCCGCGCGGACATACCCCACCCTTGGCCGCTGTGTTACACTGGCGCCGAGGTGGATCCGTAGAACGACGACCGGGGCCGAGTCGAGCCAATTGGGTCGAGCCAACAGGAGAACATCGTGGCGATTATCAAACACACCGTTAAGGGTGAGGTCCGAGTTATTTCCATCGACGAGGTCCGGCTTGTCGACGAGGCGACCCTCGGGCAGTGCTTTCGAGAGATCGTGGCGGTGCTCGATACGACCGAGGAGAGCTGCGCCTTGCTGCACTTCGGGCGCGTGACGTTCATGTCTTCCTCGGCACTCGGCATGCTGATTCGCTTGAACAAGAAGTGCAAGGAATACAAGATCGACCTGAAACTGTGCAACATCACCCGCGACATCCTCGAAGTATTCAAGCTAACCGGGTTAGTGAAGGTCTTCGACATCCACCCGGACGTTGCCCAGGCCATGGAGGCGTTCAAGAAGGGCGGGAAGTTGTTCTTCCGCAAGAACAAACCCAAGAGCTACGAAGTGCGTGACGGTCGGTAGCGTCGAGCAGCCTGTTGAGAAAGTCGTGTGCCACTGCTTGCTTGCAAGCAGTGCCGCGGAACTCGGCTTAAAACCCGGCAAAACGCACTGCTTGCAAGCAAGCAGTGACACACATTTCCATCAACCCCGACTTTTTCAACAGGTTGCCAGGGCATGGCTTCGGCCGGGCGTCGAACTTCCGGCAGCGCGGGTGGCACTTCGATCTTTCGGGAAGGAGTCGCGTCATGAGGCTTATCTCTCCTCGGGGTTTTCGGGCACGAATCGTTTTGCTGACGATCGGCCTTGTCACCGTCTTCGGCCCTTACCGCGTCGGTGCGGACGCGGAGGACGCACAGCCGGCCGGGGTACGCCGGGAACCCGGGCGGATATCGTTCACCGACCGGCAGAGGCAGGCGATCGATGAAGCGGCGCTGGGGAGCCTTCGCATCGGCGACATCCCGGCTCGCGCGGCAGCCTATGGCGACGTGGTGGAGTGGCTGGTGGCACGGACACCGCTGCCCGAGGAGGAGTTCCGGCGGCGGGCCGCGGCAAGAGATGCCGAGGTCGTTAAGACGTTTTCAACGGCCGATGCGCCGGAGGCCGCCGAGGCGATCTTCGCGAAGTTGGTCGACGCGTTACCGGCGCGAATGCGGCCCCAGAGGGATCGGTTTGCGCTGGTGGTGGTCGAGAATTCGCCGAAAGATTCCTTCACGACGGGTGTCGGGCGCGTCTACCTGAACAAAGCGTTTCTCGAATCGACCTTGGCCGACCGGCAGTCCGGCGCGGAGCAAGTGGCGATGGCAGCGGCCCACGAACTGGGCCACGTGTGCCGAAGGCACGTCCGGCACAAGTTCCAGCGCCAGTGGCTGGAAAGGGAGATCGGTCGTGACATTGATGCCAGCCGCCGGGTGGACCGAAAGGAAACGACCAAAACTGCCGTCCGCGGTGCCGGCACGTTGCTGGAGTCTCTTTACGCGCCGGATGAGGACTTCGAGGCGGATCTGTTTGCCCTGCATTTGTGTCGCAATGCGGGATTCGATCTGGAGGACTGCCTCGACGTATTTCGCCGCCGGGCGGTCCGCGACGACGCCAAGCCTTCGCCGGCCGCCGGGCGCTTGGCCCGATTGCGGGTGGAGTTGGACGGGACCGGTTACGCCAAACCGTACGGACTCTTCCGCTTCGACCCCCAGTCGAAGACACTGAAACGGGCCGCCGATGGTTCCGTGCCGCGAAGTGCGCTGGGCGTGGTCTGTATTCACGGGCTCGAATCGGACCTTCAGGTCCACCTTGCCTTGATGAGCCGCCTGGCCGCGAGCCCCTCCGGCGGCGACTTGCACGTGCTCGGTTTCCGCTACCCGCGCGACGACAGTTTGAGCCGGGCCAGCAAATTCCTGGCCCGCGAGATGCAGCGTGTCTGTCCGAACGCCGACAACGTGGATTTCGTCTGCCACAGCGCGGGCGGGCTGGTCTTTCGCTATTATGCGGAAATCGAAAGGGGCGGCTTTCGCCGGGTCGTATTCCAGGGAACGCCCCATCGCGGTTCCGATCTGGCCGGGCTGCGGCCGCTGCTGGAGGTGAAACGGTTCTTCGGTGACCTCGATCTGGGGTACAGCCAGTCGCTCAGTGAGGCGATCGTCGAGGGGCGAGGCCAGATCACGTTCGATCTGCAGCCCGACAGCCTCTTTCTGGGCTATCTGAATCGTCCGCGTGCGGGCGTCCACCTCGATCGCTATACGGTCTATCGCGGTTTGGCGCTGAAGCCGAGTCGCGCCCTGTTGTTGCAGGCGGCGGTCAGCGCGACGCGAAGGGGGTTGATCAAGCGGCTTGGGGATAAGGACAGCACACAAGCGAAGTTTGCTCGGGCGAGCGTCGAGAAACTGAAACTTCCGGCCGAAGTGACGCGCGGCGATCTGGCCGTGACGCTCCAAAGCGCGGTCCCCCACGGCGTGGACCGCGTCCGCACCTTCCCCCTGAACCACTTCCAGTTGCCCCGCGATGCCGAGCTGGTCGAGGAGATAGCCCTGGCGTTGACCGGGCAGCACGATCCGAACCGTTAACAGCCTGCCCCCTCTTTCAACATGGGCTATCGCACGTGAACCGGGGGGCCGACCGTGGTGTCACAGTCGTCATAACCGGCGTCGGTGGCGGCAATGGGGAGGCAGTCGGGTCGGCTGGGGCGCCATATTGGTCGGGGGGGTGGCCGACGACGCTTGAATCCACGGTCAATGGGGCGTATCCTTGTATGCTTCGAGTCTCCGACGGGATTTTTCCGTCTGTGGAGTTAGTGCCATTTCCCTTATGCGAGGTATTCGTCGTGGCAGTTGCCGCTAAGACCAAGAGTAAGAAGAAGTCACCCGAGCCGGCTGCTGGGGCGGAAATCGTCGTCCAATCACTGGTCAACCACGGCGTGGAGGTGGTGTTCGCGTATCCGGGGGGGGCGACGATTCCCCTGCACCAAGCGCTGACCCGGTTTCGCGATCGGTTGCGAGTGGTCTTGCCGCGGCACGAACAGGGGGGCGGATTTGCTGCCCAGGGCTACGCCCGATCGACGGGAAAGGTCGGCATCTGCATGGCCACCAGCGGACCGGGGGCAACGAATCTGGTCACCTCGATCGCCGACGCCAAGCTCGATAGCGTGCCCCTGATCGCCGTCACCGGCCAGGTAGGCACCAGTGTGATCGGGACCGACGCGTTTCAGGAGACGCCCATCGTCGAGGTCTGCCGCAGCGTGACCAAGCACCACTACTTGGTAACCGATCCGAACGACATCACGCGGATCATGCGCGAGGCGTTTCACATTGCCACGACGGGACGCCCGGGGCCCGTGTTGGTCGATATTCCCAAGAGTGTCCAACAGACCCGGGTGATACCCGACTACGACGCGCCAATGGAGCTACCCGGCTACAACGTCGAGGCGCGCGTGGCGCCGGCGGAGAAGATCGAGGAGATTGCCGCGTTGATTCGGCAGGCGAAGAAGCCGGTAGTCTACGCGGGCGGTGGGGTCGTGCTCAGCGGCGCGGCGGAGGAACTGGCCAAGTTGGTTCGCAAGACCGAGATTCCCGTGGCCAAGACGCTCATGGGACTGACCGCGTTTCCCACCGATCATCCCCTCTCGCTGGACATGCTGGGGATGCACGGCAGCGTCTATTCCAACTATGCGGTCAACGAAGCCGATCTGCTGCTGGCCTTCGGCGTGCGTTTCGACGACCGGGTGACCGGCAAGGTGTCGGAATTCGCCAAGCACGGCAAGATCGTACATATCGACATCGATCCCTCGGAAATCAACAAGATCAAGAACGCCGACGTGGCGGTCGTGGCCGACATTAAGGCGGCGCTTGCGGAGTTGAACAAGATCGTCGAGCCACCGAAAGACCTGACCAAGTGGCACAAGAAAGTCGCTGCCTGGAAAGCGTCCGATCCGTTGGCGTACGATACCGAGTGTTCCGACATTCTCTCGCAACACGCCATTGATGAACTCTGGAAGCTGACCAAGGATCGGGAGACGATCATCGCCACGGGCGTGGGCCAGCACCAGATGTGGGCCGCCCAGCACTATAAGTTCAGCCGGCCGCGGACGTTTCTCTCCAGTGCCGGCTTGGGCACGATGGGGTTCGGGCTGCCTTCGGCGGTGGGCGCCAAGTTGGGCAACCCCGACGCGCTGGTCGTCGACATCGACGGCGACGGCAGCCTGCTGATGAACGTGCAGGAGTTTGCCACCTGCTACTGTGAGAAGATTCCGGTGAAGGTGCTGTTGCTCAACAACCAGCACCTGGGCATGGTCGTGCAATGGGAGGACCGGTTCCACGCGGCCAACCGGGCGCATACCTATCTCGGCCCGATCGATAATCCCGAGGCGATTGGCAAGGGCTCGGGCATCGGTCCCGAGGTGCGGTATCCCGATTTCGTCACCGTGGCCAAGGGCTTCGGCTGGCAAGCCCGGCACGTACAGAAGAAATCCGAACTCAAGTCGGCCATCCAAGAGATGATCGACGCTCCGGGGCCGTATCTGCTCGACGTGGTGGTTCCCTACCAGGAGCACGTCATGCCGATGATCCCCTCCGGCGCGACGGTGGGCGATTTGATTAAGGAGTAGCTGCTTCGCTCATCGGCGTGAAGAAGATTGCCCACGGTGGCGAAGAGAGTCGTTTTGAAAAAGACACGAGTGACGAAAAGCGTGACGAAAAGGGGGCGGGAAGCGATGGACGCCTGAATCTCGATGCCCTCCCGGCTTTGGCTCGGCAAGTGACGGCAGCCCGCGAGATGCCGTCCAGCCAACCGGTGCCGGAAAAGTGTCGGTTCGGACGTTTTTTGCCGATCACTGCCTCATCGAACGGCTGCTGGAAGATCTCCCCGCGGCTTACCGACCGACCTCCGGCGAGGGCGATCGATAACCGAAGCTGATCGGCGCGAGGCGCCATCCGGCTACACATCATTTGGCCCGAGGATATCGCCGCACTTGGACGTCGTTTCCCTGCGGCACGCCGGGCGTGCTGCGGCCCGCGGTGATGAGCTGCTCCATCCGCGCTTTCATGGCCGCGACCCGATCGGGTTGTTCGCCGGCCAGATTGGTGGTTTCGCCGAGATCGTCCGCCAGATTGTAAAGTTGCACCGGCAGGCTACCGCCCCCCTTGCTCCAACCGCCGGAACCGGAACCGAGAATCAGTTTCCAGTCTCCCTGACGCAAGGCCGGCAAGCCGCTCGCCGAACAACTGATCGCGTGCTCGCGCACCGGTTGGTCGCCGCCGGTAAGCAGCGGCAGCAGGCTGAAGCTGTCTTCGCCGGCGTCGGCGGGTAGCTTCGATCCGAGGATCTCGGCAAACGTCGCCAGGAGGTCGGCCTGATGGACGAGTTGGCCACACTGGCTCGCCGGCCGTACGACTCCCGGCCAACGGACGATCAGCGGGATTCGATGTCCGCCTTCCCAGACGTCCGACTTGTAACCGCGCAACGGGCCGCTGGGGAAATGCCCCGCCTTCTCCAACTCGACGACGCCGATATAGGGCGCGCATCCGTTGTCGCTGGTGAAGACGACCAGCGTGTCGTCGGCCGCCCCACTCTTATCCAGAGCGTCGAGCACTTGACCGACCACGGCGTCGACCTCGATGACAAAATCGGCGTAAAGGCCGAGACCGCTCTTGCCCTTCCACGGCTCGTTGACCGCCAGCGGTGTGTGCGGCGCGGTCAGCGGCATGTAGACCAGGAACGGTTGGGCGGTTTGCGACTGGCGCTGGAGGAACTTCGCCACGCGGTCGCCCAGCGCGGGCAGGATCGGTTCGAGCGTCCAATCCTCCAAAGCGGGCCCCTGCTGGCTGGCCTGATTGCTTGCAAACAGCCGCGCGGCCAGGAACTCGGACGGGATGCCGACGGTTCGGTCGTCTTCGATAAAGCAGTACGGCGGCCAGTTGGGTACGTCGGTGCCGAAGTATTCGTCGAAACCGCGCGATACGGGCCCGCCCGGGATGGGCTTGGAAAAGGTCTCTTGCCATGCCGTCCGGTGCGCGTCGGTTGCGGTGATGTCCTTCTTTCCCCGGTAGCCGGTGCTGGCAAAGTACTTCTTGTTCGCCGCAGAAATGGGCCAGTTCCAACCGAGATGCCATTTGCCGATGCAGGCGGTGCGGTAGTCGTGCTGCTTTGCCAGAGAGCCGATCGTTAGCCGGTCGGCGGCGATCAGCGGCGCGCCCCAAAGTCCCACGATGCCGGCCTGCAAACGGGATCGCCAGTGGTAACGGCCCGTGAGAAGGGTATAACGGGACGGCGAGCAGACGCCCGACGAGGAGTGTGCGTCGGTGAACCGCATTCCCCGTGCGGCAAGCCGGTCGATGTGCGGCGTGGGGATTCTTCCACGACTGGGGTTATAACACTGTACATCCCCGTAGCCCAGATCGTCGGCGTAGATGACCAGGATATTCGGCTTGTCGGGCAGTGTGGCGGGTGCCGCCTGCGTGGCGGAAGCAGCAAGGCCAAGGATGAGAACGGGGAGGAGAAGAACGATGCGTTTCATGGTGATTCTCCTTGTAGGTATTGAAAGGCAGGAGCAGATAGGGCGTCAGGCACTTCTTCTGGCTTCTAATGTGTGGCACGGTCTACTTACCGATGGTCGAATGACACGTCCCCTGATTGTACAGCACGCCCGCATCCGTACAATGGCAGAGCGTTGGTGCTGGCTATCTTGCTGGCGGCGCGCGTGTTAGCCCGGTCGGTGAGCAACCGGCCGAAGCACAAAGAAAGCCGTCGCCGGCGACCGGGCTAACCATGACAGCGAGAGTGGCGATGGGGACAACGGCGGCACTCGGAATCGTCGGGAGGACGGCATTCGGGAATTGGCCGCCCTCTGGCCGACTCCGATCCTACTCGGTCTGCTCAGCCTTCATTTCTTCAATTTTCAGTACGACGGGCTGCTCAATGACGTGCCAAGCGAGTCGACATACTACCGAGTAGAGTATCAATCCAACGAAGCAACCGAGAATCACGGTTCGGTTCGACTTGTTCGGGCGACGGCTGGTGTGATGTAAGGTCAGTGAAACGCAAGCAAGGGTGCATGCTCCGAGAAGAAGAAAGTAGGGCAAGAAGTCACATCCGTGGTCAAATCCGAACGGAATCTTATCACCGCCATCCAGAAAAGTCTGCAGAGTGATGTAACGCCAAACGACCGCGAGAGTGGAGATTGCGGCAATCGCGCCGAAAAGGAGATAGACTCCATGTCTCTGCTTATGCTCCGTACTTGTCCTGAGCACAGCCCAGAAACATCCCGTCCCAATCGCGGCGGATGCCAGATAGTAGGCCAGGAAGGGGTCCTGTGACTTGTGCTGTAACCAGACCACGACAGTTACCAGTGCGGTAACGATCGCAGTGACGGCACCGACGAGTTGAACGGTCTGTGTCACTGTTGAATCACGACGCTGATGTGACTTGTCCTCAGAACCCATAATCCCATCTCCTCTCCCCGCGTCCGATGACTGCGGCTGAAGTCGAGTACGTCCAACCGTGTGCCTCAATACCACACCTCACGCCTCTCGTCAACCTTTTACCCTCATGGCGTTTGTTTTGCCACTACCACGTACTCTATAAATAGGGGGGGTGACAACTGTATGTCACCGCTTCCGCTGGCGGGCAAACGGAAGGCAACATTCTAATTCCCGATTACCTTCGTCCACTGGGGCGTCTGGAGCGACTTTGAGGGCCCAGGATCGCCATTCTGATACACTTGTGCAGATCCCTGCCGAGAATCCGTTACATTTCGGTTGCAAAGAGAGACCGAAAGTGATGAAATCAAGTGACGCTTCGTCGTCATGGCCAGCCCCAGTGTATCTTCGTCACAAACAGCGCCGGCGAAGAAGGGCACAGCAAAACCGTCATGATGGTACGGTGAGTTCCTCATAGGCATAGGAAAGGAAGTGTAATGGCGGGCGAACCGGCATCAAGGAAAGAGCTATCGGTCGATGAAGCAGTTAATATGCTCAAAGACCTCTACGAGAAGAAGAACCAGAGCGAAGCCTGGAAGACGGAATCTCCCCCTCTTCCAGAAGTCATGAAACATCTCTTGGAGAATATCAAGGACGCATATTCCCTGGATACGCCTATAGATCTTGGAGGAGCGGGGATCATCTGGAAAGTGCTGGACTTGCGATCCCCGCACAAGGACCCTGTGTTTCGCGCTCTCAAGATGCCCCGACCCAAGGAGGGCATTCATACGTCCATCGAGGACGAAGCAAAGGCCTTGCTGAATGTGCGGCACCAGAGCATTATTCCCGTTCACTATGTCAGCCAGATTGAGACTGGTGACCACTGCTACTCCTTCTTCGTGATGGACTTTGTTCAGGACGGAGAGGATATGCTGAAGCGTACTCGTAGGCTACTAAAAGAAATATCCACTCTCCGCGAGAAGTGGCATCAAGAAGATGACATCGCAAAGCGGAAAGATATTGACCGAACCGTTCAAGAGAAGATGTCATCGGCCGTGTCTTGGCTTGTGAAGGCGATTCGGGATATCTCATCGGCTGTAGCATATCTTCACTCGCAGCACATTATCCATTTCGACATCAAGCCTGCGAATATCCTCGTGGATGCCAATGGAAATGCTCTTCTAGCGGATCTGGGGTATGCCAAAACGAAGGGCGCGGACTCGACAATCAACGTGAGAGTCGGGTTCACAGAGTTCTACGCGCATGAAGATCTGACCACTGGTATGACATACTCACGGGGTGATCGAACTGGGAATCGTCGGGAGAACAGTTTCAAGCCAACGGAATTCCGCTACGAGTGGGACGTCTTTGCCTTTGGCAAGAGCATCCTTCACATGCTCGGCCTATTTCACCAGCGAGATCATGCATGGGTTTCTCTTTCCTATCCCCTGGACTATCTTCATGTTGCTGCATGCAGAATGCTGGATGGCAAGAATGGGAGCATCAGAGAGGCGGACCTAGACGAAGCTAAGTACTATGAGGAATGGCGGGGCCTCACGGCAGAGGACTTCGGCCGCGAAGGACTTCGGTATCGAGATTCGCATTCGATCAGAGTTGATATGGAGAAGCTTGCTGGCGACTTTCAGCTTGAGCATGAAGTTCCAGAACTCGCGGGGACGAACAGAGCGAGAATTCAGACGGATGGAACTCACCCAGCTCCGTTTACCCAACGCGTTCGGTTGATTGTGAATCACCCGGTCTTCTTGCGGCTTCGTATGGTTCCTCAGTTGGGCTTGTCCTCGTTGATCTATCCTACTGCGACACACACTCGTTTTGAACACAGCCTTGGAGTGTTCTCGTACACCTGTGAGTATATAAAAGCACTGTGGTATGATCAGAACAATCCCCTGTTTCGCCAGTGGGTCAGCGCATCCGACTTGAGAGCCGTCTTGGCTGCAGCATTGCTGCACGATCTCGGCCATTTCCCTCTTGCGCACGACATTGAGGCGGCTGGTCGCCTTGCCCCGGAAGGGCACAAGGATATTTTCGACCACATTTCATTGGGGCGCCGTCTGATAGAGTCGCAGATACAGGATGGCGACAGTAGGACAATAGAGGCCATACTGCGAGACACGAGGGACGGCTGGGGAGTCAAGTGCGAAGACGTCACTGAGATTCTGGCTGCCACCAAGAGAATCACGGAAGACATCTTCGACACTGCGGTTCCTCCCAAGGCGAAGTTCTTGGCCAATATCCTGAGTGGTAGTCTCGATGCAGACAAGCTGGACTATCTGATTAGGGACAGTCACGCGTGCCATCTGCCGTATGGAAATGCAATCGACTTGGACCGTCTATTTAGGACCCTGACAACTTCAATACGGACACGGCCAGATCCAGATCACCCGGATGATCCGAAACGACTCCAGAGAGCCCTTGAGATATCGGTGTACGAAAAGGGGAAATCAGCAGCAGAATCAATCGGATTCGCAAGATACCTAATGTACCAAGCAGTGTATTCGCATCATACCGCAAGAGCCATTAGGGTCATGCTGGATTTGGCAGCCTCCAGACTGTTCAACGGAAATAAGCGGAGAGTAAATGAAACGGTCAAGAGATTTGAAAAGATGATTGGCGTCGTCATCGATCAGGGTGATGCCGAAGCACCATTGGAAACAGACACGGATGACATTCTGAAATTCATCGCAGCGCGAGGCGACGAAACGTCCAAGAGTATGGTAGCCTTGCTTCGAGGGCGCAAGATCTACAAGCGCATCATAACTGTGCATCAGCCGGGCGACCTTGGTCCTGACCAGGGACAAAGCCAGTATGCAAGAATTGTCGAAAAGGGCCGCAGTTTCATGCCGAGATTCCGGAGAGCGTTGCGGGAGGCTTTTGAAAGGAATAGAGACAAGACACAAACCTCGATGAGTCCGCTGAAACCCGGTGAGGCGGCAACCGTCACAAGCATGCTCGAGACAGAGGAGGCTCTCCTGCTCGACATCCCAACGGTGAAGTATGGGTCTCCCATGGAACTATGCATTATTCCCGAACTGGAAGGGCTGAAAAGGAACGACGATGCCAAGATGCACGCAAGCGATGAGATCGCCAGGGCATGGAGAAAGGCTTATGGAGACCTGATGGTTTCGACCTCGAAAATTCGCATCTACTGCCATCCAGATATCTCCGATAAGCTCACCGCCGTGTTGGGTTACGAGGGGCTGAATGACACGCTCACCAAGGCTCTTGGGCAATGATGCTCGCTAGAAGAAGTGTCAGGAACCTAGTTCCTCTCGCTTACCCCTGAGCCAGCAAACTCTCCCGCAACGCCTTGGCCGTCACCAGCCCGATCGTCTTTCCGGCGGCATCGAGCACGCGGGCCAGCGGCTCTTCGGCGTCTTCGAGCTTGGTCAGCGCGGTGAGGTGCATGTCGGCCGCGGCGATTTCCAGAAGGGGCCGGACCGGTGTCGCGTCCGACGACGTTTCCAGACAGAGATCGATCACGCGAACGTAACCGGTTAGGAGTCCCGGACGGGTGGCGTCTTCCACCGCGACGTTGGCGATGCGATATCGCCGGGCCAGTTGCAGGATCTCGGCGCGCGGCGCATCGGATCGAGCGCGGGGGACGTGGGCCAGCGGTTCGACGAACCGGGCGACCGGCTGTTTAGCCACCGCGAAAATCCCCCGCGCCAAGCGGAACTGGTGCGGCCGGAGGATGCCCACGTCGTGACCCTCTTCCAACACCTGCTGCAACTCGCGGCGCACCAGGGCGAGTTGCACCTGTTCGGGCGATTGGTCAACGAGTTTCTGAAGCACTTTGTCCAACGCCCCCAGAAGCAGGCTGATCGGGGCAAACAGGACGACACAGACCAGGAACAGCGGACTGCCGCGTCGCAGCAGGCGCCTTGGTGCGTTGAGGAAGAGATACTTCGGCAGCAGCTCGCCGTAGACGAACAGAAACGGGGCCAGCAGGATCGGCGCCAGCAGTTCGGCCGTGTAGCTTGGCCCAATCGTTTCCTGGACCGCCATGACGATCGCCAGCGACGTCAGATAGTTGGCCACGTTGTTGCCGGTGAGCGTCGTGGCCACGAAAATCGACGGACGATTGGTCAGCCAGAGCAACCCTCGGGCGATCGGGTCGCCGCCGAGCGCATCGAGCCGCAGCCGCACGAGCGGGATGCGGTAGAAGCCGGTTTCCGAGCCGCTGAAAAACGCGCTGAGAAACAGCCCCACGGCCGCCAGGAGCAGAGCGAACCAGATCATGGCGAGCCCTCCGTGGGTTCGCCGGAGGGAAGCGTGAGCTGGATCAACAGTTGTCCGCGTTGCGGTCGCTCGATCACCTCGAAGAGAAACGGCCCCCAACGGCATTGGTCGCCCGGCTCGGGGAATCGGTGGAGTGTTTCCTGGAGGATTCCGGCCACGGTGACGCTCTTGCGCGGCGGGGTCTCGACGTCAAAGTGCCGCACGAGCCGCCGCAGCGTGGTCATGCCCGTCACATGCCAAACGCCCGGGCTGACGCGGTGGATGGAATGTCGACGCAGTAATCTTTGGGTTCGGCTGGGCTCGCGGACGAAGATCGTATCGAGCAGATCGTCGAAGGTAAGGATTCCGATGGTTTCGCCGAACTCGTTGACCACCGCGGCCACTTGCCGCTCGGACCGGCGCAACTCCTCCAGGACCTGGGCGACGGTCGTACACCAAGGGACGTACACGACCGGTTCGGCGAAATGATCGAGCCGGCCGTCGGGAATGCTCGACAGACGGCGGAGGGCGATGGCGGCCGCCACCTCGTCGCTGCCCGCCTCGGTCACCAGCAGGTAGCCCGAGGGCGGAAGCCGGCCTTGTAGATCCCCCAAGGAGACCGGCGGATGAAAGGTCAGAAACTGTCGCCGGGGGCGCATCAGTTCGTCGGCCCGGATCTCCGACAGCGAGACAATGCTCTGCAGCACTCTCTGTTCCTGCTCGACCAGCGACGCGTCGGAAGTCGACAATTCGACGGCCCGCTCCAAGTCGCTGACGCGGAGGTGCGATTCGCTTCGAAACCGGGGCCAGAGCACACGCCGCGAAAGCAGGTTGGCCGTGCGCAGGGCGGGGATGATCGGATCGACCAATCGCACCATGGCGGCCATCGGAACGGCCATCAACGAAGCCAAACGGGACGGGCTCAAGACGGCCAGGCTCTTGGGCAACATCTCGCTGAAGAAGATGATCGCCAGCAGCGATCCGCCGGTGAAGACGGCCGCCTCGGCTGCCTCGTGCTCCGCTTGTAGTTTCAGCCCGATAATCGAGGTGATCGTGAAGTAAGTTAAATTGATGAGCAGGTTCCAGAAGAGCACGGCCGTGAGCAAGCGGTCGGGATCTTCCAGCAGCCGGTCGACGATGCGCCCGGCGCGACTGCTGGCGGCCATTTTGCGCCGCTCTTTCGGTTTCACCGAAAAGAGCGCCGCCTCGCTGCCCGAGAAGAAGGCCGACCCGACCAGCAACACGCCCATGGCCAGTATCCCCAGGGTGAGTTCGGTCGGCATATTCCCGCTCTCCCCGGGTCAGTCTTCGTCGGTGGTTCGCCCGGTGGCCACGTCGAACTCATCGATCGCCGGCACCCGCATGGCGTTGGTCGCGAACCCGTAAATGATTGCGGTCGCCACGAATGCGTTGCCGTGATTGCCCAAGAAGAAGCTGGTAATCCCGTAGAACGTCACAAAGGGACATAAAAACGACGCCAGTCCGATCGCCGGCGAGGGATTCCGAATACCCAGGGCATAGTACAGGGCGAACCCGCCGCCCACCATGAACGCGAAGAAGGGCACGAACTGGGCTTCCGGCGAGGCGCTGAATCGGAACATCATGTACATGCAGACGGCGACGCCGAGAAACAAGAAGAAAAGCGTCCCCAGGCTGGTGGCGATGGCGCTGCGCGAATCGGCGTAGGTCATTCCCGCATGAACTCCCAACATGGCGACGAACGCGTACATCACCGCCAGTCCGCCCACGAGAAAACAGACGTTTTCCAGTCCGATCGCTCCGGCAAACCAGAGGTAGACACACAACAGTATCGGCAGAACGACCATCTCCTTGGTGTTGTAGAATACGCCCAGGAGCTTGCCGTACACGAATTCCTTGGGGGTGATGTCGGTGACCAGGAGGAGATCCAGCGCGCGGCCGTCGCGTTCGCCGGTCAGCGAAGTGACGGCCTGGGCGTTGACCATGACCAGGCTCAAGAAGAACAGCGGCACCAGCGCCCCGCCGATGCGCATGGCCGAGACCGATGCCCCGCCCCCGGCGATGCCGTGGGCGCCGATCGCCGCCACGGCAAACATCAGCAGGTAGACCAGCCGGATCACCAGGACCTTCCGCCCATAGGCCCAGGTCCGCACTTCCCGCCAGAGGATCGGGTTGTCCCAGACGCGGCGCGTGGCAGCGGCCGGGGTCTTGGGGCGAACATCCGCGGTGGGGAGCGCGGCGGTGGACGGTTCACCGCGAGCCATGTCGTGCTCGGCCCCCCAGATACTCTCGTGCTGCGCGGATTGGTCCTTGGGGCCACTCCGGCGGACTTCACGCGATGGATTCCAAACACGGACTCTCGCCACCGCCAGCCCGCTCAGCAGCACAGCGCCGCCCGTAGCGACCAAAAGGAACAGATGGACGGGCGTACCCAGAAACCCGAGCCGGGCATCGGGCTGCAGGTCGGGATGGGTGGCTGCGCGCACCGCCTGCCAGGGGCTGAACCCGGCCGCCCAGGACCGGCACGAGATCCCCCCCCAACTCTCCCCAAGCGCCCCGGCAGCCACAATCTCCCAGGCGGCCACCCAGATGACCAGCACCAGAACGGTCAGGGCCAGTGTCTGAAACGTCTTTTCTCGCCAGAAGGCCAACAGGGCTCCCAGGCTACCGCAAGCCAGGGCGGCGGCCAGAGTGACGGCAAAGACGCGGAAGATCTGCGAAAAGGAAACACCGCCCAAAAGCGCCGCGAACATGAACAGCGGCACCGCGGCCGCCAGCAGCACGAGCACCCCCAGTAGACTCGACAGTAGTTTCCCCAAAACCAACTCGGCGTTGGAGAGATGGGTCAACAGCAGCAAGACCAGCGTGCGGCGGTCTTTCTCCTGGGCAACGGCGCTTGCCGCCAGCAAGGCCGAAAAGAACATCACCAGGGCCATCTGCAGCGGGGCGAGGATCTGGAAGAGAATCATCCCAAATCGGGCCAGATCCCCCGTGTCGCGAACGACCTGGGTACGCGTCAACACCAGGTACGCCGTACACATCAACCCGAGCAACCCGAGCACGTAGATCGCGCGGATCGCGTATAACCGCGCTCTCCGCGGAACGGTAACGAGTTCCCGGGAAAAAACCGGCCCGACCAGCAATCCACTTCTCCTTTTCCGGCACCATGCAAACGTCTTGCGCACCGGCCAGCATACCATACCGGCACCCTTGGGCGAAAGCGGCAAAGCGGGATCGAGAGGCCCGGAAGTGGGAAGGTCGAATTCGGCGGCGGCCTACTGATAGGAGGTCGGGGCGGTCGAGCTGCTGCCCGTCGTACCCCGCCAGTTCGTTCCCGTACTACCCGGCAGATACTCAGATCCGCTGGCGTCGGGCAGCTTTCCATAAGCACCCGGAGCGGGCGGCCACGACTGATCGGAGCCTCCGGCCGGGGCCGCTGCGCCGGCGGCCGCTCCTTGGTCGTAACTGCCATACTGGCTCTGCGGGGTCGCCGTGGTCGCGTAGTTGTATTGCGAACCGGGAGCGTACGAAGTGCCCGTCCCACCCGTCCCGGTGCCGGTCGTTTGTCCGGCTCCGGCAGTACTGGGAAGACGCGGATCGTAATTGGTTCCGCCGGCCGTGTCGTAGGGTGTGCCGCCGTTGTAGCTGACGGGAACCCCCGTGCCGGACGGAGTGCCCATGCCATACCCGCTGGGCGGGGACGGGTCGTAGCTGCTGGGGGGCGGGACATACTGCGACGGCGCGCTGTTGATACCCGTGCCCTTCAAGCTGTACTGAGAGCCGCCGCTGTAATCGGCGGCTGTGCCTGTGCCCGGGGGAGTCGTCTTGTAGGAAGGCGGCATCGCCGTGTCGGGCGAATAGCTGTCGCTGTTACGAATGTCGGCCGTCATGCCACCGACCGCGGAGTTGCCCGTGGCGTACTGCTGCGTTGAGGGCGTCTGGTAATCGGTATTGCCGCCGCCGGGCGTGGCCGAGTAAACGGCAACATTTGAGCCGCCGGGCGCTGCCATCGGGCCAGTCTGATTCGTGCTGGCGCTGTAGCTCGTCGGAGCGGCCGGGGAACCCGTCCCCATGGAATTCCCATTCATGGCATAGTTGCTACCCTGCGAGATGTCCGCGGGGGTGGCCGTTTCAGACGGTCTGACCGGCGCCGAACCACCCGAATAGAGCGGCGGGGGCCCCGGATCTTTTTCCCAGAATTTCCAGTTCGGCATCTTGAAGCCGCCCGGGTTCTGGCACCCCGGCAAGAGAACGACCGCTGCCAGTAACACCGCACCACGTAAAAAACAGGCTCGCATGACTTCCTTGTCCTTTGAAACTGTAAGGATAGCGGACTACCCGATTTCGAACGCTTCCAACGCCCCGGGAACCGACGCGCAGGGCGGATTATAGAGTTCCCCGGGAAGGGGTCAATGCCAGAATATGCGGAGTTTGCCCACGGATCGTTTAGTAGCTACGGTCGCCAGGCCGTGGGTCGAGCTGCATCCCACCGTCTGGCAACGGTAGCTACATCGAGCGGATGCCACCACGGGGGGGTAACGAACTGGCATCGACCCTGAGGGGACAAATGAGATACAACAGCGGAAGTTCTGTCCCCACCGTCACCCCTTTGTGGGAGGGTATTGCAATGACTCGTCCTTTCCGTCGCGCAAATCTCCACGGCCGGTTCGTCCGGGCGTTGTTACTGGGCCTGATCGCCGTGCTACTGCTGGGGCAAACGAACGACTCCTCGGCCGCCGGCAAGAAGAAACGTGCATCCCGCCCGCGGAGCCAGTCGCCCGAAGAGCAAATAGCCGTCGCCCTGCGGTACATGCCCGAGGGCACGGCGGTGATCGGCTCGGTCGACGTGCCGGCCGTGCTCCGAAGCGAGATGATACAAAAAGCGACCGGCAGCCTTTCGGAGATTGCCGAAAAATCGGAAGAAATCCGCGCGGAGCTCGGTGTGTCGTTGGAGCAAATCTCCCGGGTTACCCTGGGCGGAATGGCCGGCGACGACGAGCCGAAGGGTGTGTTGGTCGTCCACTTGACCGAAGCGGTCGAACCGGCCGAGTGTCTCAAGGCGGCCCGCCAGAGCAGTTCGGCCAGTTGGGAAGAAGAGACCATTGGAAAACACAAGATCCACATCAAAGGCGGCGACGATCTGGCCCTGCACTGGGCCGACCCATGTACGCTCGTGGTGGCCAAGCCCCGAATGTTCCTCGTCGTCTTGGCCGGGAAGAAGCCCGCCCGGCTGTCGACTAGCATGGAGGCCGCCCGGGCGTCGCTCGATTTGAGCCAAACGATGACCCTCGCCGTGGCGATTCAGGATTTGCTCCAGGACAACCCGTATCGGCAGTACGTGCCCATTTCCGACGAAGTGCTCGAAGGGATTGGGGCGCTCACCCTTGGTGCCGACTTCGACGACGACCTGACCATCAAGGCGACGGCCGTCTGCAGCGACGAGTCGATCGCCTGGCAGCTCAAGGGACTCTTCGGCGGCGCCTGGCAACTGATGTTGAACCAGATGACCGAAGGCAATCTCGGCGATGCCTCGCCGTCCGCTTTGGAAGTTGCCCGATCCGTGCGGCTGGAGGTGCAAGAGAAAACATTTTCCATCAGCGCGCGAATTCCCGCCGCGGTGTACGCCGAGCTGACCGACTCGGAAATCGGCGAACAAACGTTGCCTTCGCCGTACTACGTCCGTCACGACAAGCCGAGTTCCGAGGACGACTCCGACGGCGGCGCACCGGAGTTGGAAGCGTCTTCGTCCTGCCCGCAGCCCTGGGACCCCTACGCCGCCGCCAGACCCATGAGCGTCACACCGGCCGAACCGGCACGGGGCGCGCTGGCCGGTTGTGCTATCGGAGAGACCTCGGATAGCCGTGTCGCCGCCCCCACTATCCCTCCCCCCAGTTGCCCTCCCGGTGGATGCATTCCCCCCAATTGCCCGCCCGCCAGTGATTATGGCAGGCTGCCCGACGCCTCCGGCTCTCAGTATCTGCCAGGCAGTAGTCGCCGTCCCACCAGTTATCCTGCTCCTCTCGCCTACGGCAGTTCGGTCAACACCTCGAACACCTACACAGCGAACAGCACGACCCCCTACGCGAACACCTACCCGGCTTACCCCAGGCAGCCAACACCACCCCTTGACGGCATCCTCGGCGAAGTGGCCCGCATGGCTTCGGCCGGTTTGGACGAAGAGGTCATCCTCGCCCACATCCGATGCCACGTCGACGGCGGCGGCACGGTCCCCAAGCCAGACGCCGACGATCTGATCGGGCTGCACAAAAGCAAAGTCGACGCCGGCGTTCTGCTCGGGCTGATGCAGTTGGCCCTGGAGCAGGAGCAAACGAGCGAAGAACGGGCAGAGACGGAAACCGGCCGGTTGATGTTCAGCGCGGTCATGCCCTCCTACACCGAGGACTCGCTATTGAGAGCGGACACCGTGCAGGTCGGCTTCGTCGGTCCACGGGGAGCGCAGATCACCAGGGAACCGAAAACGCCCGGGACGTTCAAGTCGGAGCCGCTGATTTGCCCGCAGCGCACGGACTTCACCTCGGGCATCCACCGCCTGAAGGTATCGAACCTTCCCAACCGGCCGGGTTTCGAACTCCATCCCACGCTGGAGATCGGCCCCACCATGCCCCAGACCGAGAAGTTTCTCGCCCATAACACAGTTCCCGTGCAATTCACCGAGGAAGACCTCGATCACGTGATGTCCGGCGACTTCGTAACCAAGGTGATCTATCTGCCCGATCCGGAGTTCCAGCAGCTTTCCCAGTCGGGTGTGGAAACCCTGGTCAGCTCGCGGCTCGACCCGGGCCAGGATCCGATCGTCGAGGCCGACCGGCGGGGCTCGATCCTGGCCATTGTCCGATTGGGCAGTAAGCTTGAGCTTCCGGGTTACACGATCTCACCGCCACACGAGCCACACGCCTCGGGCACTCCGATCGGTCTGCCCGGTCCGCCACGCGTGCCGCTACCGCCGCCGGAGACGGCTCGGCCACAATACGGCTTGCCGGTCGATGGCCGGCCGATTGGACTGCCTACCGAACCGTTCATGCCCCTGCCCCCGCCCCCGCCGAAAATGGTTCCTCTGCCGGCACCAACTCCCGACGCGGAGCCGATCCGCTCGGCAAGGCGATTGCCCCACTGGCTCCGGCCGGTCTCGACGCGGCGGTCCGACAGCATGCAATTCGACCGCGCCGAGATGAAGCGTCTGATCGACGAGTGGGAACGCATCTGGTTTCTCGATCAGCCGGATCACGTCGCCCCTCGCCGCACCCACGGCGGGATACTGTGAACGGGCCGTTGGCTTTGTAGCAGGCACACTCCGTGTGCCTGCTACGACGACGGGGTATTACCCCCGGCCATCCAACAGCAGCGACGACAGCGCCGCGACCGAATCGACCCGATGCGTCGGGTGCGAGGCTTCGAGCTCCTCGATGGGGCCGTACCCATAACCGACGGCGATCGAATCGACGCCGCAGGCCCGGGCGCCTTCGACGTCGTAATACCGATCGCCGATCATCGCCACTCGGCGGTCGCCGCCCGTCGATAGCCCCCGGAGCACGGCCGCGACGAGTTCCGCCTTGTCGCTGTGCGAGCCGTCGAAACGACTGCCCACGACGATGTCAAAGTGCCCCAGCACGCCGAAATGATCGAGAATCTGCTCGGCGTAAATCTGCGGTTTGGCCGTGCCGACGGCCAGTCGCACGTCCCGCTGGCGCAGCGCCGCCAGCAATTCGGCGATCCCCGGGTACAAAGAATTCTCGAAGAGTCCCCGCTCGGCGAAGTATTCGCGATAGACCTCGATCGCCTCGCGCGCCTGCTCGGCCGAGAAACCGTAGTTGCGCGAAAACGACTCGGCCAGCGGCGGCCCGATAAACGACTCGATCCGCCGCTCGTCCGGCTCCTCCAGCCCAAACCGTCGCAGCGCGTAACGCACCGAATTGACGATCCCCGGCTTCGATTCCGTCAACGTGCCGTCCAGGTCGAAGATGAGAAGCTGGTACAAGGTAGGGACTGGGGACTAGGGACTAGGGACTAGAAAGTAGCTGGGTGGCTGGGGTCGAGCTGCGAGGAACGAGCAGGGAGCCCCCAGATTGTTACATTCTGGGGGCTCGTTCCTCGCAAC
>CAYUIQ010000054.1:0-39713 GCA_964444795.1 uncultured Planctomycetaceae bacterium
GTTCGTTGCGAACTGGGGGCTCGCTGCGCTCGACCACCAGGCACCCACTGGTTCCATGCGACAGTAAATTCTCGACCGATCACCTAAGGTTTTTCATGCAATTCAACTGGTTTCTTCCCAACGATTCCAAAGGGCTTCTTCGCCGTTGGCTGCGCGTGCTCGGGCCGACCTGGGGCGCCTCTCCGTTGCGCCGCGGTATTCAGACGGTCAGCTTGCTTGTCTTTGGCTGGCTTTTCCTCTACGTCTGCTGGCCGTACACGGCCGAGCCGAAACCGCCGGCGCCACCGGCCGTGTGGGACAACTGGCAGCCGCTGGACGTCGATGCCGAAACGGGTGTGGCGGTTGTGGTCGCCGACGACCCGCCGGAGAACCCACCGGCGCCCGGGGTGATCGTCACCGTCGTGGATCACGGGACGCCGGAGAGTCGCGACTGTGGACAGTTTCGCGTGGTCGCCGGCGACGGTTCCGAGTTGACCCTCAAACCGGTTCGTATGGATGACCCCGATCGGTTCGACGAGATGTCGATGAGCTTCGGCCCCTGGTCGCTGAGCGAAATCAAGCCGCTGGAGTGGCCGTCGCACCATGCCGACGAATTGGCGGCGCGCGAGCGTTTGCCGGCCGACGTGTTTCTGGCCCTCGATCCGCTGGTGAGCATCACCGCCGCGCTGGCGTCGCGCACCTGGCTCTGGTCCTTGAGTTTCGCCGGCGTGATGCTGGCCGTGGGGATTCTGATCCCGCGTTGCTTCTGTGGCTATCTCTGTCCGCTGGGTACGCTGATCGACCTTTTCGACTGGTCCCTGGGACGGCGCGTCACGCGGTTTCGGATTCGAGGACACGGATGGTGGATGCATCTGAAGTACTACGTGCTCGTGGCGGTCTTGGTATCGGCCTCGCTGGGCGTGGTCTTGACTGGTTTCGTGGCGGCCATTCCCGTGCTGACCCGGGCCGCCCAGTTTCTGCTGGCGCCGCTTCAGACCGGCGTGCTGCGCCAGTGGCATCAAGTACCGCCGACGCACGCGGGGCAGTTCGTCTCCATCGGGCTGTTTCTGCTGGTCCTTGGCTTGGGATTGATGCGGCCGCGGTTTTGGTGTCGATATGTCTGTCCGACCGGAGCCATGTTCTCGGTCGCCAGCCTTCTTCGCCTGACGCAGCGCAAGGTCGACGCAACGTGTATCCAGTGTGGGAAGTGCGCGGAAAGTTGCCCCTTCGACGCCGTGACGGCCGACTTCGAGACGCGCACGATCGATTGCGCCTCTTGCCAGACTTGCGGCGGTGTGTGCGCGCCGGGAGCGATTCGTTTCGTGCCCCGATGGAGTCGCGTGGATGGAGGGGAAAGGGGGGTAGGGGAGGGTGTCATGGGCGGCTTGTCCGCCTCGGCCGAATCCCCGGAAGACAAGGGCGGGCAAGCCGCCCATGGCACCCCAGCGTCCCACGGCACCTCTCCGCCCGGCGGGCGGAGGAGTTTTCTCGCGGTGACCATCGGTGGTGCAGCGGCCGCGGTGGGCGGGTTGGCGGCCACGGCCATGGTCCGCGTGTTCGGCGCCCGGCTCGATCAGCCGGGAGTTCTGTTGCCGGTGCGGCCGCCGGGCAGCGTGCCCGAGGCGCTGTTTCTCCAGCGATGTATCCGCTGCGGGCAGTGTTTCAAGGTGTGTCCGAATAACGTGTTGCAGCCGTTGGGATTCGAGCAGGGACTCGAAGGGCTTTGGACGCCCGAGGTCGTGGCCGATTGGTCGGGCTGCGAACCGAGCTGCAACAACTGCGGCCAGGTGTGTCCCACCGAAGCGATTCGCGCGCTGCCGTTGGTGGAGAAACGGGCCGCACGGATGGGGCTGGCCGTGGTCAACGAGCGAACCTGTCTGCCACACGCCGGCAAAGCCGATTGCCGATTATGCTTCGACGATTGTGCCGACGCAGGCTACAACGCCATCGAGTTTGAAACACGCCATACGAAGAGGGATGCCAAGGGGAAACGTATCGAGGGCTCCGGATACGACGCGCCCAAGGTGATTGCCGATCGGTGTGTGGGCTGCGGCATCTGCCAGATGCGTTGCTACAAGATCAACGTCGTGAGGGAGGGGCTGCTGGAGGCCTCGGCCGTGCGCATCGAGGCCGGCCGCGACAAGGAGGATCGCTACGTGGACCAGTCGTACGTCCAACTGCGCGAGGAAGAAGCGAGAAAGAAGGAAGCGGCGAGGAAGAAACGGGTCGGAGACGATGCGGAGACCAGCGACTACTGGTCCGAATCGCTGCAGAAGAAACTCAAAGAGGGAGAGGGCCAATGACCATGCACAAGCGTGTCGTGTTTCTGTTGTCGACGTGCGCACTCGTTGCCGTGGCGGCGTGCGCCGATCGGCCCGTTCGTGCAACGCCGCCTACCGGCTTGAAGCCGTGTCTCGCGGCCGACGTGCCGCCGACGACCACGAAGCACGAGCAGACGACGCAGTTGAACATCGCCGCGCGGAAGCAGGCTGCCGGTCATCCGCCGGAAGGATGGTGCGGGGAGACGGCCATTCAGGAGGCCCTTCTCTATCACGGTGCGTGGATCCCGCAGAAGCAGATTAACAAGGCTGGCAATCCCGTACACCCGGATCTTTACGCCAACGAGGTACCCGTGGCGCTGCGAAAGCTGGGCGCGCGGATCGAGTTTTGGCGCAACACCGGCGACTTGGACGAGTTTCTTGCGTGGATTCGCGGGCGTATCGAGCGGGGGATTCCGGTGTTGGTCGGCGTGAAGATCAACCCCACGGGCCATCCCGAGTGGGGCTTGGACCATTTCGTGCTTGCCGCGGGCGCGTCGCCTGACTCGATCGTTTTCAATTCCACGTGGGGAACCCGCATTAGCCGCATCAACAAGCAACTTCACTCGCGAAAGGAAAAAGGCTTCGCCTTTGCCAACGGCTTCGGCTCGTACTACGGCATCAGCGTCCCCGGGTTTACCGGTCGCGAGGCCGGCGAGCCCCCGGTGCGTCTGTTTGCCACAGACGAGAGCGAGAAGCGGTTGACCCTGATCGTGAAGTGCGAAGGCCTGCGCGCCGGTGCGAGTTACCGGTTGGAGCGAACTGCGACCCACGTTGGACGTGCCGAATCGGTGACCGTCTTTGCAGCGGACGGTTTGGCGCATGCGTTTCATGATACGATTGGCAAGAGCCAGACGGCCGTTTACCGCTGCCGGTTGGTTGACTAGCGCGGGGCCGGTGGCGGAGAATAGTTGAAAGGATAGGCGTTGCCAGCAGTTCGTTTAACGCCCAGCCGCAAATCCTGCCACAACGGAGCGACTCAGTCAATTCGCCGAAGGGCTTGCTCACCGTAGCCTGGGGCAACGCCCCAGGAGTGCTTCAGGCAAGAGAAACGGACAAAATCATGTTCAAACAGTTCATCGTCGGCGTGATAACGTACCTATCGGTTGTCGCGGCTGTGGCTCAGAGCCCCGGCGATGTTCGCGTTTGGCGGGACGCCACGGGCCGGTTCGAGGTGCGGGCCAGTTTTGTTGAAGCGAAGCACGATCCGACGACGGGCGGCACGGTGGTTGTGCTGCGGCGACCGGATGGCACAGTGCTTCCCGTCCCCTTGAAACAACTCTCGTCGCAGGACCAGCTTGCCGTGCTCCGCGCGATGCGGGGTGGCGGCGGTGGAAACCCGGGGTTCACGCCCCGGCCGGGGAGACCGTCATCCGGCGGAAGCCAGCCTTCGGGCAGCGACCGTTTCGCTACCGCTTGGCGCAGCGATCCGAACGCTCCCGTGGTGATTTCCACCGGTGCCAAGCATCGCGGACCGGTCAATATCGTCGCGCTGGGGCCCGGCGGTCGACAGTTGTTGACCACCGCCGGATTCGGCGCGGCCATGCTTTGGGACATGAAGACCGGCCGGCGCCTGCGGACCTTCGAGGGGCACCGGCCTGGCCATCTTACCGCGGCGATAAGTCCCGACGGCCGCTACGTCCTGACCGCGGCGACCGACTGGAAAGCGATCCTCTGGGACGTCTCCTCGGGCCGGCAGTTGCGCGTCTTCGACGATCATCGCCGCGAAGTGGTGGCCGTGGCATTTAGTCCCGACGGCCGGCAAATGGTCACCGGCTCGCTGGACAAGACGGCCATTCTCTGGAATACGTACGATGGTGAGAAACTGCAAACCTTCGGCGGACACTCCTGGGGGATCAGCGCCGTAGCCTTCAGTGACGACGGGCGCGAGTTGCTGGCCGGCGGCAACGACGGAACTGTTGCCCTATGGGACACGGCCACGGGCCGACAACTGACCACGTACCGCCATCACGAGGAAAACGTGACCTCGGTCGCCTTTGCGCCGGTGGCGGGACACTTCGTCAGCAGTTCGGCCGACGGGACGGCCCTTTTGTGGGACCGGCGGACGGCCAAGGTGCTCCGCACGTTTCGCACCGAATCGCCTTGCCTGGCGGCCGTCTTCAGCCCCAGCGGCCGGCAACTCCTGACCGGAGCGGAGAACGAAACGGCCGTACTCTGGGAGACCGCGACAGGCCGAAAACTGCGCACGCTGTCGGGACACCGTGGAAAGTTCAATTCGCTGGCCTTCACGCCGGACGGACAGCGGGTGGTTTCGGCTTCGCGCGATGGAAGCGCCCTGCTGTGGAACCTTGGCGGCGGACGCTAGACTTCGTACGATGGGCCTCCGAGCCCGTCGAGCAGGTTGGTTCTTCGACCGCCTCGCAGCGCCATCGTACATAGCCTAGGAACCGGAAGGCACCCGGGGCTCGGCCGCTTCGAGAAACCGGGCCAATGTTTGCAGGAGATGCCGCCGATCGATCGGTTTGGCCAGGTAATCGGAGCACCCGGCTTGGAGACACTTGTGCCGGTCTTCTTTCATCGCGTGGGCCGTCAGCGCGATAATCGGGCGGGTAAAGCCGGCTTGCCGAAGCCGTCGCGTTGCCTCGTACCCGTCCATCACCGGCATCTGCATGTCCATCAGCACGATGTCGAACGGCCCCTCGTCCGTGTCGTCGCCGTCACCGCGGGCTGCTTCGGGCGACCGGCGCGAAGCAGCGGGTAACGCCTTTTCCACGGCAATCTTGCCGTTTTCGGCAACGGTTACGTCGGCGCCGGCTTTGGTGAGCAGATAGCTGATCAGTCGCTGGTTGTCCGGGCCGTCCTCGACCAGCAGCAAGCGGCAGTCGAGCCGGATGTCACGGTCGCGGGCCGGGGAGTTTTCGGGCACGAGTTGGGGAGCTTCGGCCATCGGGTGGTCCAGCATACGAACGCCGTCGAGCGATCCCGCCGCGACGGTCAGGCGAAACGTACTTCCCTTGCCGGGCGTACTGGCAACCGTCACGTCTCCACAAAGCATCGCGGCCAGGCGTCGGCTGATGGTCAGCCCCAACCCGGTGCCACTGACGGCCCGGTCGGCCGAGGAGTTGGCTTGCGTAAACGGCTCGAAGATCTTGGACAATGTCGCCGCGGTCATCCCGATTCCCGTGTCGATCACGTCCCACTGAAATTGGGGGTTTTCGTCTGCCGTGACGAGTCGGCAGAGCAGGCGAATGCTGCCCGTTTCGGTGAAGTTCACGGCGTTGCCCACGAGATTGATGAGAATCTGTCGCAGCCGCATGGGGTCGGAGTGAATCGTCTCGGGAATCGGTCCCTCGTAGTCGATCTCCAGCGGGAGGTTCTTTGCCTTGGCTCGTACACGCATCAGGGCGGCCACGTCGTTGAGAATCCTAACCGGCGAGCAGGCGACTCGCTCGGTCTCGAGTTTCCCCGCCTCGATCTTGGAAAGGTCGAGAATGTCGTTGATCAGATTCAGCAGATGCTGGCCGTTGCGAATCACGGTATCGACAGCTTCGATTCGGTGGCGGGGAGCCTTGCTCAGATCGCCTTCGGATCGCAGCATTTCGGCGTAACCCAGGATGGCGGTCAGCGGCGTGCGGATCTCGTGGCTCATGTTGGCCAGGAACCGGCTCTTGGCCTGACTGGCTTCCATCGCGGCAAACGAATACTGCTCCAACGACTGGTTGGCCATTTCCAAGGCCTTGGTGTAGTGTTTTCGTTCCTCTTCGGCGCGCTTGCGTTCGATCAGCCGCCACATAGCCTGCATCAGCAAGGTGAGTTGGCGCACGTCGGCTTCGTCGTAGTCGAAGTCCTTGTGCCCGACGCCCGCCACGGCCACGATTCGCTCGCCTTCGCAAACGGGAATGCTCAAGTACCGCGAGTTTCGTTCCTCCGCGTTCCTTTCCTCATCGAGTGAATCGTCGCCACCCCCTGAAGTGCCACCTTCTGAGGCGCTCGTTGCCCCATGGTTGAGAAACACCGGCTCTTGCCGGCGCCGGGCTTCCCGCAACGGGGCGGGCCACTGGGCGACGTTGTGTGGAGGCTCGCCCGGGCCCGGCGGACTCTCGGACTCGGTCAAAGGCCAGGTGTGAAATCGGGCACCTGTCTCGCCGTCTTGCAGAAGCGCGAGCTGGCCAATCCGGCTCTTCGTCAGCTTCACGGCACTCCGTAACGAGAAAGCGACGATCTCTTCCGTCGACGCGTCGGTCATCTGGTTCAATTGGACCAGGGCCTGCAGCCGGGCCTCGTTCAGCCGCATGGCTGCCTGGTGTTCCCTTTGCCGCAGCACGGCCTCGGCAATCCGCGGCATTTCCGACAAAGTGGTCGCCGATTTGACGACGTAGTCCGAGGCGCCCGCTTTCAACACCTCGACGGCGATCTGTTCGTCGCCGAAACTGGTCATGATCACCACCGGCACCGGACTATCGTCCCGTGCCAGCAATTCCGTGCCCTTGCCGTCGGGCAAAACGAGGTCGGTGATGATCAGGTCGAGGGAGCCACGCTCCTGGCAAAGCCGCGCGGTGGCAATGTCGGAAGCCACCGACAAGGCCACGCGGTTGTCGTGCGAGGCAAAAGCCTTGCGAATCAACGCGACATGAGCTTCGTCGTCCTCAACGAGCAAAATCCGTGCGGCTTCGTTGTTCATGGCACCCCTTCCGCTGGCCTCGACTATCTACTGCCCCCAAGGCATAACCCCTCATCGCAACTCGCGCATTCCGAGAATTGCTCCTCCTTGGCAAACCCGGTGAGACCTCCCAATGCCTCTCCTCTAAGAAGCATAGGTTGCAGTTTCGTCGCGTGCGTACTTTGCGGGGGAGGGGAACCGTGTGTTGTGGGGGATACTGCCGAGGGGGGCGCTGGCGCGAATCCGGTCGCCATCGAGAACTGCGTCGGAGCGTTCCGCGGGCCGGTCGGAGGATTCAGACCGGTTATGCGGCGTTTGGGCAGCAACGGGTCGTGGCGGCGCGGATACCCCCCCGCCGGCGTGATTCCACGAAAAGAAGTGAGAAATGAGGAGCCCGTGCCAATCGCGAGGCCATTTTCGCCTCGGAGGTGGCAACACCCCGCCGCCACCGTGCGCTCGGTTTTCCACAATTGTCCGATCAGCACGAAGCGCCCCCACCGCTGGCGCGCCACGGGGGCGCGAAATCTCAACCGGGGTGGAAACCGTGGACTGGACAGTCGGTGTTGCGGGAAAAGCGGCGCGAGTTTACCAGCGGACGCCCGAGTTCCAACCGTCGTTTTTCCGCCCGCTCAGTCGCTTCTCGCGAGTCGTAAGGGTGTCCTTGAGCGAGGTGATCCGCTTCTTGATCGCAATGCGAGTCAGCAGCGCCAGTTTGTCCGTTCCGAGTCGCGCCATTGCCGCGGTTTTGTGATTATCCACGGTGCTGGGCGCTAATCCCAGGATTTTCGCCGCTTGATTCACGGTGCATCCCAGGCTAAGCAAACGGACGACTTCTTCTTGTCGTGGGGTAAGTTGAACAGCCATGGCCGACTCCAGAAAAGAACCAGGAAACAGGTAACCTGAGCGAATTATAGCAGGGCGGTCTGTCCAAAGGAACCACCCCGGGCAAGGCGGGAGAGAAAGCGACCGGTTTTCGCTCAGGGATAGGCGGACACGGGCAACCCGGTCCGGCGTCGAACCTCGGCGGCCAGAGCGTCGATTTCGGAGGCTGAAAGAGGCTCGACCCACGATTCGGCGGGGCGGCGGGCGACCGTGTATATCTGAACGAGATTGATGCGTCCCCCCCCCTCCATAACCTCCACGAGCCGCTCGCAATAGGACCGTATTTCCACTAGTGGGGGGGATACCCTGCGAATTCGCATGAAAAGCGACTGGATCACCAGCGGCCAGATCCGGGCCGTCCGCCGGAGATTATCGAGGATTCGCGAGAAGGGGACGGCGGACCGGGCCACCCGGCGATAGGTGGATTCCGTGCCGGCGTCCAGTTTCGCCCAGATTTCGCCTCCGTTGTCGGCCAATATCTCCAGGCCCCGCCGGACACTTTCGCGATGCAGCATACTGGCGTTGGTGATGAGCACCAGTTTCGTGTTGTCCAGGTGGTGCCGACGGCGTACCTTGGCACAGGCCGCCACGATCTGATCGAAATTGCGATAAGTGGTCGGCTCCCCGTCACCGCTCATCGCGATATCCCCCAAACGGCGGAGGGTCGGTGGGGTCTCGCGAAAATGAGGTAGGTCGTAAAGGCCCCCGGTGGCAACCAGCGACACGACGGCGTCCAACTCGGCCACCAGCCGGTCGATCTCCACGAATTCCTTCTCCGCAGACTCCGTCCGATCGACCTGGCAATAGATGCAATCGAAATTGCATACCTTATCCCGATTGAGATTGATCCCGATCGAGATACCGCCAGAGCGCCGGCTCAGTACGGGGTAGACGTAGCGGTTCGACTCGAAATCTCGCGGGTGGTGGGTAATCAGCGAGCGGGCGGAATCAGGCAAAGCTGGCTCTTTCATGAAACGACCCACTTCCACCCCCCCCCCGGGGCCAGGCGTTGCGAGCAGGGGCTACGCCCGCCGCAGCTTGGTCCGCGGGTCGATGGTCAGAGTGGTCAGTTCACCGTCGGGCAGCTCCAGCACGATCGCGTCGACGAACACGTGGTCGTCGTCGTTACGCTGTTCGTGCAATCCCTGGCGGCGGCGCTGGGTACGAACGACCTTGCCGGTGCTGGTGGTGGTCCAGCTTTCCGAGCCGACGGTTACCGTTTGCTCGACCTCGATCCGATCACCAGTGGCTAACGCGTCGAAAAGCTGTTCGGTTTCGGTGCGCGGTGCGGTTTCGGTACGCTGTGCGGTCATTCGCTCTTCCTGGCTAGGAGCATGGGGAAGGAATCCCGGCGGTCCGCGATGACTTCCCGGCGCGGGGCAGCGGGCGGCACGGTTGCCGACTACGCCCATTCTTGGCGACGACCGCGGGCTTGGCAAGACCCCTTCGGCAGAACGTCCGGTGCTTTGCGGCAAAGACCAAGAAAAAAGGCAGCCCGGCGGGCCGACAAATGGCTGTCGGCACGCCGGGCCGCGGGTCGTCTGGTGCGGGAAATCCGGCGGTTAGTAGGTACTGCCGCGGCTCGAGGTGGGCGGACGCCGCGGCTGGAACTTGGGGCTGACCGTGCCGGTCGACTTTTGCTGAACCCCGTCGGTGTTTCGGCCGGTAAATCCGGAGCCGATGCCTTCATGAGCGACCGGGTTGGGATTCTTCCAACCCATGCGTGCCAGGAGGTCGGGCAGCGACATCTTTTGGATTCCGTTCTTCTCCGCTTCGCGGATCAACTCCACTCGGGCCTTGACCGCCGCCTCGCCCGTCGGACGCGAACCGAGGATGAGGAAGTCGGTGTCTTCGGTCAACCGGCCTTGCTTCTTCCCGGCCTCGTCCACGTGAGCGTCGACCACTGCGTTGTTTCTGGCGATCGTTCGCAGCACGAGAGCCAGATCGCTACGCCCGTCGCCGTCGGCGTCCATGACTCCGGCCAGGGCCACGTGAAGCTTGCGCCCGGGACTCCACAGGGGAGTGTAGATTTTGTCGCCCACCAGAATCGGATCGGTCACCGAATCGTCAATAATCCGGGCCACCGATTGATGTTCCGACAAGACCTGGACCACCTCGATGGTTCCCTTGCGCAAATGAGTGGCGTCGCTCACCTGACCCGTGCCCACCACGTCGATCGACGAACTGACCGAATAACTGTCCACGTCGTGAGGGTAGACGCCGAACGTGGTCTGCCGGACCAGGGCATCGGCGAAACCAAGGTTGATATAGACGGTCCGGTCGGCCTGATTCACCCAGGTGACCTTTCCATCGGCGATATCGATCGAATCGGGTTGGGTCCCTCGCGTCGTCTCGCGAATCTCCACGATCTTTTCGTTTTGGTCCTTCAGTGCGGCGAATAACTTTGCCACCATGGCATCTTTCTCGGCCAGACCCGTCTTGTGTGCGGTCTGACTGGCTCCCAGCTTGCGCTGATTCTCGTCCAACTTCTTCAGGAAATCACTCCGGGCCGCGTCGTAAGTTTTGCCAACGGCCGCGTACGTCGCCGCCGACTGACTGGCCACATCTTTGTACTGCTTAATCATGGGCGTCTCTTCGGTCGGTCTCATCGACTCGACCAGCGCCAACTGGACCTGAAGTGCGGCGGTTTCGGCCTGGAGTTGCTGATTCAGCGTCTTGACGATGTCCTGCTGTTGCTGCAAGACATTGCGGTAGTTCAGCTTGTTGGCCATGGCCGGCACTCCCTCGGCAGGGTTCTGCTCGGCTTCGCCCGCCGGTGCCTCGGGGCCCTGGTGCAGTTGGCCCTCGAACGGCTCCAGGTCAGTGTTGACGACACCGCTCATGGTGTCTTTCTTGGTGTCGTCGGCAAACCCGATCCATTCCCTCAGATCGTTGGAGACCTGCTTGAGGTTTTCGATTTCCAAGCGGGCTTGGGCCGCTGCGTCCTTTTCGGTTTTGGCCGTTTCCTGGGCCTCGACCAACTTCTTGGCCAACACGTACGACGCCACGCCCGCCCCGATGGTGAGCATGAAGAAAATGATCACGGCGATCTGTAGACCTTGATTTTGGCTTCGAGCCATGGTTCAGATGCTCCTGTTGGGGGCGCCCGTCAATGCACCCACATTGGGAAAACGGATACGTGCCTCTTCTTGATTCAGCCCGATGTGCCCAACGCGCGTTGGGTGAAGTTGCGGCTAAGTTTGTTCAGACAAAGAACCTAGGTCGATTCTAACCAGGCTGCCCACCGCTGTCAACGAAAAACCCCCAAACGATCCCCCGGTTGCCTCGCCGGCGAAGGGGCTGGGTCTGTGCGTGTAAGTCGTTGCATTAAAATGGGTTATGGCGTTGATGCCGCTCGCGCTGATAGGCCTCGTTCACGCTTCCGACATCCGGCGGTTTCCTCTCGGTCCGGCTCTAGGCTCATCGGGTCGCATGGACCGGTTTATTGCACCGGTTTATTGCGCACGGACCTATTGCACCGATTCATTGCACAATTTCATTGCACAATGAACTCGATCATCCGCGAGGAACCGCTCCGGAGTTTTCAACCGCTTCTGGGCGTACTGTCCGCGTCTTGACAGTGGTCGAACGGCGAACATAGGATGAACGCCCGTTTGGCGCGGCGGCCAAACGGCTGTATCCCTTCTCCGATACTTGCTGGTAACACGATGGCAAAGCGAGCGCGTCAACGGTCTCTCCCGGGAATGGAACCGGCGGAGGAAAGTCCCGAGCCACCACCATCGCCCGCACCGCCCCGCGCGGATTCTCCGCCATCGCCGCCTGACACACGTCCCGACGATAATCGGCCGGGACCTGCAACGATTGCCACCGGACAGGCAGCCGCCATTTCCGCCGCGGAGACTAGTGCCCCCCCGGACACTCTCGCGGGTCAAACGGTCTACGTTATCGACGCACATTCTCTGATTTACCAGGTTTTCCATGCCTTGCCGGAAATGACCAGTCCCTCCGGGGCGCCGGTGGGGGCCGTGTTTGGATTTGTCCGCGATCTGCTCTTCCTGCTGGAGTCGAAGCGGCCGGATTACCTCTTCTGTGCGTTCGACTTGCCGGGCAAGACCTTTCGCCACGAACTCTTCGATCAGTACAAGGCCGACCGGCCTCCCATGCCCGACGATCTGGCCCTGCAGATCGCCACGATTCGCGAGGTGCTCCAGGTGATGGGCGTGCCGGCGGTGGGGGTCGAATCGTTCGAGGCCGACGACGTGCTGGCCGCCATGGCCCGGGCGACCGACCGATTGGGTGGCCGGTGTCTGCTAGTCACCGGTGACAAGGACAGCCGGCAGTTGATCACCGATCGGGTCCAGGTTTACAACATTCGCAAGAACGAAGTCTTCGACCGCGAGCAGCTTCGGCAGGCATGGGGAATCCGCCCCGATCAGGTCGTCGACTTTCAGGCCCTCGTCGGCGACAAGGTCGACAACGTGCCCGGCGTTCCGCTCATCGGCCCGAAGCTGGCGCGCCAACTGCTCGAACAATTCGACACGCTCGACGAAGTCCTCGACCATGCTGACGAGGTTTCGGGTAAGAAGCGCAAGGAGAACCTGAAGAACTACCGCGATCAGGCTCTGCTGAGCCGTAAGCTGGTTCGGCTTGACGACCAAGTACCGCTGGAGATCGATTGGCACGCCGGACGCGTGGAGCCGCCCGATTGCGAGCGACTCTTGCCCCTGTTTGCCGAGTTGGGATTCAACAGTCTGGCCGCGCGGGTCGAGGCGCTCGGCGGGGATGTCACCCCCAAAGTGCCGCCGATGAAGGTCGAATATCACCTGGTCGACACGCCCGAGGCACTCCGCGAGCTTGTCGCTCGACTGCGGCGGCAGCAGCGTATTTCGGTGGACACGGAAACGGTGTGCCCCGACACGGCGGTGGGCAACGTCTGGCCGCGCTGGGCGGAGATCGTCGGTCTGTCGTTTGCCTGGAACGAGACGGAGGGTTGGTATCTGCCGCTCCGCGGACCGCGGGGCCAGCGATGTCTCGAAACCGAGCCGGCGCTCGACGCGCTACGGCCCGTGCTGGAAGATCCGGACGTCGAGAAAGTGGGCCAGAATCTAAAGTACGAGATGATCGTGTTGCGCTCCGCGGGAATCGAACTGGCCGGCGTGGCGTTCGATACGATGGTGGCCAGCTACCTGCTCGACGCCGGGCAGCGAAACCACAATCTCGACGAGTTGGCCCGGCGCTATCTCGATCATACGACGACCAAAATCTCCGCACTGATCGGCACCGGCAAGGAGCAGAAGCGGATGGACGAAGTGCCGGTCGAGCAGGTCGTCGACTACGCGGGCGAGGACGCCGTGATACCGCTTCGGCTTCGCCCAATATTGGCCGAGCGGCTCGCCGAGACCCATCTGGAGTCGCTGTACCGCGACGTCGAGTTGCCGGTGATCGAGGTGCTGGCCGAGTTGGAATCCAACGGTATCCAGGTCGACGTCGCGCGACTGGAGCAATTGAGCCGCCAATACGGCGATCGTATCGAGAAGCTTCAGGAGGAGATCCACGATCTGGCCGGGCATCCGCTGAACATCGCCTCGCCCAAGCAGCTTGCCAAGGTATTGTTCGAGGAACTCCACTTGCCGGTGGTGAAGAAGACCAAGACCGGCCCCAGCACCGACGCCGACGTGCTGGAGGAACTCGCCGGGCAGCACCCCCTGCCGGCCAAGATCATCGAGTACCGCCAGTACATGAAACTGAAGAGCACCTACGTCGACGCCTTGCCGCGGATGGTCCATCCGCGAACCGGGCGGGTCCACGCCTCGTTCAACCAGGGCGTGACGGCCACGGGGCGGCTTAGTTCCAGCGATCCCAATTTGCAGAACATTCCCGTGCGGACCGACGCGGGGCGGGAGATCCGCTCGGCATTTGTGCCGGGCCACCCGGGGTGGGTCTTGCTGGCCGCCGATTACTCGCAGATCGAGTTGCGCGTGCTGGCCCACTTCTCCGGCGACGAGCAACTCCGCGATGCGTTTGCCCGAGGCCAGGACATCCACTCGCGGGTGGCTGCCCAGGTTTACGGTGTCCCTCTGGAGGAGGTGACCTCCCCCATGCGGAGGCGGGCCAAGGCGGTCAATTTCGGGGTAATCTATGGGCAAAGTGCCTTTGGCCTGGCCAAGCAGCTCGGCATCGACAAGGCGGAAGCGGCCAAGTTTATCGACAGCTATTTCGGGGGGTATCCACGGATCGAGGAATTCCTCGCCAGCGTACTGGCGGACTGCCGGAAGAATGGGTATGTTAGAACTATCCTCGGGCGTCGCCGGACGATACAGAGAGGACAAATCCGGTCGGATACGGTGCGCCAAAAAAACCTCGTCGAGCGAACCGCCATCAATACCGTCATTCAGGGCTCGGCGGCGGATCTGATCAAACTTGCCATGATAGCCGTTCATCGCCGGCTGCGACGGGAAACCCTTTCGGCCAGAATGTTGCTTCAGATTCACGACGAACTGGTCTTCGAAGTTCCTGCCAATGATGTCGAGACGCTCCGCGATCTGGTCGTCGAGGAGATGGTCGGTGTATTGAAGTTGGACGTGCCGTTGGTGGTCGATGTCAAGAGCGGACCCAATTGGGCCGACATGATACCGATTCCGTAGGAGACATAACCGATCGAATGAAGACGATGCGGGTGATCGGTCTGTTGGGTGGCGTGGCAAGTGGTAAGAGTACGGTCGCTCGATATTTGGCGGCGATGGGGGCCGCGGTCCTCGACGCCGATCGAGCGGGACACGAGGTGTTGCGATTACCCCGGATCGAAGCGGCCGCGCGCCAACGCTGGGGAGATCGAGTTTTGCGGCACGACGGGCGGATCGATCGAAGCCGTTTGGCGGAAATCGTGTTTGTCGATTCACCCGCCGGTAAAG
Organism: uncultured Planctomycetaceae bacterium; assembly: GCA_964444795.1. Classification (GTDB taxonomy): domain Bacteria; phylum Planctomycetota; class Planctomycetia; order Pirellulales; family Thermoguttaceae; genus JABMRP01. The sequence continues at coordinate 14,673 of CAYUIQ010000054.1, forward strand.
GCGAAAGAAAGTACCTGGAGGAGTTGACCCACCCGGAAATCGAGCGCTTGCTTCGTCGGCAGGCCGAGGAGTTGTCGGCCGCCGGAACCGAGGTGGCCGTGCTCGACGCACCCTTGTTGCTGGAAGCCGGCTGGGAGAGACTCTGCGATCGGCTGATATACGTCGAGGCGCCGCGCGAGGCGCGTCGGGACAGGGCATTGAGACGAGGTTGGACTGAGGAGGAATTTGACGCTCGTGAGGGCGCCCAGGAATCGCTGGATTCCAAAAGAGAGCGTGCCGATGTGATAGTAGACACCTCCGGGTCGCTTGGGTCGACCCGTGCTCGGACCGAGCAGATTTGGCACTCCCTTTTCCCTTGATTCCTTCCCTCGCCGCCCCCCAGGCGCTCCCGGTCCATATCCACCACCGGCAAACGATCCACTTTTCCAGGCGACACCCCACCGCACCACGACATTCCCAACCATTGCGAGACGCAGACTCGTTTCCGCAGCCATTTCGAAGAGGCCAACCTTCATCCTCCCGTCGGCACCCTCCGTGTGCCGGCCCGCGATTCATTTCAGGAGTATCCCGACCATGCCACAGAAACACGGGACCAAGTCCACGCGGTCGTCCCGCGCCCAAGACGCAACCGTCTCGTCCGGCGATATCGAGCCCGACGGCGTCGATAGCGAACCGCTCTCGCTGGCCGAGGAGCTGGTTTCCGAGGGCCGGAACGTCGCCGAAGACATTCACGACCGCTACGAGCGCATCAAGCAGGAAGGCGATACGAACATCGCCGAATTGCAGAGGATGTCGATGGGCGAATTGATCGAGCAGGCCCGCGACGCGAAGCTGCAAGATTGCACCGGCATCAAGAAACAAGACCTGATCTTCCGGATCCTCAAGGAACGGGTGAAGCTCAACGGGCTGATGTTCGGCGAGGGGACCCTCGAGGTGCTGCCCGACGGGTTCGGGTTCCTGCGAAGCCCCGACTACCACTACCTCTCCTGCCCCGACGACATCTACGTTTCGCCGAGCCAGATCCGGCGGTTCGGACTGCGCACCGGGGCGACCGTTTCAGGACAAATCCGGCCTCCCAAAGAGAACGAACGGTACTTTGCCCTGTTGCGCGTCGAGGCGATCAACTTCCAGGATCCCAACCTCCAGGCCGAGAAGGTCTTCTTCGACGATCTCACGCCCTTGCACCCCGACGCCCGCGTGATGCTCGAGGCCGACGACGGCGACATCAACATGCGGGTGGTCGATTTGATCGCTCCGATCGGTTTCGGGCAGCGGGGGCTGATCGTCTCTCCGCCGCGTGCCGGGAAGACGATCCTGTTGCAGAAGATGGCCCAGGCGGCCATCTCGAACTTCCCCGACCTCTACGTCATCATGCTCCTGATCGACGAGCGGCCCGAGGAAGTGACCGACATGGAGCGGCAGGTCAAAGGGCCCAACTGCGAAGTAATCAGCTCCACCTTCGACGAGCCGGCCTCCCGCCATATCCAGGTGGCCGAGATGGTCAGTGAGAAGGCCAAACGGATGGTCGAATACGGCCACGACGTGATCATCTTTCTCGATTCGATTACCCGGCTTGCCCGGGCGTGGAACAGCGAGTGTCCCAACTCCGGGAAGATTCTCTCCGGCGGCATCGACGCCAACGCCATGCAGCGCCCCAAGCGTTTCTTCGGCGCCGCGCGAAAAGTCGAGGAGGGTGGCTCTCTGACGATTGTCGCCACCGCGCTGGTCGACACGGGAAGCCGCATGGACGAAGTGATCTTCGAGGAGTTCAAAGGGACGGGCAACATGGAGTTGGTGCTCGATCGGCGCCTGGTCGATAAGCGGATCTGGCCGGCCATCGATATCAACGGCAGCGGGACCCGGCGCGAGGAGATGCTGATGGATCCCGAGGAGCACCGGCGCGTTTGCGTGCTGCGGCGCGTGCTCAACGACATGAACCCGCCCGACGCGATGGAGTTGATGGTCACCCGGCTGGAGAAGACGAAGACCAATGCCGAATTTCTCATGAGCATGAACATGAAGTAGGACCGTGACGAACACATACGAAGGAAAGATCACCCGCTGCGACGGCCGATTTGCCATCGTCGTGGCGCGTTTTAACGACACGATTACCACCCGGCTGCTCGAAGGGGCCGTCGAGACGCTCACCCGGCACGGCATCTCCCAAGAGCAGATCGACGTGGCCTGGGTACCCGGGGCGTTCGAACTTCCCACCGTGGCCGAGCGGTTAGCCGCCTCGGGAGGTTACGCCGCGGTGATCTGCTTGGGCTGCGTCATTCGCGGCGAGACGACCCACGACCAGCACATCAACCAATCGATCAGCCGGGCGTTCGCCGAGATGGGCGTGCGTCACGGCCTGCCCGTCCTTTTCGGCGTGCTCACCTGCAATTCGCTCGAACAGGCGAATGCCCGCAGTGGCGGCGACGCGGGAAGCCGGGGTAAAGACCGGCCCGACAGCCGTATCGGCAACAAGGGCAGCGACTGTGCCGAAGCGGCTCTGGAGATGGTCGATTTGATGAAGAAACTTCCCCCCGACCAGGTCGCTTTTTAGTATGTCCCGTAGAAGCCGTGCCCGTGAAATCGCACTCCAGGTCCTCTTTCAGGACGATCTCAACCCTCGCAATAATCCGGCGGTGGCCGACGATCTTCTGCGCCGGCGGCTCCGCAGGCCCGAGCTGATCGAGTTCGCCCGGATCTTGGTGGCCGGCGTACGCGGAAACCGCGAGGCGTTGGACGAGCTGATCGCCCAAACCGCCCAGAACTGGACGCTCGGGCGGATTGCGCCGACCGACCGCAACGTCCTGCGGCTCGGTGCGTACGAAATCATTCATTCCGACACGCCCGACCGCGTGGCCGTCGACGAAGCGGTCAATCTGGCCAAACGCTACGGTACGGCGCAGTCGGGTAAGTTTGTCAACGGCATCCTCGACCGCCTGATGCACGCCAACCAAGACCAGTAGAGAAACCATGGGCCTTTTCGATAAATTCAAGCAAGGTCTGAAGAAGACCACGCAACTGCTGAAAACCGACGTCCGCGACCTCTTCAAGAGCGAAGGCCGGTTGGTCGACGACCGGTTCATCGAGGAACTGTTCGATATGTTGGTCAAGACCGACATGGGCGTGCAGGCCGGGCAGGCGACCGTCGATGAGATCGACGCCGCCCATCGCGGCCGCAAGATCGAAATGGCCGAGATCATCGAGGGCGTGAAGACCAAGCTCAAGGAACTGGTCCAGCAGCCGGCCGAGCCGATCCAGTTTGCCGCCGAAGGTCCGACGGTCATCATGGTGGCCGGCGTGAACGGTTGCGGCAAAACCACCTCGATCGCCAAACTCGCTCACATGTTCATCGCCGACGGCAAGAAAGTCGTGCTGGGGGCGGCCGATACCTTTCGCGCCGCCGCGGTCGAGCAGTTGACCATCTGGTCCGGGCGGTTGGGAGCCGAGATCGTCACCGGCCCGCCCAGTTGCGATCCGGCCAGCGTGGCCCATCGAGCGGTGGCCCAGGCCGTGGAGTCGGGGGCCGACATTTGTATCGTCGATACGGCCGGACGGCTGCAGACGCAGCAGAACCTGATGCAGCAGTTGACGAAGATCCATCGCGTGTTGGGCAAGCAAATTCCCGAGGCGCCCCACGAAGTGCTGCTGGTGCTCGACGCCACGACCGGCCAAAACGGCATCAGCCAGGCCTCGCATTTCACCGAAGCGGTCAACTGCACGGGCATCGTCCTGGCCAAGCTCGACGGCACCGCCAAGGGCGGCGTGGTCGTGGCCATCCGCCAGCAAGTCGGCCTGCCGGTGAAGTACATCGGCGTCGGCGAACAGGCCGAAGACCTGGCGCTGTTCGAGCCCAACCCCTTCGTCGACGCCCTGTTCGAGGAAGTCGGCGGGTAGTCCGGGCACTCGTGCCCGACGTTGTGTAGCTACGGTCGCCAGACCGTGGGCCGAATTGCATTCCATTTTCCTTCTCCCGAATGACTGGGCGCGATCGCTGTTGACTTCATCACTTCTAAAGGAGCCCCACGTCATGCCGGACGTACCCTGGGTGCAAGAGTTCCCCGGCGATATCACGGTGTGTGATGCCGAAGGCGTCATCCTGGAACTGAACGACGGTGCCGCGGAGACCTTTGCGAAGGACGGCGGCCGTGAGCTAATCGGCACGAACTTGCTGGATTGCCATCCCGAGCCGTCGCGGACCAAGCTGAAAGAACTGCTCGCATCCGGTCGGGTCAACGCCTACACCATCGAGAAGGACGGCGCGAAGAAGCTCATCTACCAGACGCCCTGGTACGAGAACGGCCAGTATCGCGGTCTGGTCGAAGTGACGTTGCCGTTGCCTGATCCATTACCGCACTTCGTCCGGGACAGTACATGAGAAACAATGGAGAAACAATGGGGGAAGAAGTCTGGGGTCAGTGATTTCTCGAAGGAATTGTTGGTGTTTTTGGTAAAATCACGATTTCTTGCGAGAAATTACTTTCCTTCCCAGGAGCGCGTAGGCATACTGGGGGATATGCCGTTCGGGCCAGTCGTCCGGTATGGGTCGGGCCACGAACGGGTAGGCCTCTGCACCTGGGAGTCTGATCCATGAAACGACGGCTTTTCTATCTGACTGCGCTGGCCCTGGCATTTGGATGGGCGGACACGGTATCCGCGGATACGATCCTTGCTTCCGCCAGAGGTGATTACAGGGATGGCACCGTTGAGGATGAACTCGCGAGCGCTATTGATGCAACTGGCAGCGGAACCTGGACCTACGTGATGTCCGACACCGCCAACCCCAGCGACGACAGCAGCCTGGACACCATGTACTGGATTCCGGACCTTCATCCCGGGTATTGGGCCGGCACTTCTTCCGGTTTGCCCGGGATCATGGCAGATCATCCGGGCCTCGGAACGGATGAGATGTTCATGTGCCCTTATGCTCCTCTTTTCGTTCCTCGGTACGGTGTCGCTCGCTGGATTGCCGGCGTCGGCGAGTCCGGTCCGACGAGCATTGTAGGCAATGTACGTTCTCTTGACCTAAGCGGTGGCGACGGTGTGACCTTCGAAATCTTTGTCGATGGAGCGTTGGAGTTCAGTCAGGTTATCGTCCTCGATTCCGTGGGGGAGTCGTTCAACATCCTGACAACCGTCGGCGAAGGTTCCACGGTTGACTTCGTGGTTGGTCCCAATGGCTCTCACATTCATGACTCGACCGCGTTGGCGGCAACCATTTCAACTGTCCCCGAGCCTTCCACCGTCGCCGCTCTCATCAGCATGGGCCTTATGGGGCTGGCGATCGCGTGGCGACGTCGGAAGCGGGCTGCATAGCCCCACCACCACCCCGAACATCCAAGCCCCATCGGTGGCCGCCGGTGGGGTTTTCTTGTTGGGAGCTACCACTCCAGCCGCCGAACTCGCCACGCCCGACGGCCGCCAGGTTGTCAAAGATCTCCCTAAGAGACCTTGTGACGCCGCTTCGCGGTATTGTGCCAGCGGTCGAAACGTGGCTTTTCTCGCCGCCCGTTGTTACCATGAAGGTCGGGATATCCTGAAGGACATTCATGGAGATGGGACGATGCCACACGTGCGTTGGGCGGTTGCCGTATTGCTCGTTGCCGGTTCGGTCGCTTCGGCGGCGGGGCAGAACGTGATTTGGATCGAAGCGGAGCAGTTCGACAATTGCGGCCGCTGGTCCAACGATTCGCAACATGTCGACCTGATGGGCTCGCCGTATCTGCTGGCCACGGGCGTGGGCAAACCGGTTGCCGACGCGACGGCCACGGCGAAGATCCTCGTCGAGGGAAAATACCGGCTCTGGGTGCGGTGTCGCGATTGGCTGCCGAGCCATAGTCCGGGACAGTTCCAAGTGACCGTCGGCGGCAAGCCGTCGGCGGTGACGTTTGGCAAGGCCGATTCGGACGCGTGGCAGTGGATCGACGGGGGGGCGTTCGATTTGGCCTCCGGCGACGTCGAGCTGCGCCTGCACGATCTGACCGGCTGGTGGGGGCGTTGCGACGCGGTGGTGTTGGCCTCCGACGGTTTCAAACCGGCCGAGGATCTCGAACAGTTGGCGGCCCAGCGGCAGAAGTATCTCGGCGTTAGCGCGTCGGTCGAAGCGATGGGGCCTTTCGACGTGGTGGTTGTCGGCGGAGGATCGGCGGGGATCGGCGCGGCGCTTTCCGCGGCACGGCACGGCTGCAAGGTCGCGTTCATCCAGGACCGGCCCGTGTTGGGCGGCAACGCGTCGTCGGAGATTTCGGTCCCGCCCATGGGATACACCGGCAGCCCGCCCGACCGGGTCAACGTGACGGGCATCGCCGAGGAGATCTACCCCAAGCAGGGTTGGCATAACTTCGCCGACTCGGCCAAAATCGAACGGATCGTTCGCGCCGAGAAGAACATTTCCCTATTCTTGAATACCCGCGCCACGGGCGTGGAAATGGACGGAGCGGACACGATCGAGGCCGTGCTGGCGCTGGATGTGCATGACGGCCGGCGGATGGCCTTTTTCGCGCCGCGGTTTATCGACTGCACGGGACACGGATGGATCGGATATTATGCCGGCGCCGAATATCGCATGGGCCAGGAAGCGCGGGCCGAATTCGGCGAGACGCTCGCTCCGGTCGAGGCCGGCAAGCGGACCATGGGCAACAGCCTCTACAAGGCCGTCATCGTCGACCGTCGCCCGGGTGGCGCGTCTTCGCCCGCTCCATCTTCCGCGCCCGGTGATATCACAAAGTATAGCGATCGGGCCAAGGTGACGGTGACCGGCGACTGGACACACAGCACGTTCATGGGCGGCGATTACCTCTTCCACGGCGAGCCGGGTAAAGCCAACGAGGGCAATAAGAGCGTCGCCTTTGCGGTCGACGTGAAGCAGCCCGGACGATACAAAGTTTTCCTGGGCTACTTGGCATGGTCCAATCGCGCGACCAGCGTTCCGGTCACCATCGAACATGCCGACGGCAAGGCCACGGTTACCGTGAACCAAACCCAAAGCACGGGCGGATGGAAACTGCTGGGCACGTTCCGCCTTTCGCCGGACGTCCCGGCTCGGGTCACCGTCGGCACGACCGGCACCACCGGCTGTGTGATTGCCGACTGCGTACGCGTGTTGGCCGAAGACGCCAAAGTCGAGAAGCCACCGGAGCCGAAAGCGATCGCCCTGGCCGAAGGCATTCCGTTCGACTGCCCGGAGTGGGCGTACCAATGGAAGAAGGCGACGGACTTCGAGACCGGCGGGCATCGCCGCATTCGCGAGATCCGCCGCCCGGGAAACTACGACGTGCCGTCGCACGGCAAAGGCCGCAGCCCGGGCAATAGCATCGACGGGGCGATTACGTACTCCTGGTGGATCGAATACGGCGGCATGCTCGATACGATCGACGATGCCGAGGAAATCCGCGACGAGTTGCTACGCATCACCCTGGGCATGTGGAGCTACGCGAAGAATCACAACCCCAATACGGTCGCCCGGAACAAGTATCGCGAACTGGTCTGGGTGAACTACGTGCCCGGCGTGCGCGAGAGCCGGCGGCTGGTCGGCGACTACATCATGTCGCAACGCGATTTCGATCTGCAGACCATCCACCCCGATACGGTCGCCTTCACCGACTGGGGGATCGACGTGCATCATCCCGAGGGTTATTGGGTCAAGGGCAACGATTGTATTCATGTCTACCAAGGCCGTCGGGTCAGCATCCCCTATCGGTCGCTCTACTCGAAGAACATCGCCAACCTCTTCATGGCCGGGCGGTGTCATTCCGCCACGCACATGGCCTTGGGCGGCACTCGCGTGATGCGGCCCATGTGTGCCACCGGCCAAGCGGCGGGCACGGCCGCGGCAATCGCCCACGAGCATCAAACGACGCCCCGCGGCGTGTGCGATCGGCATCTTTCGCAATTGCAGCAGACGCTGCTTCGCGACGGCTGCTACCTGTTGGGCGTGGACAACACCGACCCGGCCGATTTGGCCCGGACCGCCAGGGTCTCCGCGAGCAGTTCGGCCGAAGGGTTGGCTGCCGCCGGGGTGATCGACGGTTGGAATCGCGTGGTCGACGGCGACCGCCACGCTTGGGCACCCGCCGCGGAAGCGACAGGGCCGACCTGGCTGGCGTTCCAGCTCCAGCGCGCGGCCGCCATCGGCGAGGTCCACGTAACGGCGGAGGCCAGCAACGGGGACTTCGCCGTCGAAGCCATGATCGACGGCCAATGGCAGGTGGTGGCAAAGTCGACCGGCAACAGTGCTCGCCGCGTCGTCTTGCGGTTCGACCCGGTGACCACGGCTGGGGTTCGCATCGTCTCGTCGAGCCTTCCGGCGCTTTGCGAAGTGCGGATTTACCAGTAGGAAGGCGTACCGCTCCCGGTCGAAAGTAACTCGTTTCGCGTCACGATGAGGCCGACGGCCTCCCGTTTTCTTCTCCGGGCGATACCCCCTCTGGTGAGCCGTTCGGTGCGTGACTGGGCGGGAAAGTGCGCAAAACCGTGGAAACGGCTGTGCGGTCGTGTTAGCATGGATAGTGTATAGGTGTTAATAGGCGGGAATCGAGTCCGGCCGCGCGGCAAATCGAGCTTGTTTTCCCAAGTCACAGAGAGGATCCCCTCATGCGATTGGTACCAAAGTGTCTTGCGTTGGCAGTGTCCGTTATCGTCGCCGGCATCGGCCCAATGGTGCCTGCCCAGGTACCGGTGGCGTACTGGCAGATGGAAGAAGGCACGGGCACGACAACGGCTGACGCCAGCGGGAACGGGCACACGCTCGATTTCATCAGCGGCGCGGCTTGGAACCTCGGCGACGTACCCCCTCCACCAGCCGTCTCGGGGGCCTCGATTTCCATCCCCAATGCCGGAGACTATCTTCAAGCCGCCGACGGATGGCAGGGCGTGACGGGAACGGCGGATCGTTCCATTTCGGCGTGGATTAAGACGTCGGACAACGACGGTGGGATTGTCTTCTGGGGCACGAATTCCAACGCAAAGAAATTTGCCTTCCGCACGCAAAACGGTAACGGCCCTTTCGACGGCGTGCTTCGACTCGAAGTCAACGGCGGCTACGTGGTCGGCTCGACCGTGGTCAGCGACGGGCAATGGCACCACGTGGGCATGACCTGGGGTAACGACGCCGATGATAACGTCCGCCAAACAAGGTTGTACGTCGACGGCGTGCGAGAGGAGCTTTCCGCGGTCAACGGCAATGGGCTGAACACGGCGGCCGGGGGGCTGGTGCGGATCGGCACCAACCGATCGACCAACCATCTCAACGGCCTGGTGGACGAAGTGCGGATCTTCGGCGAGGTTCTCTCCGACGCCCAGATGGCCGCCTTGGCGGGCACGACTCTTTCGCCGGCCGACGTGTACGAAGGCGCGATCACCGCCGACGCCCCGGCCTTGTACTATCGTCTCGGCGAATCGGCCACCGGCGTGGCGGCCAATTCCATCGGCACTCTGCTGGAAGGAAGCAACGGTATTCCCACCGGCACCAAGAACAACGGCTATGGCAACGGTCCTGTGACGGGCGCCGCGTCGTTGCTCACCTCGGCACCTGGCAACACGGCTTATCGTTTCGACGGGGTCGGCGACTCGGACACAGTCGTCGATCGCATCGAGTTGGCACGTCACGTGGCGATCAACGACGGCGATACGCCGGCTCGAACCATCGAACTGTTGTTCAACGCCGATTCGACCGCCGGCAAGCAGGTGTTGCTCGAAGAAGGCGGGTCGGGCAACGGCTTCGGCATGTCCATCGAAGACGACGAGTTGGTTGTCGGCGCCTGGGGTGGAGGTCAGGAGAGCTTCGTGCGCACGCCAATCAACGCCGGGCAAACCTATCAGGGCACGCTGGTATTCGACCAGAACCAGAACTCCCTGGCCGGTTTCCTCGACGGGAAGGCCTTTGGCGCCGTCTACACGCCGAATGCGATTGCACAACATACGAATGCCAGCGGACTCGGCGCCTCCAGCGACACCATGCTGTTCAGCGACGGGACAACCGGCACCAACAATTCAAACCCCTTCGCCGGAACCATCGACGAGGTGGCTCTGTACGAGGGATCGCTTACCGTCGAACAGGTCCAGACGCATTTCGGCGCCACCGGCAATCCGATGCCGGCCTTCAGTGCCTACGAACAAGCGGTGATTGCGGACAACCCGCTGGCTTACTTCCCGGCCTCCAACCACAACGAGGCCACGTCATTCGTGTCGTCCAACGGTATCGGCTCGGCCGTAGAGGCTTTCTTGCGTGGCAGGGCTCCGGCAGGAATTGATACCGATTCCCGCGCGGCTGCTCTGGTGCCCACCAACAGCACGCCCTCGATCCAGTTCGGCGGCAACGGCACGAGTTCGGGCATGGACCTGCCGGACCACGCGCAAATCAATACCGGCGGCACGAACAATAAGCGTTCTCAGGATTTCTGGTTTCAAGCCGCCGACGCCGACGGGCGCCAAGTACTCTACGAACAAGGCGGATCTGGAAAGGGTATGAACGCCTATATCGAAAACGGTGAACTGATCATGCGGGTATGGACGAACGATCGCGACTGGGGCGACGGAACGACATACGAGAAGATCATTCGCACCAACATCGAGGCCGGACAGACGTATCACGCGGCGCTGGTGCTCGACGGCCGCTCGGGTCCTGAAGGCACACTCACCGGCTACCTCGACGGCAAGCCGTTCGGACAAGTCGGCGGCATCGGAGACCTCACCGCCCACGCCAGCGATACGGGCGTCGGCTACGCCTACGGCGACACGGAGTTCGCGGGCTTCGAGGACTTCACCGGGAACGGTGTACGATTCGGAGGCCGCATCGACGACGTGGCTTTGTACAACCAATCGATCACTGCCGAGAGCGTTCAGTCTCACGTCCAGGCGGGCACGGCGGCGGCGGTCGATTTCGGAAAGTACGGCAACGCCGTTCTGTCGCTCGACCCGATCGCGTATTACTATGCCGGCGGCGTCAACGTGGCCAATCCGGGGAACACGACTTCCGGGCTGGGCAGTGCGCTGGACGGCCGCTCGCGTCTAAACCTCGAAGTCGCGAACGATCCCGCGGCCGATACGGCCCCGCTTGCCCCGGGTGGCACAGCGGCAACACAGTTCAGTGGTAACGGGTTGATCGGTCTTCCAGACCATACGGAGTTGAACACGGGTGTGGTGAGTCAACGTGGCGTTGCCCTGGTGTTTCTCACCGGCGACGATGTTTCCTCGCGCCAGGTTCTGTTCGAGGAGGGCGGCACCGGCAACGGCATGAACATCTACATCGAGAACGACGAGGTCCATCTTGGGATGTGGGGTACCGGGGTGCCGACCACGTTCCTTTCCGAGTCGATCGCAGCCGATACGAACTACCACGTGGTTATGTCTTTCGACGCCGACAACGACCTCTTCACCGGTTTCCTCGACGGCGGGGAGTTTGCTGATCCGTTTACCGACCCGTTCGCCGACATGCCGGTTCACAGTGGCAACGTCGCCTTTGGCGGCATGTGGAACGACTCGCGCTTCCTCAGCGGAAACGTGGGCGGCGACGGCATCTTTTTCACCGGTGTGATCGACGATCTGGCGATTTACAACTCGGCCCTGAGCCAGCGCGACGCGGGGTTTCTCTATCGGAGTTACTTCGTTCCCGAGCCGTCCACGCTTGTCCTTCTGCTCCTTGGCACGATGGGAGCGATTCTGTTGCGTTGCCGTCGTCGTCGGGTAGTCCAATAGCTCGATCTTACTGAGGAAACTGTTGCCGCCCCTCGGACACCCGCCGAGCATCCCCCCCGCAGTAACGCTCTGGCCGGAAAGTCCGTGTAGTCAACGCAGCTTAACGCGAGGCACGGATTTCCTTCGGTTCGCGCAGGCTGAAGTGGTAATTTGTGCGGATATTTCGGGTTCTTCCGGTCGATACGGACTCTAGGGATTGTTCCGACATCAGCGATTGTCTCTTTAAGGGGGGAGACGACCAATGAGGGCTCGATGGTTAGTGGCCGCGCTGGCGGCAGTAGCGTTGTTGTTGGTGGTGGGAGACGTTTTCGCCCAGCAGATACCGAATTTCTCGCCGAACTCCCGGGAATTGGTCGCCCGAGCGGCGTTTTTCGATATGATCGACGACATCGAGATGGACGCGATTTCGCGTCCGGACGACGGGGCTCTCGACAGTCTGGCCGAAGAGGTTGGCCCGCTGGCCGAGGAGGTTGGCCCGCTGGCCCAAGATGTTGGCCCGGACGTTTGGCCCGCCAGTCAACCCGGCGGGCTGATCGAAGAATTGCTTCGCGAGACCTCGTCGGAGCCTTCGCCGTTGGACCTGTTTCCGTCGACGCTGGGCGAGTTTCCCCGAGACCCGGCGTATGCGCCGAGCAGCCCTCCAGTGGCCGCCAATGCGTTTCAAGAGGGAGAAGATCCGTTCCGCGAGGAAGAGGAACTGCCCGGTTCGCTGGACGCAGCGCCGGCCGACGCCGCCTACGACGGAGGCGTGATGGCCTCGGATTTCGCCGCCGGGTGTGATCTGGCCGGGTGTGATCTGGGCTGCGGTACGTCGCGCTGCCGTACCCGTTCATGCAAACCGATCGGGCGGCTCCGCTCGTTCTTCAAGGGCCGCGGAATCGAGGTGGGCGGCTGGATCGATCAAGGCGTCAGCGTGGTCGACAACAACCCGGCCGACCGCTACAACGGCGTGGTTACGTTCAACGATCGCGACGGCGAGTACCAGATGAACCAGTTCTGGCTCTACGCGGAAAGGGCGATCGACAACGGCGGCTGCGGTTGGGCGATTGGCGGGCGGGTCGACTTCGTCTACGGTACCGACGCCCGGTTTACCCAAGCGGTCGACGGTTTGGAGGCGAACTGGAACCAGACCGCGCGCTTTTACCAGGCCGCGCTACCCCAGGCGTACGTCGACGTGGCCTACAACGACGTCTCGGTCCGCGTGGGCCATTTCTACACGATCATCGGATACGAGGTGGTTGCCGCGCCCGAGAACTTCTTCTACTCGCACTCCTATTCGATGCAATACGGCGAGCCGTTTACCCACACGGGTGCCCTGGCCACGATCGACTGGAATCGGCATTGGTCCTTCAGTGCCGGAGTGCATCGCGGATGGGACCAGTTTGACGATACCGACGGACTCGATTCGATGGGCTTTCTCGGCGGAGCCACGTGGACGAGTTGCGACCGCCGAAAATCGGTGGCGTTGGCGATCACCTCCGGCGAGCAAGGCCGGGGCGATACTTGGCTCATGTACAGCGTCGTCGGCAAGGCGAAGATCGGCAAGAAGCTGACCGGTGTCCTTCAGTACGACTACGGCAACAGCAGCGGAGGCGCCGCCGCCTCCGCCGAGTGGTACGGCCTCAGCCAGTCCTTCCTGTATCAGATCAGCCGCTGCTGGTCGGCCGGAGCGCGTGTCGAGTGGTTCCGCGACAACGACGGATCCCGGGTCACCGGGTTGGGTAGCGGCAACCTCAACACGGGGCCTTTCGTGGGCGACTTCTTCGAGGCGACCGTCGGGTTGAACTGGAAACCGAGGGCGAATATCCGTGTTCGACCCGAATTGCGTTGGGACTGGTACGGCGCCGACACCGCGGGCGGCCCGCGGCCCTTCGACGCCGGCGACCAAAGTCGCCAGTTCATGTTCGGCTGCGACATGATCGTATCGTTTTGATCTTCCCCATTCTTTGTAACCGGCACTCTTTCCCATTTCGGGCCATAGGGATTGCCGCATTGTAGCGATTTTGGCGGATTCGGGCTGGACCTGGCGCGGGGTACAACCCGAGTGAGGTCAATATGTGGAGTAGGGAAGCCGAAATTCCGCTCCGTGACCACCGTTTACCGCATGTGTTGCCTTGGGGGGATCGAATATGGCCGTCATCACACGGATGTTGGGAGTCGCGGTGCTGGCTTTCTTGCTGTCTGCCGCGGCAAAGGCCGACGAGGCCGTTCTGGTGCAACCGGAAGCGGTTCATCCCGCGTCGCTTGAGGTGAGCACGGGGCTGTACGCCCAGCCCGAAGCGGTGCCGGACGAATTGGCGGCCGACGAGTCGGAGTTGCTGGATCTGGCCGGTTGCGGAGTGTCGTGCGGCTCGAGAGGTTCTTCGTGCGGCACTTGCCGGTGTGGAAGACGAGACCGCTTGTGGGGCCCGTTGTGCTGTTGCCAACAAGAGCCTCGCCGGTTGCTTCCGTGTGGTCTGCCCCGGTTGGGCGTCGACGTCTACGGCTGGATCGACGCCGGCATGACGGTCAACGACGACCGCCCGGCGAGCAACTTCAACGGTGTCATCGGTTTCAACGATCGGCACGAAGAGATCCAGTTGAACCAGGCGTACCTGGTTTTCGAGCGGGCCGTGAAAACGGGCCGCTGCGCCGGATTCAGCCTCGGTGGCCGCGTCGACCTGCTCTACGGCACCGATTCGCGTTTCGTGGAACCCCAGGGAACCGGTCTGGGGTCCGATTGGAACCGGGAAGAGTTCTACGGCCTGGACCTGCCGCAGATGTACCTGGAACTGGCCTACAACAGGCTGTCGCTCAAACTGGGCCGATTCTACACGATCCTCGGCCACGAAAGCGTCATGGCCCCGGACAACTTCTTCTACTCGCATTCCTATGCCATGCTGTACGGTGAACCGTTTACGCACACGGGAATGCTGGCCAGCTTCGCGGTGAACGACAAGTTGACGCTGCTGGGCGGAATCGATCGTGGCTGGGACCGTTTCAACGGGAATCCCGATCGCGACAACATCGGGTTCCTCGGTGGCGTAACCTGGCAGAACGGTCGGGGGACCGAGATCGCCCTGACCGGTACGGTGGGGTCGGAGACGGCCAACCCGTTCATTCCCGGCCTCACGGACAACCGCTACATGTACAGCCTGGTTGTTACCCAACCGTTGGGGCACCGGCTGACGTACGTCTTTCAGCACGATGCCGGAACTCAAGAATCGGGCTCGCCGTATACCGGCCTTCGCGCCGAGTGGTATGGCATCAATCAGTACCTGACGTACCGGCTCAACTGTAAGTGGGATCTGGGCGTCCGGTTCGAGTGGTTCCGCGACGACGACGGTCGGGTTGTCCACGTTATGCGCGATATGGGCCGGCGGTTTGGCGGTAGCCCGATCGTCCCCTTCGGCTTCGCCGGCAACTTCTACAACGTCACGTTCGGGGCGAATTGGAAACCGACGGCCAACCTGATGGTACGGCCGGAGGTTCGCCTCGACTGGTACGAAGGTATCAGCGGTTTCGGACCGCGGCCGTTTGACGACGGGAGTGACGACGAGCAAGTCTCCTTCGCGCTGGATGTGGTCTATCGCTTCTAGAGATTCGATGCGAAGCGAAGCCCGGGGGAAATGGCCGCAAGCGTCTGTCTGAGCGCCACGTTTTCTCGCACCCGCGCTTCGCGGCGTCCCTTGCATCGACGGGAGACCAGTACGGAGCCCTTGCCGGACACCACTTACCTCTCACGGATCCCACGGACCGGCGGACAGTCACCGCGGGTAGATCCGGCTGAGGGGCTTGGGCGCAAGCCGCGGATTCTCGAATAGTTTGCGCAATCGTCAAAGCTTCTCACAGCCGCGTCATTCTGTATTGAAAGATCCTCCCGGCAGTGTTTTTCGCGTTAATCTAGCGTATTTCCTTGCCGATAGCATTCATAGCCGGCGGCTTGCGCTGTTGGCTGGGTTGCTGGTTCGTCGCTACGGGCGGGGAGTTTTGTGTGGAGACAGCCCACCCTTGACGATGCTTGCCCCTGCGAGGTGTGAGTCATGGTTTCCGACTCCTCTCATCCATCCTCTGGAGATAAAAGTCATGTTTAGAGCGGTTACGGTAGCGGCAGCCGTCTTCTTCGTCGCGATGGTCGGTATGGCGGATGCGCAAAACTTTGCAAACTACGTACCGCAATCGCCTCAAGTGAGGCAGGTCGATTTCGAGTACAACGACTATACGGCGTTCGCTCAAGACGACCCGGTGGGCGGTTCGGCAAGCGATCGGGCCGCACCCGTGATCGAGAGCCCGCGGGCTTACGGCGCGTGCGGCACGTGCTCGCCGGCGTGCGGTGGTTGCGGAAATTGCGGGGGAGAGGCTTGGACGCTGCGACAGCCCAAGGCTCTGAAGTGTCGGGGGATCGAAATTGGCGGCTGGATCGACTCGGGAGTTAGTGTGGTCGCCAACAATCCGGCCGACCGTTACAACGGCGTGGTCACATTCAACGACCGCGACGGCGAGTACCAGATGAATCAGTTCTGGCTCTTTGCCGAGAAGGCGGTCGACAACGGCGGCTGCGGTTGGGCCATCGGCGGACGCGTCGACTTCGTCTATGGTACCGATGCCCGATTCACTCAGGCGGCCGACGGTCTGGAAAGGAATTGGAACCAGACGGAGCGGTTTTACCAGGCCGCGCTACCCCAGTTCTACGTCGACGTCGCCTACAATAATCTGACGATTCGCACGGGACATTTCTACACCATCATCGGGTACGAGGTGGTGCAGGCCCCGGACAACTTCTTCTACTCGCACGCCTACACGATGCAATACGGCGAGCCGTTCACCCACACCGGTGTCCTGGGAATCTACGACCTGAGCGACCGCGTGACGATCACCGGCGGCGTGCATCGGGGGAACGACCAGTTTGACGATACCGACGGACTCGACGCGCTGGGATTTCTCGGCGGAGTCAGTTGGAACAGTTGCGACAAGAAAAAGTCACTGGCCTTCGCCCTCAGCGCCAGCGAAGACGGCCCCGGTGTCTCCACCATGATCTACAGCGTCGTGGGAACCTGGAAGCCGGGCCGCCGCTTCACCTACGTCTTGCAGCACGACTACGGGCAAACGTGGATGAGCGGCCAGCGGGCGCTGACCGAATGGTACGGCCTGAACCAGTATTTCCTCTATCGGATCAACAGGTGCTGGTCGGCTGGTGTTCGGGCGGAAGTGTTCCGCGACAACAACGGCACGCGAGTGGTCGGGCTGGGAGACGGCAACCTCAACGCGGGACCGTTTGTCGGCAATTTCTACGAGGTGACCGCCGGACTGAACTGGACGCCGCATCCCAACATCACCGTGCGGCCCGAGGCCCGATGGGATTGGTTCGACGCCGACCGGGCCGGTGGACCCGGGGCGTATGACGCCGGCGACCGGAACTCCCAGTTCCTCTTCGGTTGCGACCTGATCGTGACCTATTAACTCCGAGCGGCTCGACAACCGTCTCGTATCGACACACAACCCAGCGCATCGCCGAAGGTCTCCGGCCCTCGGCGATGCGTCTTTTCTTGGCCCATCGGTTTCCGGGCAACACGCCCCAAGGGGTGGCAGGGACGGCTTGCTTGTCCCCGTTTGATCGGCGTCAAAGGCCCGGAAACAACCGGGGGACTTGACGCCGCGTGATCGGTTGGCTAAGTTTCCGCAAGAGCATCCATGGGTTGGGAGACCGGGGCCGTGAAGCTGATCCGACAGGTTTCGCTGTATTATCAGGAAGGCCGTTCGGACAAGGTCTACGAGGTCGATCTGTGCGAGGTGGGCCCGGACCGGTACGTGGTCAACTTTCGCTACGGGCGTCGTGGTACGGCCCTGCGCGACGGCTCGAAGACGGTCGCCCCCGTCTCGCGCGACGAGGCGGAGCGGATTTTCCAGCGTCTGGTGGATGAGAAGGTCGGTAAAGGCTACCGCCACGCCCCCGGCAGCGGCCCACCCCCCAAGCCCGCGGCGACCCCCGCCGAGGCGATCATTCTCGAGCCGGACGACGCTCCCGAGTTGGACCCCCGCTCCCGTGCCGTGCTGGCCCGATTGGCACGGGCCGATGATGCTGTCGCCTCGTGGCCCCTTTCGCGGGCCGTCTGGCGGGCCGGCGAGATGAAGCTGCGCCAGGCCGAGCCTTTGCTGATCGACCTGGTCGGCAGCGGTGACGAGATGCTTGAATACTGTCTGGCGTGGGCGCTGGGGCAGTGTGGATCGGCGGCCAGTATGCCGATGCTCTCCGGTCTCCAGGCCGATCGGGACCGGGCCCATAGCGTTCGCTACATGGCGGCTCAAGCGGCCCGCAATCTGGCCGATTCGCGTAGCCGAGCCGAGATGATCGCCGCCTGGACCGATCGGCTCCCGCGCTCGTTGGTCTCGCTGGCCAAGGACGGTCAGAGCGACGATTTTCAAAATGCGCTGCTACAGTTTCTCGACGGCGCAGCGTCCCAGGCGTACGAAGTATTGGAGCTGATCTACCTGATCGACGCCCCAAGCGTTCGTCCGGCTTTGCTGCATGTGTTGCGAACCGCGCCGTTGGCACCAAATTACTTCCAGCGGATTCGTCACATCTTCAAAGCGGCCGAGATGCGGCGCGACGCCGAGGTGTTCGGACTGATCGGCTACCGGATCGAGACCACACGCTCGACGTTTTCGCACACCGCGTCGTACTACTATCCACGGCGGAAGAAGCAGACGCTCGGGCCCAACGCCTCGAAGGCCTTTGGCCGCGAGACCCGGCTCTACTTGCGGCGGCGCCTGTGGCGAACGCTCAGCCGGTTGGGCGAACTCGGCGACCTGGACTACGCCCGGATGGCCACCGGCGTGTTGCTGGCCTTCTCCGACGACGACGCCGGGCAACCCCGTAGCGAGGTGCGCTACGATTGGTCGAGCTACACTCGCGGCAGCGGCTACCGCACTTACCAAATCCGCTGGGACCGCTACGCGGCCTACTGGGCACTGAACCAAATCCTCTACCACCAGAGTCCGCGATACCGGGCCGACAGCGGGCGAAAATACTTCGTATGCACGGCTCCCTACGAACCGGGCGGCGAAGTGCCGGACGTGCGCGAAGAGGCCTTTCCGGCCATCTGGCAGCGCGCGCCCGAGTTGCTCCTGCGATTGCTCGGCGAGAGCCGGTGCGAGCCGGTCCACAACTTCGCGGCCAAGGCGCTTCGGGCGTGTCAGGATTTCTGCCGGCAGCTTCCCATCAATGCCCTGGTGGCGTTGTTGACATCCGACTACGAAGTGACCGCCGCACTGGGCTTCGATCTGGCCGTGGCTCGTTACGATCCGTCGCGTCCGGACGCCCAGTTGGTGCTGGCCCTGGCCAATTGCCGAATCGATCGGGCACGCCAGCAGGCGCACCGGTGGATTGAAGCCCAGCGGACCGTGCTGTTGGACGATATCGATTTCGTCGCGTCGCTCTGCGGCAGCCCGTATGGCGACACCCGGGCGGTGGCCCGCGAGGCGTTGCGGGCCGTTTCGCTCAACCACACGATGGCCCAGGCTTTGGTCGGGCGGCTCTTTGCCTTGCTGCTCTCGCTGGGATCCGAGGACGGCCCTGTGGCCGCCGACGTCGCCCAAACGCTGCTGCAGGTATTCGGCCGACACTTGACCGACGTCGGCGACGAAGTGATTCGCGATCTGCTGGCCCATCCGCTGGCCGAGTTGCAGCAACTGGCCGGCGATCTGGTGCTGGCCAGTCCCGCGCTTTCACGTCATCCGCCCAGCGACATACTACAGGCGTTGCTCAGTGCCGACCATGCGCCCGTGCGGAGCGTCGGCGTGCGGATCATCGGGCAATTGCCCGATGACATGCTCAAGCGAAGCCTCGACTTGCTGATTGCGCTGGTGCGGCACGAGTTTGCCGACATTCGCCAGACGATCCGCCCCGTCGTGGCCCGGCTGGCGATGGCAGACGGTGTGTTCGGGCGGCGGATTGCCGAGCGGCTCCTCGATAAGTTGCTGGTGCCCGGGGCGCCCGAGGGAGTGCCTTCGCATACGTCGTTAGTCTTGCGGGAAGATCTGGTCGATTGCCTCGCGGCGGTCCCCGCCGAGACGGTGTGGAAGCTGCTGCAATCGCGTTCCGCCCCGGCCCAGGAGGTGGGCGGGGTGCTGTTGGCCGGCAATGTTCGGGTCGAGGATCTGTCGATCACCGAGATCGTCCGGCTGGGCGGCCACGATATTCTTTCGGTCCGCGAGGCCTGTTGGAAAATGTGCCGGGCGAGCGTCGCGCGGATGCAGGCCGACGGGGCCGCGGCGGTGCGTATCCTCGACGCCAAGTGGGACGACACGCGCCGCTTCGCCGCCGACTTCTTCCGCGAGCATTTCACCGGCGATCATCTTTCGCCGGCGGCTCTGGTGAGCATCTGCGATAGCGTGCGGCCCGAGGTGCAACAACTGGGCCGCGAGCTGATTACCCGGCATTTTCGCGACGAACACGGGCAGGAGTACCTGCTCAAGCTCAGCCAGCACCCGACCACGGCATTGCAGCTTTTTGCCACCAACTACCTGGAACGTTACGCCGGCGGCAGTCCCCGGCGTCTCGGGGAACTGATGCCCTACTTCCGTAGCGTTCTCTCGCGGGTCAATCGGGGCCGGGTGGCCAAAGCCCGGGTACTCGATTTCCTGGAAGTCGAAGCGGCCAAGAGCGAAGAGGCGGCCCACGTCGTGGCCGATCTGCTGGCCCGGCAGTCGGCCACCGGCGCTATCGGCGATCGGGCGCGAATGATCCAAATTATGGCCGACATTGCAGCGCGATACCCGGCGATCCCCATGCCTCTGGAGGTACAGCCGGTGGAGGTGCGCGGTGGAGTTTAGTTACGCCTACGGCAGCGACAGCACGATCGAAAGCGGCGCCGCCGGTACGCAAATGTCGTTTGCCCCGGATACGCTCCGGCAGCCGACGTTTTTCTCCGGCCACTTGCGCAAGAGCCTGGAGTTTCGCGAGGCGATCAGCGCGTTGCACGACGTCGTGGTTTCCGATCTTCGCTGGAAGCCCAAGGATCGCACGGCCTACAAAGAGTGGGCCGCCCGGCAGGAAGAGATCGACTGGATGGCCGTCGCCGCGCAAAAGGCCGAAGTGGCCCGGCAACTCAAAGAGACTCACGCCGAATTGGAGACGCTGCGCCAGCAGAGCCACCGGCGGATGGAACAGTTCTACGGCGCCCGGCAACAGTACTTCAATTACCTCTACAAGCGCGACTACGACGCCTGGTTTGTGCTCGATCCGGTGATTACCGTCCATCCCGACGAAGTCTTCTTCGAGTGTTTCAGTCAGGACGAATCGAGCTACGGCCGGCTGGGCACGGGCTACGAAGTGTTTCGCGACGTCGGCGAGTTTGCCTGCGGCACGACCAACATCGACTATTCGGCCGGTCTGTACGACGAGTTTCAGAAGATTCGCGACTACAAGGCGACGAAGTTCGAGATCGATCCGTCGGGGTTCGAGGTGCAAACGACCGACGAGGCGGCCTATAAGGAGGTCAAGATCGATCTGCCCGACAGTTGGGTCCGCGGCTTCCTGCAAGTCAGTTCGGCCATGTCGCTGCCGGCGACCAGCTTCGATCTGCACCCGATGGACGTCTACAACCTGTGTCTCGTGTTGCGGCGCAATCGCGAACTCACAGGCCCGCGAGGGATGCGATATCTGCTGGAGCCGGACCGTCCGGTGCGCGTGATCTTCGAGCCTTGGGAGATCGAGGTCGAGTGCCCCCGGTCGATCTTCACCGGCAGCCAGGGCGACGAAATTCGCGTTTGGGGGCGTCGGCGGATCCATATCCTCGAACGGTTGATCCCGCTGGCGAAGAAGTTTACCGTGCATCTCTTGGGCAAGGGGATGCCGTCGTTCTACGTGGCCGATTTGGGCGACATGACGTTTACGCTCGGTCTGTCTGGTTGGACCGCCAACGACTGGTCGACCGCCGGCAACTTCGATCTCATGGCTCCCCGGGCCGAAGTGGATAACAACACGAAAACCCGTGTTTTCGACGCCCTGAAGGAAAGCTGGCAGGAAACTCCCGACTCGCTGGCCGCCCGACTCGATCTCGATCGGTCCGTCGTGCTGGGGGCCCTCTCGGCCTACACGCAAGCCGGCCGGGCGATGTGGGACTTGGGCAAGCGAACCTATCGGCTGCGCGAACTCAGCCGCGAACCGCTGCCGATGGAAAAGCTCCGTTTTGCCAATCCCCGCGAGGACAGCGCGACCCGGCTGCTGGGGGCCGGTGCCGTGACCCTGGGCAAGACGGACGTTGGCGAAGGCAACATCGTGAGTCTCGGCGGAACGGTGAAAGAGAACAACAAGAAATATACGCCCCAGTTGCGAATCGACGCCGACGGACGGATTGTCGGTGGGCAGTGTTCGTGCAACTGGTTTGTGCAGAACCGACTGAGAAAAGGACCGTGTGAACATGTCCTGGCCCTGCGCATGGCACACGCCCGCCGGGCCGGGTCGTGAGAACTATATGTGGGGTAGGTTTCTAACCTGCCTGGCAGCTTGGAAAGCTACCCCACGGTGTTTTTAGGCAGGTTGGAAACCTACCCCACATTGTAATAGCAAACCCCAACAGGAGAACCAACACGCCCGGCGGTGCGGGTGGGAGAGCCTTGCAACCCGGTTGGCGGATCGCCATCCATGCAGCATGACTTCGACCGCATCACTGGCCCGCTCGTGACTGTGCGGGCAACGCCACCATGTCGCAATTGCGGTGCGGGTCCCCTGGACCCAATTAGCGACATGGTGGCAGCCCGCTTGAGTTGAGACGGTCCAGTCCCAAGAGCCTCTCGAAGGGAAAACCCACCCGGCCGCCGCGTGTTTTTTTACGACCAGTAAAGATATTCCCCCATGGCCAGCCAACCGACAACCCGACAAGAACTCTACGATCGCATCCGGGAATCCTCGAAAAACGAGGTGATCCTGGAGGAGATGATCCGGCTGGGGTTCTGGCCGCGTGGCGATGTCATGCCCGAGGATCCGGCCGACGAGATCCGTCGCCAGGGAGAACTCGAGCGCCAGTTGCGATCGCTGGTCACCGAACGCGCCCGGCTGGGAAACGTCGACGCCTTGAAAAAGGCCCTTCGCAAACAACGGCTCGACGAGTCGCGCCGGAAGCAGAAAGAGACGAAGGAACGCCGGCTGCGCGAGCGGGTCGAACGGGCCGAAGCGTGGAAACAGCGAAAAGCACACGAGATCGGCTACCTGGGTGAAAGCGTCTCGGCCGGGTTGGGGAACCACCAGGGCAACCGAGAGAAGCTAGCCGCCGCCGGGCTGCCCGTGTTCGATACGCCCGAGCAACTGGCCGGGGCAATGGGCATCGGCGTCGGCGAACTGCGGTTCCTGGCCTTCAACCGCCGCACCTCGACCACGTCGCACTATCGCCGGTTCCTGGTGCCGAAGAAGACCGGCGGGCATCGCAAAATCTCCGCTCCCATGCCCCGGCTGAAACGGGCGCAAGAGTGGGTGCTGACCACGATTCTCGAAAAGGTCGCACTGCACGACGCGGCCCACGGGTTTCGCCGCGGCCGGTCGATCGTGACCAACGCCCGGCCGCACGTCGGCGCCGACGTGGTCATGAACCTCGACCTCAAGGATTTCTTCCCCACGGTCGTCTACCGCCGAATCAAAGGCGTCTTTCGTAACCTGGGCTACTCGGAATCGGTTGCCACGGTGCTCGGGCTGCTCTGCTCGGAGCCGGAGGTCGATGAAGTGCGGCTCGACGGCCGGACGTATTACACGGCCCGATCCCGGCGGTTTCTACCGCAAGGCGCGCCGACCAGCCCGGCGCTGACCAACATCATCTGCCGCGGTTTCGACGCCCGGCTGGCGCGAACCGCCGCCGATTTGGGCTTCGCCTACACGCGCTACGCCGACGACGTCACCTTCTCCGGATCGGGGATGCCCGCGGAAAACATCGGCCGGGCCCTGCGGCGGATCGTCCACGTCGCCCGTGCCGAAGGATTCGAGGTCCATCCCGGCAAGACGCGCGTGTTGCGGAGTTGCTCGCGACAGGAAGTCACCGGTCTGGTGGTAAACGAGCGGGTCAATGTTTCGCGGAAGATACTGCGACGTTTTCGCGCCACGTTGTTCCAGATCGATCGCGACGGCCCGGCCGGCAAGCATTGGGGCCATACCGACGACGTGATCGCGGCGATCGAGGGATTCGCCAATTTCGTCGCCATGGTCGATGCCGAAAAAGGGAACGGGTTCAAACGCCAGGTCGAGCGAATCATCCAGAAGCACGGTCGCGGTGGCGGTCGGGTGCGAGTGCAGCGAGCGCGCTGGGTGTCGTCGTCGCCGTCCGTTGCGGCCGTGGTGGACACACCGGAGAGCCCGTCGGCGCCGAAGAAGAAGAAACCCTGGTGGAAGTTCTGGTAGTCTAGGTCACCGTATGAGCGACGAGTCGAAACGACGCAAGGACGCACTGCTCCATCGCTATCTAGACGGCGAGATCGACAAGCCGACGTACGACGCGATGCTGGCCCGGCTGGAATCACAGCCGCCGGCCGACGAACTGGACCGCATGGCAACCGTCGGCCCTGCGACGCCGATGGACGAAGTGGCAGCGGATCCACTTCCGCCGCCGGACATCGGAGCGCAGAACACGCTTTACGGTCAATCGACCGGGGGTCTGGAGCCGGGTGTCGACCTGGGTGGCTTTCGGCTGGTCGAGATCATCGGCCGCGGCGGCATGGGCCAAGTGTGGAAGGCCCACGATCCGACGGCCGATCGAACCGTCGTGGTCAAGGTCGTTCCACCTGACGTGCAGCACAACGCCGCCGAGATGGCCCGGGTGCGCGACACGTTTCGCCGCATCCACACCTTGCACCACGAGCATATCTGCCCGGTCTACGTGTTAGGCGAGGATCCCCGCTGTGGGCACTTCGTCGTCATGCAGTTCATCGACGGGCGGCCCCTTTCGGCTTACCGTCGAGAGCGTGCCGAGGAAAACGGCCCGCTCACGCTGACCGACACGATCCGCATCCTTCGGCCCGTGGCGGCGGCGTTGGACTACGCCCATCGGCAGAAGGTCGTCCACCGCGACGTCAAGCCGGACAACATCCTTGTAACCGGCGACGGCGACGACGTGCAGGTGGTCGATTTCGGACTGGCCGCCGAGATCCACACGAGTATGAGCCGTGTGAGCAACGTGACCATGGAGACCTCGGGCACGCGTCCGTACATGGCGCCGGAACAGTGGCGCGGCGAGTATCAGGACGCCCGAACCGATCAATACGCGCTGGCCGTGGTGGCCTACGAACTGCTAGCCGGCCGGTTGCCTTTCGAGTCGGCCGATGCGGAAATCTTGCGGCTCTGGTGTGCCAAGCGAAGCTTGGTTGTTCTTGCAAGTTGAAAGGAACTTGCCA
>CAYUIQ010000055.1:0-39551 GCA_964444795.1 uncultured Planctomycetaceae bacterium
ATCGTGATCGCCGTGCTCGGCGGTACCTTTCTTGCCTCGCTTCTCTTCGTCCAGTGGATGGAGATCATCCGGAAGAAGGAAGAAGCCGGGTTGATTGAACCGAAGGCCATCGCCGGGGCCGATTCGGAAGCTTGCGTCGAATGCCATGCAAACGATTCGCCGGGTATCGTCGAGCATTGGAGTCACAGCACCCATGCGCAAAAGTCCGTCGGCTGCTACGAATGCCACAAGGCCGAAGAGGGCGACGCCGACGCCTTCCAGCACGAGGGCTCGCTCATCGCCACGGTGGTCACTCCCCGCGATTGCGGCAGTTGCCACCCGAAGGAATTCGAGGAATTCACCGCCAGCCACCACTCCCGGGCCGGAAATATCCTTCACTCGTTGGACAACACGCTGGCCGAGGTCGTCGAGGGATACCGCTACGACGAAACGATTGAAGGGGAAGAGGGCTCCGAGCCGACGGTCGTTTCCCACACGATGTTCGCTCCCTTCGGATCAACGCCCGAAAACCCCGTCACCGTGAGAACTCCGGTCGGCACTCGCACGGAGATCAACGGCTTTGCCTCGGCCTTTACCGGTTGCCAGCAATGCCACGGCAGCAAGATCGCGCTGCAATCGACCACGCCGGGTGAATCGATTTCCGTTACGGAGCTGAAACCGGACGCCGACGGCAAACCGACCAACCAGACCGCCGTGGCCGCTATCAAACGCAACGACGACGGAAAGCCACTCTACGACAGTAATCGATGGCCCAACACGGGCATCGGCCGATTGAACCTCGACGGGTCGCGCGGCTCGTGCTCGGCCTGCCATTCGCGCCACGATTTCTCGCCACGACGCGCCCGCCAGCCCGAAAACTGCGGCAAGTGCCATCTCGGCCCCGACCATCCGCAGAAGGAAATCTACGAGGAATCGAAACACGGCATCGCCTATCGCGATCTCAAGGACCACATGAAACTCGACGCCGAGGACTGGGTGCTGGGCGTGAATTACTCGGCGGCGCCCACCTGTGCCACTTGCCATCTCTCGGGCAACAAAAACAACAAGGGCCGGATTACCCACAACCCGGGCGAGCGAATCTCCTGGACCAACCGGCCCATCGTGAGCCAGATCCTCGATACCAATTCCCACGGAAAATGCGTCTATCTGGTCAAGCCGGATGAGTTGGAAAAGGACCCCACGGCCAAGGACATCGTGGACAAGGCCGGCCCGAAACGCGACGAGATGAAGAACGTCTGCTCCAATTGCCATGCCCCCGATTCCGTCAACGGCTTCTACAAGCAGTACGACGATTTTGTCCTGCTCTACAACGAGAAGTTCGCCAAGCCGGGCAAAGCGATTATGGACGCATTGTACAAAGAGGACGAAGCGACCGGTCAGGCCCTGTTGACCGAGACGAAGTTTGACGAGGAGATCGAGTGGACGTGGTTCTACCTCTGGCATCACGAAGGCCGCCGGGCACGCCACGGGGCCTCAATGATGGCTCCCGACTACGCCCACTGGCACGGAATGTACGAGGTGGCCGAGCGGATGTACATGGAGTTGATTCCGCAGGCTCGCGAGATCGTTCACCAGGCCGAGGCCGCCGGCAAACTCCAGCAGGCCAAACCGGCGAAGGAACTGATCGAGGCAATTCTCGCCAGCCCCGAACACGCTTGGTTCATGCGGGAGAAGAAAAAGCGAGCGGCCGCCGGTATGCCGATACCCGAGTAGGCCGACCTTTCGGTCCACCGAAAACAACATCCTCAAGCCCACGGGAACGCCCGCCCGTGGGCTTTTTTCGTCAGGGAATCCCACGAAAGGTGGCGGGTGCCTGGGGTCGAGTTGCGAGGGACGAGCGACGAGCCCCCAGTGGTGTGCGATCTGGGGGCTCCTTGCTCGTTCCTCGCAGTCCGACGCCAGGCACCTCGAAAATCCCCGATTAAGGTTTTCGCCGATGGTGTTGAAACGCCGCCCGGGACCGTTCATACTGGGTGCGTAAAGTAGCCATCTCGCTCCGCCGAGATGTGGCCCCTGACCGTAGCCATCTCGCTCCGCCGAGATGGTGCCCGTCTTCCCTGGAGACAGACCATGATACCCGCGCGCCGCATGTTCCTCCCACTTCTCTCCTTGCTCGCGGTCATTTACTGCCCCTCCATCGCCACCGCCGCGGATCGGCCCAATGTGATTTTCGTGCTCGTCGACGACATGGGCTGGATGGACTTGCACTGTCAGGGCAACGAGCGGCTCGATACGCCGGCGATCGACCACTTCGCCGATCAGGGGATGCGGTTCACCGACGCGTATGCCGCCGCACCGGTCTGCTCGCCGACTCGGGCGGCGCTGATGACGGGCCAGTCGCCGGCCCGGCTGCATCTGACCACGCACATCCCCGATCGGTTCGTTCCCGACGACGGGCGCCCGTTGCCGGCCGAGACGCTCAACGAACTGCCCCTGGAGCATGTCACCATCGCCGAACGGTTCAAGGCGGCCGGCTATGCGACGGCCTTCATGGGCAAGTGGCACCTGAGCGGCCGGGGCGCGGGCAGTCCCGAGTTCTATCCCGAGAAGCAAGGGTTCGACGTCAATCTGGCCGGTTGCGGGTTCGGCGGACCGCCCGGCTATTTCGCTCCGTATCGCATCCACAACCTCACCAGCCGCACCGACGACGAGTATCTGCCCGACCGGCTGGTCGACGAGGCGATGGCCTTCATCGGCCGGCATCGCGACGAGCCGTTTATGCTCTGCCTCTGGCACTACACGGTCCACTGGCCGATGGAAGCGCCCGAGCCGCTGGTCGAGAAGTACAAAGAACGACTCGGCCCGGGCATCAAGGACCCGCGCTACGCCGGGATGATCGAAGCGCTCGATTCGGCGTTCGGGCGGCTGATGGCCGAGTTGGACCGCCTCCGCCTGACCCAAAACACCCTGGTCGTCTTCACCTCCGACAACGGCGGCTACCTGGGCGTCGCCGACAACCGCCCCTTGCGTCTGGGCAAGGGCTACCTCTACGAAGGCGGCATCCGCGTCCCACTGCTCGTCCGCTGGCCCGGCGTCATCACCCCCGGCACCACCTGCAGCGTCCCCGTGGTAAGCACCGACTTCTACCCCACGCTCCTCGAAGCGGCCGGCCTCGAATTCGACCGCGAGATCCCCTGCGACGGCCAAAGCCTCATGCCCCTACTCACCGGCCGCGGCGCCCTAGAACCCCGCGCCCTCTTCTTCCACTACCCCAACTACGCCTGGCACAAAGCCAACCGCCTCGGCGGAGCGGTTCGGCAGGGCGACTATAAGTTGATCGAAAACTACGACGACGGCTCGGTCGAGTTGTATAACCTGAAGGAAGACATCGGAGAAACGCAAGATCTCTCGAAGAAACTGCCGAAGAAGGCGGCGGAGTTGAAGGCGCGGTTGTTTGTTTGGTTGACGGAGACGGGGGCGGCGATGCCGAAGCCGGCACCGAACTAGGTATTTTCGGCTAGTAGCGAGCTCGTTGGAGGGAGGTGTAGCCTTTGCTGCACCAGTCCATATCCCCGCTGACCAAAGCGTAGAAAATGTGTATGCGAAGGCAACGGGTACAGGCATCCTGTTTAGTAGTCCCCATTGGGGGTGCGGCGTGTTGGAGTCACGGCACCACCCACCGGACTGGCCTTAGGATCACCTCAACAGGGATACATAATCTGATATGATGTAGTCCAATCATAGATCGTCGGGCGAACTTTCGCTCTGGATCTAATGTCACCACGTATACGGACCACTCTGTCGTTTCCCGCCCCATTCAACTCCAGGCCAACTGAAGTGAACACCAATGCCCGACGAAAGAGGTGATCAGGAATGCAAGTTCGTGGAGCAGACCCTGCGTGACGTTTTCAATGCGACAATCGATCATCAGGTGGAGCGGAGCTTGCGGGCCAGAGTGCATAGCATCATTCCGCTCGCTTTCTTTTCCGCTGCGTCGACTGAGTGCAAGGAACTGTACGTCACGGGGAGGTTCTACGGCTGCATTACGCTCTGCCAGTCCGTTGCGGAGGGGCTCTCGAAATTCCTGGCCGAGAAGAACACAATGCGGGTCAAGAAGGGGTTCAGCGACCGCGTTCGACGCCTCAAAAGGGCGGGCTTCCTTTCCGGGACGGCTGCCAACGCATTTGGCACAATCCACGGTCGAGACCGCAACGATTTCCACCATCTCAATAAAGACATCGAGCAGGACTATCGGAAGCTGGAGGCGCGTGCGATCGAGTGTCTGAATGCGTTGCATGCCGTAGAGGCTGAGGTATTTGCGTATGATGTGTACAACGGTAACATCGCGCCAAAGAACAAGAAGTATTGGCCGAGCCCTGACGAGGGCACGGTGGACGTGTTTGTTCGGTCCGGCTAAGGCGGAGGAGTATTGTCATGTCTGAACTGCCCTGGCCGAAGAAGGGCGACAAGCTCTTCTCGAACGACGGTGAAGGAGAGTTCTTCCACCTTGGTTCGATAATGTGGCACAATCCCGGGTATTCGCGCGCCTTCAAGGAAGCGGCGGACACGCTGATTGAGTCCTACCAGGCAAGTCTCAATCGATTCCATAATGATGAGTTGTTCTTTCCAGTCGCTTACCTCTACCGACATTCTCTCGAATTGAAGCTGAAGGAGATCGTTCAGATCGGCGTGGCCCTTCGTGTGCTGACTCGCAAGGAAGTGGAAAAGGCGATGGAGAAACACAATCTCGCCAAACTCTGGACTCGGGCCAGGAAGCCCATTGAAGATTGCTGGCCAGACGGGGATAAGACGCCGCTGAAAGCGGTTGAAGCCGTGATTAACGAACTCCACCAGGCGGATCGTTCGGGACAGGCATTTCGGTATGAAAGCGACAAGGGCGGCATGTTGCACAGGCATCCAGATCTCCCAGAACACATCAAGATCACAAGCCTAAAGCAGACGATGGATGCCGTGTACACGTTTCTCGACGCGTGCTACGACGGGTTGTACGAGGGGTACGACGCTATGATGTCCAACATGTAGAGGAGTTGGCTGACCAGTTATAGAGGGAAGGCGACTCGCTCAGACGCTGCATTCTGCGGCAATCCAGGGTACGCGAGAGGATCGTCGACGGCGAAGAGCAGCGAGTCAGCCCAACGAAGGGCGGTGGAAACGAGGTTTTGCGCCACGATAACCCAAGGCAAGAAGGGGAACGACTTGACCAAGCGGTACACATTTTGGCGAATGCCGGACGGAAAGCCATATAAGGGTAAAGATGGCAAACACGCTCCAACCGCTCTCCTAGCGAAGATTGGCGAATCGGCCTCAGTTTCACCTGATCGCGGGATTTCCTGGCCCTTTCCCGGTCTGAGGCAATCTGAACTCGCCGTGAAATCTGCTGTCGTTGTGATTGACCCGAGTGGTAACGAACTCAACGACGACGACGCTTGGTCAATTGTATGGAAGGCCGTGAGAGAGGAAATAGTCACGAACGGTGGTGGTACAGCGATTCTGCCGAATAGTCTGCTTCAAAATGCCGACAGGCTTGCAGCTCCCCATTTTAGAAAGTCGCCAAAGGAGTATGTCCTCATAAGTTCGCTTTCCCTTGACAGTCTGCCGACAAAGACTATACGGATTAACGACTGCACAATCTCAGCACTCAAGAAGCGGGGAACAAAATACCCATTGCCCGGTGCCCTTGAGAGGCGAAGGCGTGGTGAACCATTCTCGAAGCATCTGAGGGCGACTCAGTATATTACGATCAAAGTGAAAACGACGGGCCGAACGATCCGTGAAGCAACAGACAGAGCGATCGATGCAGTTGATCTGCTTCGCGGTTTGTGGACGATTCCAGCAACTTACGGACAGTGGACAATGCGCATGGGCTACGCAAAGCGTGAGCCAATCGGCGTAATTCACAGCGGCCCAGTTCATACACTTCACAACCCTGATGGCTCGCTGGCTGCCGACCTGTTTTGGTACGAACCACACTATGTTGGCGACCAGAAGTTATTCGAGCCAAAAGACCGTTGGAAAGTGATCGAGAAGCAACGGCGTAGAGCAACGCAACAACTGAAGCGCCTCCCATACCGAAAGGACATGGAGCAACTGATCATCAGATTCGCCGGCGCGCTGGATCAGCCAGACCCTGACGTTGCATTTCTTCGGATGTGGAGCATTCTGGAAAGGATCACGGATACAGTCGGTGCGAATTACGATGAGACAATAAACCGAGCAATGTGGGTGTTCGAGGATCGAAAGGTGGCGAAGGAACTGCTTGTACATCTTCGACGTCATCGAAACCGGTATGTCCATGCAGCCAAGTCCAGCGACAAAGGCGAGGAAATTGCCTACATGGTGAAATCGTTCGTGGAACCACATCTGGTTAATCTTCTATGCAATGATTTCGCGATCGGGTCTGTCAAAGAATACGGCTCATTCTTGGCGCTGCCTACGGACCTCGATACACTGACAAAACGTCGAGCCGCGCTCGATCTCGCAATCCAACGTCGAACGCAATGGGGACGGCTTGATGAGTAACGTCACGAAACGTCAATACGTAGTGCCCAAGTCCACGGATGCCAAGTGGATTGCAGCTTCAGCTACATCTCGCGGAGCGAGATGGCTACTATAAGGAACAATACGAAGTCGATCAACAAAGGAGATCGAGCAGCATGCTCAATAGCAACAGCCCCAATACACTACGCCCATTTCTCATCACCGCCTGTGCCGTGACGTTCCTTACGACCGCCCCGCGTTTTTCGCAGGCCGAAGAACGATTCCCGCGTCCCAACGTCGTCATCATGTTCACCGACGACCAGGGGACGCTCGACGCCAACTGTTACGGCTCGACCGATCTGTACACGCCGGCGATGGATGCGCTGGCGAAGACGGGCGTGCGGTTTACGCAGGCGTATGCGCATACGGTTTGCTGACCGGCGCGGGCGCTGTTGATGACCGGGCGGCATCCGCAGCGAGGGAATGTGAATGTTTGGACGCAGGGGAATGCCAGGGGACCGGCGGGCGTGAATATTTCACCGAGGAGGTGACCACCGCCGAGGCGCTGAAGGCGGCCGGGTACGCGACGGCCCTGTTTGGGAAGTGGCATCTGGGGCCCATCTGGAGCTTGGACCGCCCTACTCGGCGGTGGCGATTTCTTTGGGAGCGAGTTCCTCGTCTTCGCAAATAATCCGGAAGCCGACGTCCCAGATGCCTTGCCAGTAGGGGTAGCCCAGGCGGTACGTTTCTCGCTTGCTCCCGGGTGCGCCAAACGCTTTCGCACCTCGGACGACTTTGCGGCCTTGGGCGGATGCATCGTCACGGCCGTCGCCTGGGGTGTACGGGTAAGGTCGATGCGTCGTGCGGGTCCACTCGCCGAGGTTGCCGGGCATCTGCTCCGCGCCCCAGGCTCGGCCAGAGCCGGCACCGGCGCGGCAGGTGTACTCCCATTGGGCTTCGGTGGGCAGGGCGTAGCGGCGTCCGGTTTGCTTGGAGAACCAGTCGCAAAACGCCTTGGCCCGCGCCCACGAGACGCGGACGACCGGTTGTTCCGGCCGGTTCATCGGGTTGCCACGGTTCGAGTGGTCCTTGCCGCCGCGGTCGAGGTAGCGGCTGTCGTGCTCCGGGTCGAAGAGGTTGAACTGCTCGTTCGTGACGATCGTCTTCGAAATCCAGAACGGTCGATCGATACGGACCCGACAGGGCGGGCCTTCATCGGCGCGGCCGTCGGCGTTGCCCATGACGAACTCGCCGGCCGGCACGCGGACCATCGTGATCTGAACGGGGCGGTCGTTGACCGTGCCGAGCGTGACCGTCCGCTGGCGGTCCTCGCCCTGGCGGGCTCGGGCGTCGGCGTCACTCAACGGCCAGTCGGGGCACTCGACCTTCACAACCTTTTTCGGTTCGGGTTCGGGCGGGATGATCGGCTCGACCGGGCCCGCGGACGGCTCGGGGATGTCTTC
The DNA here is from genome assembly GCA_964444795.1 of uncultured Planctomycetaceae bacterium. Classification (GTDB taxonomy): domain Bacteria; phylum Planctomycetota; class Planctomycetia; order Pirellulales; family Thermoguttaceae; genus JABMRP01. The sequence goes on from CAYUIQ010000055.1 coordinate 7,902, forward strand.
GTAGTCCTCGTCGATGCCGGCGTAGAGTTGCCTGAGTTCGGCTCGGCGCTGGCGTTGGCCGTTGGGGATTGGGCGAAATTCGCCCCAGGTGCCGTAATAGGGCACGTTCAGGTCGATCCACGTGTAGAGCCGTTCACACGCCTCGCGGTCGAGCTTGACGCCGTGATGGCCCTTGTGCAGCATTTGCACCAGCGGACTGGTGTCGGCGTGGTACTCGGCGGCGGGGAACATGTGGTAGTCGCTCTCCGGGCCGGGCCGGCGGACGTGCTGCTGCAACGCCCTGTATGCCCGGCTGAACGTCGCCACGTTGTCCTGGCGAAGGTCGGTCAGCTTCTGTCCCCTGTACGGCGCTTCGCCATGGCAGCCGACACAATACTTGTCGAGCATCGGCTGGACCTCGCGGTCGAAGCTAAACCCGCGGGCGGGGCCGAACCAGGGCATAATCTCCTGCGGCTGCTTCTTGGTGGCCACGGTTTGATGCGTGGGCGGGGCGTCGATCGTGTCCTCGTGACAGCCGACGCACGAGAGGTTTTCGCCGGGCATGGCCACGAACCAACTCCGCATCAATTGCAGGGCCTTGCCGTCTTCGTCCAACGGCTGCACGGCCAGCGGCGTGTTGGCCGGGACGCGGAACGCGGCGGAGCCGTCCGACTCGACCTTGACCGTACCCACGATGCGGTGGATGTCCCAGGGTCCCTCGATGCCGATGTAGGTGTGGTTGGCCAGCTTCTGGTAGCCGTAATCGAACGCGAACAGCCGCAGCCGCTTGACCGTGCCGCGGGGTACGCCTTTGAGCCCGTCGCCGGTGTACACGTCGTTCATGTACACGATCGCGTCCTTACGCGAGGTGTCGACCTTGTCGGGGATGGCGTTGGGACGCCTGGTCGCGCGCAACGGCACCGGTTCAAGCATCGCCACGCCCGGCTCGACACAGATCGGCACAATGTTGTCGAACACGTCGACCAGGTACACGCCCCACGGCGATTGCTGGTTGAGTTGACACGCCGCGAGGAAGTACTTCTCGCTCAGCGGGAAGGGGTGCAAGAACTTGGGCCAGGAGTTGTTGACGAGAGCATCCCGGATGATCGGCTCGACCTTTTGTCCATAGCCGGGGATCCGCTGCACAACGCCGTCGGCCTCGCGTTGCCCCAGCGCCGGGTCGAAGACGATCAGTTCGCCCATCCGCGGCACGCCGTGGTGGCCGGAGATGATGCCCACAAACTTCGTCGGGTGGCCCGGGATCGGCCGGGCGTAGAACGTCGAGTTGGGCCAAAGCGAGTTGCTCCCGTAATGGGCGGTCTGGGCGGTGCCGTCGGGGTTCATCCGCATCACGACGCGGGTGAAGTAATGCGGCGTGTCGCTGTACTCCCAGCGGGTGAACATCACGCGGCCGTCGTTCATCACGGTCGGACACCAGTCGTGGTCCTGGTCGAAGCAGAGGCGGCGGATGCCGGTGCCGTCGGGGTTGATGATGTGCAGGTTGGCGACCTGGTCGTTGCCACCCACGCACGGCACGCCCTGGAAACAGGAGGTCGAGTCGTAGATGATCCGATCGTCGGGCAGGTAGCAGGCGTCGTAGTTGTCGACGTCGGGCTCCGAGGGCGTGACCTGCCGCAGTCCGCCGTCGACGTTGAGCTCGAAGACCTCGTAGCGGTTATTGTCGCCCCTTTGCGAGAGGAGCATCTTCCGCGCGTCCCAGTGCAAATCGACGTCGCCGACGAAGCTCTGGTTTTGGGGTCGGTAGAGCGTGGTCAGCTTGCCCTCGGGCCGCGGAGGTGAGAGGACGGCGATCTCGTTGTCGAACCCACCCCGCATCACGCAATTGCCTTGCCAGTTTTGCGGCAGACCGAGGTTGCCGCGACGTTTGATCAACAGGAGCTTGTCGAAATCCAACAGCGGATTCTCCAGAAGCGCTTCGTGGCGAAGTTCTTCCAGCCCCTCGGGATCGTCGGCATCGGCGATGGCGTCGAGCCGGGCCAGATACCCTTTTCCCTTGGGATATCGGTTGCCAAACGTGGCGATCAGGTCGTTGATGGCCAGTCGCAACGATTCGGCGTCGCCGATCGGCGCGTCGGCGATCTTTGCCACCACCTTGCCCGCCCAATTGGGCTTGGGATGGTTCTTAACCACCAGTTCCGTCGCGCCGGAGCCCGGCTGGGGTATGTCGACGCCCCAGACCACCTTGCGGTCCTCGTCCAAGACGGCGACGCGGCAACCGTTGAGCCGTCCCTCGTATCCATCGCGGTTGAAGATCACGATCTCTTCGATGGCCATGTTTTTCCTCAGGTCGACTTCCCAGGCCGGATCGTTCGTCACCTCGGCCGTGTGGGTGATGCTTCCATGTTCCCACATGCCGCTGGTGTTGCCGTCCACCGCGCGGCTTGCGGCACCGTCGGAGCCGATACTGGTCTGACAGGTCTTCTTCCCCAACGCCACATTCTTGCCGGCACTGTAGACCTGAACCTCGGCGAGCGAGAGTATTTTCCCGTAGCCGGGAATCGACACGTTGACGTATCTCCCGGTAACGGTTTCCGCGGCGGCCTGTGTCGTGCAGCACCATGCGGCAAGCAGAACGACGACGGCGGTTGTCTTGTGCATGAATCGTCCCTTCGCATCAGCGTTGAGGTGTGTCGGCCGGCAGTAGGCCATACTGGTGGGCGTCGCCTGTCCATTGAAACCGGCGCCGAAGTATGTCTTGCGGCGAAAGCTATTGTAACGACCCCCCGTTGATCATGTCAAACGCGAGTTCTTCCGGTGTTGCCGTCCCGTCCCGCGACAAGCTGTCATGTTTGGCAATCGACTCGGCGGCCAGGAAATAGCCGTTGTCGACCTTCTCCTGGAGCACGTCGCCAATTAGTCGGCGCATCAGTTGAATTGCCCCGACCGTTTCCACCGACGGGGCGTCGAATGTTTCGACGAAGATAACACTCCTACCATCCCATGCGGGCCGCGTGCAATCCGCGGAAGCCCCGGCCCGACTCTTGCCCGTGAAAGAAAAGGTTGCCCCGGCACAACGGAGCATTTACAATCGAGAAGCCGTTGGTCGGTTCTCCCCGCACCAATCTCCATCCGCACGACTGCCCCCAGAGACAAACCACGAGAGGCTCTTACTACCGATGAGAAAACCCACACCAACCGTCGCTCGTATGATCTGCCCGACCCTGGCGATGCTGGTCTTCGGCTTGGTTTCTCGCCCCGGTATCGGGGCCGAGACGGATTGGCCCGGGTTTCGCGGCCGGGACGGTTCGGGGCATAGCGTCGATGCCAACCTGCCGGTTACGTGGACATCCGACGACGTGCTTTGGCGGACCGAATTGCCGGGCCAGGGCAATTCGTCTCCCTGCATCTGGGGCGATCGAATCTTCGTGACCACCGCGAGCAAGACCGGCGACGGCCAGATCGAACGCAGCGTTCTGGCCATCGACCGAACGACGGGGAAGATCCTCTGGCGACAAGTAGCTTCGGTGGGAAGCGCCGAGCAGACGCACAACCTCAACGGTTTTGCCAGCCCGACCTGCACGACCGACGGCGAGCATGTCATCGCGTTCTTCGGCCGCGGCGGTCTCCACGGTTACGACGTGGACGGCAAGAAGCTCTGGTCGCGCGATCTGGGCACGTTCCCCGGCCCCTGGGGTACCGGCGCATCGCCGATCCTGCTCGGCGACGTCGTCATTCAAAACTGCGACGCCGGGGGAGACTCGTTCCTTCTTGCCGTCGACAAGCGGACCGGGGAAACGATCTGGCGAACCTCGCGGGGAAGCTTGCCTAGAGGTGGATGGAACACCCCCATTGTGATCGACACGCCAGACCGCCGGGAACTGATCCTCAACGGCGAACAGGGCGTGCGAGGTTACGATCCGGCCACGGGCACCGAACATTGGTTCTGCAAGAGTTTCAACGGCCGTGGCACCCCGATGCTTGCCTTTGGCCACGGAATGCTGTTTGTCGTCAGCGGCAAGTCGGGCGCCGTTTACGCCGTTCGCCCCGGCGGAACGGGTAACGTGACCGCAACACACATGGTCTGGCACACACCCCGCGGCGGCGGTCGCGATCTGTCGTCGCCCATCCTGGTCGGCAATTACGTCTTCGTGGTCAACATGAGCGGCATCGGGATTTGTTACGACGCGAAGACCGGAAAAGAGCTTTGGCAAGAGCGGCTGGGTGGCAATTATGCCGCGTCGCCGATTGTCGCGGGCGGACTGATCTACATCCAGAACGAAGCCGGGCAAACCCTGGTCATCAAGCCCGGTGACAAACTGAACATCGTCGCGCGAAACGAAATCGGCGCCGAGCATGGGGAAATCTTCCGCGGTACTCTGGCACCCAGCAACGGCCAGATATTCCTCCGATCGCGGCGAGCGATTTACTGCATCGAGAAGTCGACGTCAGTCACGGCAGTCGGACGTTCGAGCGAGCGGAGTCCGAGGCCCGACGTAAGGAACTCGCAAACGTCATTCCGCGCCGGTCGATCGGCGATCCGTGAACCTTAGAATGGCAAACAGCACGAGTGCCATGACGAACAGGACAATCACGAATACCCAAGGTGATTGTCCCGTGACTCCCGGCAGCGTCACTTTACCGAGATCGCCAACCGCCAGCAAGTTCCCCTTCAAGAGCGGGTAGCATTCCGCATATAGCGCAGCGCCCACGAGCATACCGAGCATTCCAAAAGCGGCGTGTCGCGAGCCGTCTCCCAATGCGGCGACGCCTGTTCCCGGGCAATAACCGAGCACGACCATGCCGGCGCCGAAGATCAACCCGCCGAGCACGTTGGCCAGCACGGAAGCTCCTTTCACGTGCAGCGGAACATCGCCGAACTGGTGCATGGCGTAGACGCCGATCGAACCGACTACCACGGCTGTGAGCATTGTTCGCAGCACGGTGTGATCGGTCCAGAGGAACTGGCCGACGATCACGCGGTATCGGGTGACTCCACCGCGCTGCAACAGGAACCCGAATACCAGGCCGGTGACAAGGCCGAGTATCAGTTTGTCGGCAGTATCAATCTCAAACATGGCGGCGCCCCTCCTTTCCGAACAGCACGAAGGCGGTGACGATAGCGGCGATGAAAAAGGAGGCGAAGAAGATCCAACTGCTCACGCTGAACTGCAACGCGCCGCTGATGCCGTGTCCCGACGTACAACCGCCGGCCAGCCGGGCTCCGAACAACACGAGCACTCCGCCGCCAAACGCGGCTGAATATCGCTTGAGCTTGCCGTCTCCGAACCGCCACTTCCACGGATCGGGCACGTATTCCGGCCGGAACGACCGGCTCAGCAACGCCGAGATCAACGCACCCAACGGCAGTCCGATAACCAGCATCATCTGCCAATCCACTGCCGGCTTGTCCACGATATACTTGGCGTAATAGGAGTTGGCGATGACGTGATCCTTGGCGAATGCGGCTTCAAGCAAGCCGGCCCAACGCACGAACGTCGTGCTCGTTCCCAAGGCCTTTTCCATCAAGCCGAAGGTAATCCAGCTTAGAATTCCGATCCCCGCTCCGATCGCGTAGGGGGACCAACGCGGTAGTCTTAGAACATTCATAACGATAGCTCCCAAGTTAGGTCAAACGGTTACGCCAACCGGTCGAAGGGCAAAACCGTGCCCTGAGACTCGATGCCTTTGTTATAGGCAGCGCAGAAACGGGATCAGATCCTGTTTTTTTCTTGGGTCCGTTTCGTTTCCGCAGGGCTACTTCGGCGCCAGCGCGGCCTTTTCCGCGTCTCGTGTTCCAGCGGATGCCGCTCTTCCGGGCATCCGCGCCTCGGTGGGCAGCAGTTCGAGATACTTCAGCCCCAGCAGGAAGAGCAGCCCGATGACGCCCAACACTCCCATCGCCTGGAGCGCCTCCAGGGAACCGATGTGGTACTTCGCGTAGTCTTCGACCAGGGCCGGATCGTGGTCAATTACCATGCCCGGGAAGAGGTCCGGAGGGTTCGTCAGCCCCGGCACGACAATCACGTATCGTTCGCACAGCACGCCGAAAATGACTAGACTGGAGGCCAGCACGATCCACTGAATCGACTTTCCCGTCCTGGGATGGAAGAGAATTACCGCCGGCACGATACAGCCGAACAAGATCAGTCCGACCCAGAAGAGCAGGCTGTGGAAACCGACGAAGAGATAATAGACGGCCGCGTGGCGCAGCTCGACGACATAGGCCCGATAGGCGTTTTCGACAAACAAGAAATAGAGCACCACAAGCACGCATATCGCCAGAAAGCGGCCCAGCCAGATGATCAGTTCGTCGTCGACGTACCGGTTGGTCACCTTGAACAGGCCGACGATCATCACGATCATCAGCGCCGTGCCGGAGGCCATGGCGGCGGCGACGAAACTGGCCGGCAGCAGGGGCGATTCGTAGAGCACGCGGGCACCGAAGCCGAAGATCGCTCCCGTCCCGCTATGCACGCAGAAGGCCCAACCAAAGGCCAGCGTGGCCACGACCTTGGTGGTCTTCTTCATCTCGGCGAACAGGGCCCAGAGGTAGATGACGCAGATGAGGATATGCCCGTTGTAGAGGATCGGGTTGATCGAGAACATCGACTGGAGGTTGAAATGCACGAAGGGCTCGACGAAGACCCGGTCGAGCCGGCCCTGGTCGGTGAGAATCGAAAGGAGCCCGGCGATGAGAAAGAGCATGGCGAGATAGACGGCGATTCGGGCAAACGGTTTGTATTCCATCTTCCCGAACACTCCGTACAGACCCGAGATAACCAGCGAACCGGCCGAGAGGCCGATGTAGTAGACGGCCATGACGATTTGCAGTCCCCAGGGGACCCGGTTGGTCATCCCGGTCTCGGCGAGCCCGTGAAACATGATCCACAAGGTAGACAACAGCCCCGCTCCCGCCATCGCCGCGAACACCAGCAGCGCGACGCGATAGTGAAACGATGTTCCTTCAATGCGCTCGAACTTGATCTCCATGGCATTCCTCTTCTGGATCACGCAACCCGATCTAAAGGCCGATGTAGTGAACTTTCGGCTCGGTTCCCAGATCCTCCTTGAGGCGTTTGGTGGCGTTCTTGGCGAGCAGATCATGGACGCGCTCGCCGGGTTCCGCCGGATCGGTCTTTTCCGGTTTGTTCATGTTGCCCACGGCCAAGGCGCCCTCTTCACACGCCCTGACACACGCGGGCACGCCGCGTTTCTTTGTCTCAGGATCGATCGTGTCCAGCAGGTGCGCACACAGGGTGCATGCTTCCGCCACGCCGTGCGACCTTCGGGGACGATCCTTGTTCGGCCACTCCTCTTCCTTGCCATCCTCCTTGAAATCTTCCTTGAAATTGAAGTACCGGGCGTTGTACGGACAGGCGATCATACAGTATCGGCATCCAATACAACGGTGGTGATCGACGATGACGATGCCGTCCTCGCGCTTGAACGTCGCCTGCACGGGGCAAACCTGGGCACAGGGTGGGTTGTCGCAGTGGTTGCAGAGCAGGACCACGTGTTTCCGCTCCTCGGGGAGCTCATCGCCGGCGCTGTCGGGCCCTTTTTTTCGGATCGTGACTTTTCGGATCCAGTGGACGTCCAATTCTCGCTTATTGTGGTGCGCCACGTTGTTCTCTTTGCGGCACGCTTCCATACATTTCTTGCAGCCGATGCATTTTTCAACGTTGACGACCATGCCCATCTTCTTGCCCGGCAACTTACTACCCTTGCCGGCAACACCCTCGCGAGGCTCCGTCAATAGGAAAGCCGCGTAGCCGCAGGACGTTCCCGCCAGGAGCGTGCCGCCGGCCACTTTGAGGAGGTCTCTTCTGTCCACGGTGCATCCTCCCTCTTCGCACAAGTTCTACTCGGGATAATCGTGGCATCCCCAGCAATCGGGTGTCAGACTAACCGCGTCGTGGCATTGATCGCAGAAGTTCGCCCGGCTCGGGTGGCAATCCTTGCAGCGGCTCAACCCGTTCTCGTCCCGGATCCCGTAGCGCACAACGTCCTCGCGGATCTTTCTCAGACGCTCCCAGTGCCGCAGCCGCATTTTGTCGACCTTCATGCCCCATGCGCCGCACACTTCTCCCGCCACGGAAAAGTCTTCTCCCGTCTCGGGAGGCACTTTGTCCGCCACGGCGGGCTCCAGTTCATACTCGGCCGATTCGCCGCCCCAGGCGATCATCGCGCGGACGGCGCAGTATCCCAGCAGGAGAAGCAGGATCAACCCGAGAACCGCGGCAAGACGTGCGGGCTCGTTTCGCGATCGGCTATTGGCTGCCTCTGGGGGCATGATGTTTCCCCTATTTCTCGACGTTCTTTCTCTCACCCGTCGTCGCGGGGCGTGAATTGCCGCCGCGGCCGGAATACTCAGCATAAACCATGGCGGTCGTCCGATAGACCAGATGCGCCAGCTTGGAATAGGGCAGATACAAAAGGAGCCCCAGCACGAAGACCAGATGCGCGAAGTAGGCGAGGAACCGTTGGGGCTCCAGGCGAACGTAATGCAACGCTTCGGCAGCGAACCCGGTCACCGCCACGGCCAACAACATCACCAGCAGCGCCCAATCGGAGTAGGTGCTGGTCTGGTCGCGGTCCCGCAAACGATCCCAGGCCATCCAAAGACAACCGGCAACCAGCGCGGCGCCGCCGGTGTTGGCAAGCATCTTCCACGGACTCCAGAGCCCCAGCGGATAAACGAATCCGTCGTGTACCAGCGGATTAACCCGGGCGGTGATGACCCAGATGGTCACCAGGCTCAGGGCAACGAACCCGAAGAACACGCACGCATGCGACCAAAACCGCCAGCGCGTCCGCGTGCAGGAGGCAAACTGGCCGTGCGTCACGATGCTCCCAATCGCCGCGGCGATACTCGGCAGCAGTCCCTTGGCCGGCGTGACGAGTCCCCGGCCCGCGTCGGCGGCTTCCATGCCCCGCCAGAAGCGGACCACGCTCGCCGCAATCACCGCCAGCACGAGAACGCTGAACAATCCGAAGAAACCGTTCAGCAGCCAGTGCGGCAGCATGTCGGTATAGGCGTAGATGACCTTCCCGTCGCCGGGTGGCGAGAGATCCAGCGCTCTTTCGATGGGCTCTTTCAGCCCCAGGGCCGTGGCCAACAGCGCGGCCGGGATGCCCAGCAGCAGCGGAATACACTGGGGCTGGGTAGTCCAGCGGCCAAGAAAGCGTGGAAAGGCATGGTCGACCACGCACTCCTGGCGAACGGCCGCCAACACGTCGCCCGGCCGAGCGCCGCGGGGGCACCTCGTCGAGCAATCGTTACACTGGTGGCATAGCCAGATGTCCGGATCCTTCAGCAGCCGATCCTTCATCCCCCAGACAGCCCAGGCCATTTCCTTGCGAGGGAAAGGCCTCGACTCGGGCGAGAGTTCGCAGGTCGCCGAACAGGTGCCACACTGAAAGCACTTCTTCAGCGAATCTCCGCCCTGGCGCTGAAGCAATCGAATGAAATCGAGATCCGGCTCGATGCGAACCGCCTTGCCGTTTGCCGAGGGCGCGGAAGCCCGGGAGCGGCTTTCCCTCGTTTGAGTTTGGAATTCTTTCGCTGAAGTTGTCTCGGCAGCTTCCACAGTTGTATTCCCTCCGGCCACTGTGTCGAGTCGCCCTAGAGTAGCAAACTGCTGCAAACCGCTACGCGTCGGTCACATTCCCTTGAACGGGTTCATACCGTATTCGTCGATCACTTCCGCGAGGCCGTCGAAGATCTTCGGAAGCTGCTCGTACTCGGAGATCTGCAGTTGATGGATCTCGACTCGTTCGTTCTCCAGTGCCATCTTCTCCAGTTTCTCCTTGATGTTGTCGCCACGGGCAACGGCCAATTCGCTCCCCTTGATGAAGTGGCATTGATAATCGTCCCCATACTTGCAGCCGATCAGGACGATCGCGTCGAAACCGGACGACACGGCCTCCGCGATCCAGGCGACGTTGACCGATCCCAGGCATCGTACGGGAATCACCCGGACAAACGGGTTGCATCGAAGGCGGTGCTGTCCCATGAGGTCCATCGCCGGAAAGGCGTCGTTTTCGCACAACAGGGCCAGGATCCTCGGCTTCTCGTCGAACTCGTCCGGCACGTTGACCGCCTTGATCATCGCCCCCACCACGTTGACCGAATAGTCCTTGAAGGAGACGATTCGCTCGGGACACGCCCCCATGCAAACGCCGCATCGCCGGCATCGGGTCGCCTGAAGCAAGGGGGTCCCCTTCTCATCCTCGTTGAGAACCCCGAACGGACATTCCTCGGTGCAGCGCTTACACTGGGTACATCGTTGGAGGAGAAAATCGGGATAGGACGTATCCCCCGCTCGCGGATGAACGGCCTCGCCCCGGGCGGTCATCTCCACGCACTGGATGGCCTTCAGCGCCGCCCCGGCGCCGTCCTCCCGACCTCCCAGTCCGTCGGTGGGTTGGCGCACGCTTCCGGCGGCGTAGATCCCGGTGCGCCGAGACTCGTAGGGGAAGCAGATGAAATGCGAATCGGGAAAACCGTACGCCAACGCGGGTAGATCGGGGCCCTGGCGGTACGCCAGATTCAGAATCTCCGTGCCCTCGTGCTCCTTGAGTTGCTCGACCGTCTCGGCGGCGTCCTTGCGTTGGGTCTCGGAATCGCCCTCGGCAGCCTTGAGTTTCGCGTCTTCCAACGCCCGAATGGCTTCTCCGTCGGCACTGTTTGGCTGCATCCCCGTGGCGAGTACGACCAGATCCACCTTCACCTCGATCCGCTCGCCGGGCATCGTGTTGCTCGCCGAAACCACCAGCCCGCCGTCTTCGTCTCGCACCACGTCGGTCACGTCCGCGCGAGTCGGGAAGATGCCCGGATCCTCCTGCACGCGCCGATAGAAGTCCTCGTACTGCCCCGGGGTGCGAATGAACTCGTAGAAGATGTACGCTTTGGCCTCGGCGTTTTGCAGACGCAGGTACAGGGCTTGCTTGAGCGACGTGAGGCAGCAGATCGAGGAACAGTAGGAGTGGTGCTCCTTCTTCCTGGAACCGCCGCATTGGATGAACGCGATGCTCTTGACTTCTTTCCCGTCGGAGGGGCGGGTGATCGGGCCGCCTCCTTTGACCATCTCCTCCAGGTCGACGTTGCGAATGACGTCTTCGACTTGACCGTAAGGTAGCGTGTCTCGGGGGTCCGTGGGGCGCCAGCCGGTTGCCTGGACCACGGCGCCGACGCGGAACGTGTCGAGCACTTCGCCGGCCGGCCGGCCATTGCCCGCCGATGCCAGCGTGACGTCGAACAGCCCGGGGGCCCCCTCAATACGGCTGGTCGTGGCCGACAGATACACCGTGATCCGAGGATGCGCCTTGATCGCGGCGAGGAGATCGTCGACGCCCGTGTCCTCCAAGTCGCGATAGGGCGGCTTCGTGGGAACGGAGAGGTGTTGCCGTGCCAGCCAGCCACCGAGCCGGTCGGCCTTCTCGACCAGTCGGACCTCATACCCCGCCTTGGCTGCTTCCATCGCCGCGGTCAACCCGGTGATCCCCCCACCGACCACGAGAATGCTCTTGTCGAGCGTCTCTTCCGGTTGGAAAGGCTCCAGGGGTTCCATTTTCTCGACTTTGGCGATGTACATGCGGAGATAATCCTCCGCCATCATCTGCGTGTCCTCGTCGCCGGGCGGCTGACACCAAACGACGTGTTCCCGCAAGGCGACCTTCTCGACGATCACGCCTTCCGCAAACGCATCGCCCGAGTAGAGTCGCCCGGAGATACCGGCGACGACCACCTTGCTGAGTCCCTCGCGCCGGATGTCCTCGTTGATCGATTCCAGACCCGGCCCTTCGCAGGAATCGACGGTCTTGCAGAACGGCACGTGGCACTCATCCGTGACCACTTCGCACAGGGCATCGACGTCCAGCGCCTCGGCGATTCCGTAACCCGTGCAGATAAAGACACCCGTCTTGTCTTCCATGAGGTCATTCCCTCCTGTTTAGGCACTGAATCGCCTTGAGCGCGGCGGCCGTCGCTTCTTTGGTCACCCGGGAAACGTCGCACGGGCGCGTGGCACAACCGGCGGCGTACACGCCCTCGACCTCCGTCGAGCCGTCGATGAAACCGTACGGATCGTATGTCAACTCCAACGGGAGTTCGACGTCGGCCGTATTGGGGACCATGCCGGTGGCCAGAACCACCATGTCGAATTGTTCGTGAAGATTCTCCCCCGACAACGTATCTTCCACGTCCAGCAGTAGATCGCCGGTTCCGGGTTCCTCGCCGATGGCGGCCACCTTGCCCTTGACAAACGAGACGTTCGCGTCGTCGAGCATGTCCTGGTAGTACTTCTCCAGCGAGCCGATGGTGCGAATGTCGATGTAGAAGATGGTCACCCGGGAGTCTTCGTTCTTCTGGCGCAAGTATCTGGTTTGCTTCAGCGAAGCCATACAGCAGACGGCCGAACAGTACGGCAGATGGTTTTCGTCCCTCGAACCGGCACACTGGACAAAGGCGACATTCAGGGCATTGGCGCCGTCGGAAGGCCGGGTGATCTCGCCGCCGGTGGGTCCGCGCCGGGCGGCCAGACGCTCCATCATCACGTTGGTGACGACGTTGGGATATTGGCCAAAGCCGAGATTGTCGAGTCGGGTCGCATCGTAGGGTCGCCAGCCGGTGGCCACGATAACGGCTCCCACCTCGACCTCGATCTGCTCCTGGGGCATGTCGAGGTCGATGGCCCCCGCGGAGTCGGCTCCGGCGATTATCTCGGCGTCGGCCTCCGAGAGAGCCTCTCGATCGAGGACATGGACGGGTGGATACGCCATGTCGTGTGGCAGGTAGAGTGCCTTGGTCTTGTCCATGCCCAGATTGAAATCATTGGCCCGCTCGGAGGTCAACTGCTCGATCAGGGAGTCGTCCACGGGATGCTCGCCGGTGACGTATCGCGGTCGCTTCCTGATCCGAGCCGTAAATTGGCCCACGGTGCCGGAGAGTTCCTCGACCGTGGCCAGCGTATGCACCTCGATCCGCGGATTGCGCCTGATTCGGGCGATATTGATCTCGAATCCGCAGGTCGGCGGACACATCTTGGGGAAGTACTGGTGCGTGCGAATCACGCGTCCGCCAAGAGAGGGCTCCTTCTCGACGAGAATGACGCGATAGCCGACTTCGGCGGCCTCTACCGCCGCCGTCATCCCCGCAATACCGCCTCCGATGACAAGAATGGGTCGTGCTTCAGCATTCATGATACCTTGCTCTCGGTACGTTTCTTAACGCCTTGGGCACATCGCCGTTGGGCTGAGTACTCTGGTATCGCAAACACGGTGGTCTATTCAGCGTATCAAGCGGACTGGTATATCATCACCTTCTGGATCTTGAAGAGTAGGTTGGCCGGATGAGTGGCAATTATGCCAAGGGAAAACCGATACGTCCATCGCCAAGCGACCCCCATTGGACAAGAATTCCGAATTTTTTGCAAACGCGCTGTAGCGGCCGGGGGCACTCAAGGGGAGACCGTCGCCCAGCGGAACGTTGAAACGCACGCACACCGGATCGCCGAAATCCTGTGCCATACCCCCCCAAACGTGTTTTCGCGACGGAGTCTGTCGCGTTTGTGGTGAAAGCACTTAGGTCGAAGAAGCGAGTGGGCGATCCCTCACTCGGGTTAGGTGGCCATGCGTGCCGGTTTCCCGCCGGTTTGCCCCGGTCTCTCGGCACCCGACGCCTAGGGCGTTGCCATGCCACGTCGCCTCCGAAAAAGAATCTCGGCAAGAAAACACGTTCTTGGTGGATCGCGCGCCGGCCGCAGGTTCACGTGCCCGGGGTGCCGTACGATTGCACTGACGGCCAAGGTGAGCTACACTTCGAATTGCACGGAGCGCATTCTCCTGCCCGCGCTTGCCAAGCAGGGTCGGGTATGAAACCGAGATCGAAACTTGTCTGGAAACTCACGGCCGTGGCCGCGTCGATTCTGATCGCGGCGCTCGTGCTGTCCGGGTACGTCGGCAATCTGATCGCTCCGGTGCTGTTGGGAGTGGTTGCCCTGTGGTTCACGTTCGGATTGCTGCTGGAACGGCCGATCCGGGAAATGATCGAGGGCACGCAGCGGTTCGGCGCCCATCAACTCGATTTCCGGTTCGATCGGAAACGCTGTGACGAGATCGGGCTTCTGGAAGAGTCGTTCAACGCCATGGCGGCAACGATTCAGACCAGCCAGGAAGAGTTGCGCGGCGCCAAGGAGTACCTTGAGGGGATCTTCGAAAACTCCGCCGACCTGATCATTACCGTCGATCCCGAGGGGATGGTGGAGACATTCAACCGCGGCGCCGAAGAGGCGCTGGGATACGGCCGCGAAGAGGTGGTCGGCAAGCCCATCGAGGCCCTCTTTGCCGATCCCCGCGAGAGAGACGTCGCCATTGTCCAGCTTAAGGATACCGACCACGTCAAGAACTACCAGGCGCAATTCCTTGCCAAGGACGGCCAGATCCGCAACGTACTGCTGACGCTCTCGCGCCTGCGCGACCGGGACGGCAATCCCATCGGCACCTTTGGCATCAGTAAGGACATTACCCAAGAGAAGAAGCTTCAGGACGAGTTGCGCGATGCCAAGGAATACCTCGAGGGGATCATCGAGCACTCCGCCGACATCATCATCACCGTCAACTCGAAGGGGTTGATCGAAACGTTCAATCGCGGGGGGGAAGAGGCGCTCGGTTACGCCCGAGAAGAGGTGATCGGCCGGCGCATCGAGAGTCTGTATATCGACCCCCGCGAGAGACACGCCGTGGCCGAACTCCTCAAGGATACGGGCGACGTCAAGAATCACGAGATCCATTTGCTGGCCAAGGACGGCGGAGTCCGAAACGTGCTGCTGACGTTGTCGCGGTTTCGCGATCGCCAGGGCAATCCCATCGGCACCATCGGGATCAGCAAGGACATTACCCAGGAGAAAACCCTCCAGCGGGAACTGGCCCAATCGCAGAAGTTCGCCGCCATCGGGCAGGCGGTCACCGGAATCCAGCACGCCATCAAGAACATGCTCAATGCGCTGAAAGGTGGTGCGTATCTGGTTCGCAACGGGATGGCCAAGGACAATCGCCAGCGGGTCGAGGAAGGTTGGGCGATGGTCGAAGAGGGCATCCAACGGATCGGCAGCCTCTCGCTGAACATGTTGAACTTCGCCCGCGAGTGGAAGCCGGAACTGGAGAGAGTCGACCTGAACGATCTGGTGGCCAGCGTGGTGGAGCTAAACCGGCAGGCCGCCGCCGACCGGGGAGTGACGTTGCGCCACGAAGTGTCCCAGGGGCTGCCCCCCGTGCTGTGCGATCCCACGCTGATCCACATGGCCACCACCGACATCGTGGTCAACGCCATTGACGCCTGTACCTGGAAACATTACCGCGGCTGCGAAAGTCCCGAAATCGTGCTGGGCGATTCCCCGGAAGACGGCTCCCCGGGAGATGGCGGGGATTTCCGCGCGATCGAGATTCGCGACAACGGATGTGGCATGACCGAGGCGACCCGGAAGAACATTTTCACCCCGTTTTTCAGCACGAAGAAGATGCTGGGGACCGGTTTAGGGTTGGCGCTAACGGCCAGAATCATTAGGGTACACGGAGGGGAGATTTTCGTGGAGTCCGAACCCGACCGTGGGACCACCTTCCGTGTTCATATTCCCCAAGACGGTCCGAAAGCCAGCGAGGGAGGCGTGTGATGGCCAAACAGGTACTTGTGATTGACGACGACCAGAATGCCGTGAAGTACCTTTCCGTGGTACTGAGCGAGAACGGATACGATCCGGTCTCCGCCGGCGACGGAAAGGAGGGGCTGGAGAAGATCAAGGAAGCCAAGCCCGACCTGATCGTCCTGGACGTGATGATGCCCAAGAAGACGGGGTTCGTCCTGTTCAAGCAACTGAAGAGGGACGACCAGTACAAGGACATCCCGGTCCTCATGCTCACCGGCGTGGCCGGCATCCTCGAAGAGCAGGAGAGCCACAAGGACGAGACCTTCGAGCATCCTTACGACAATCTTCGCGAAGCGCTGAAGAAGACCATCAGGGAGATGCGCCAAGACGGGCTGGTCCGGCCGGAGATGTTCGTCGACAAGCCGGTCGATCCCGACGCCTTTGTCGCCAGAGTGCGGGAGTTGATCGGGAGCTAGTACTTCGGCCGCCCCTACAGCTTCGCTAATCGGAACAACCGGCAGATCCGTCGAAATCCTCACAATGGGCGCGTTGGGAGCCCGATAATCGTCGCAGGTCCTATGATTGCGCGATGGCCGTGGACGAACCCAATGCTTGCCGACAACTGCCGATCCATCCTGGTCACCCTCAGGTCACGGAGATTGAGCCTGCTCGTAGTGCTCTCGCTCTGCGTTGCGATGGTTGCCGCGGGTGATCGAAACACTGCGACAACGGTTGCCGGTGAAATTTTCATGGTTTCCCAGCCGGCCGCCAATGGCTCGCCTCCCAGCATGATCCTCAGCGACGAGCCGAACGGGGAATCGGGCGAGATCGTCCTGGAAGACATCGAGCCGTCGCGTACCGACACCCGGTCGTTGGAGGGCAGCTTCCAGGATCAGCAGGGCGCCGGCGACATCGGGCCGAACCTATACGCTCCCAGCGCCTTCGACAGCGGTCTGGTCGTGTCGGGTAAGAACCTGGCCATGAAGATCGGAGGCTACGTCAAGGCGGACTTGATCCACGATCTCGACCCGATCGGGTCTACCGATTTGTTCGATACGACGACCATCCCGACCAGCGGCCCGCACTACACCAACACGAGGTTCCACGCTCGGCAGTCGCGGCTGAATTTCGATACGCGGTGGCCGACACAAAAAGGGCCGACGCGCATTTTCGTGGAGGCCGACTTCTTCAGCGAAGGCGATCGTTGGCGATTGCGGCACGCTTTTGGGGAGTTCAGAAGCGTCATCATCGGCCAGACGTGGACCACGTTTACCGACATGGCGTCGCTTCCGCAAACCCTGGACAACGAAGGGTCGGTCTCTTCGATCAACCGTCGTCAGGCCCAGATTCGCTGGACGCAGACCCTCGTGCCGGACTTTCTGACGACGGCCGTCTCGCTGGAAGATCCGCAGACGAACATTGTCGTTCCCGACGGGCTGGAAGGCAATGCGCGAACGCCGACGCCGGACCTCGTGGCGCGCGTGCGACTTACGAGAGAGTGGGGGCAGTTTCAAATCGCGGGTCTTTGGCGCCAGTTGGGATACCAGCCGATCGACGGGCCGGTCATTACCGACGACGCCTGGGGGTTCAACTTCACCGGTACGCTGCAGGCAACGCCCCGGGACAAAGTGTATTACCAGATCCAATTCGGCGAGGGGATCGGCAGTTACAAGGGGTTGCCCGACGTCGCCCCCGCGAGCGGAAGCTCCGCGGAGGTCCTTCCTGTTTTCGCCTGGATGATCGGCTGGACGCACGAGTGGAACGATCGCTGGTCGTCGAACTTCACTTACAGCGAAAACCGGCTGGACAATACTCACTTTCAAGATCCGGACGAGCTTCACGAGAATACGTACATTGCGTTGAATCTGATCTGCAGCCCGGCCGAGCGGGTCTACTTCGGAGTCGAATACCTCTTCGGCATCCGCGAGAACGTCGATGGCAGTCGGGGGGAAGCGAACCGGTTGCAGGCCAGTGTCATCTTCGAGTTGCCGTGACACGGGGCACGACATGCTCAAGGAGAAAGGTGGCCGCCACCTTGGACCTCGTTCCCACTGCGATGGCCCAGCACTGACGGTGCTGGACCATCCTGGGGGCATGGCTTTCCCTGCCCTGGGTGTGGACCTTAATGGTTGTCGGGGATACAGCGGATGTAACGCTAGGCGGTCCAGTTTTTCTCGAAGAACCCGAGAACTCTACCCGGATCCCAATAATCGTCGCCATCCTTACTCCCGATAGCGATAGTAGAGAGCGAAATACTCGCTCATTTGGTAGAAACGTCAAGAAACGCACGGCACGTTTGGGGGCGTCCCCCAATTCGGTGCTGCGGTACGATGACCCACGGAGGAGAGGCAATGCGAGGGTGTATCAAAGTGTGGATGGCCGGGCTACTGGTGGCTTTGGTCATGGCCAGCGGCTCAACCGCCGTGCAGGGCCAAGAGATTGAACAGCCGACCTACGCGTCGCCCGAGACGGCGACCAATCACCTTGTCTCGACCAGCGTGCAGCCGCCGGCCGACTGGGAGACCTGGAAGGCGGAAGTGGACGCCAAACTGGCCAAAATCGTCGACAAGGCGGCGGCCGACAAGAAAAAGGCGGCCGGCAAGCCCTCGGTGCAGGTCCAGGGGCGAATCTTCGCCGACGGCTACGGCTACGACCAGGACGCCGCCAGCATCAGCCAAATTGGCGACCAGAAGGACGGTTTTCGGTTCGACGCCGCGCGGATTGGCGTCGTCGGCAAAGCATTCCACGTCATGGAATACAAGATCGAGTTCGATTTCGCCGGCACGCAGTCCACCCTAGCCAAGGACGTCCTGCAAACGCCGAGCTTTAAGGACGTGTACATTGCCGTCAAGGAGCTTCCCTTGGTGGGGAACGTCAAGGTCGGACATTTCAAAGAGCCGTTCAGCCTGGACCAACTCACCAGTTCCCGACACATCATGTTCATGGAGCGGAGCCTCATGGACGTAGCGTTCGTTCCGGCACGTAACGTCGGTGCCATGATCTACGACCACAGCGACAGCGAGAATCTGACCTGGGCACTCGGTGGTTTCATCAGCAACGTTGGTGACGAACCGCCCGTCTTCAGGTCAAACAACGGCGGACTGGCCGTCACCACGCGGATGACCTATCTGCCGTGGTACGACGAGGCGACCAACGGACGCGGTCTGCTCCATCTTGGCGTGGCCTACAGCTATCGCGATATCGACGTGGCAACGATACACCGCACCAAGCCGGAAGCCGACCTGGGCGACTACCTCCTCAGTACGGGCCTCGTAAGCCCACCCCGCGAGCAATTGATCGGACTGGAGGCGGCGTTCGTGTACAAGGCCTTCCGCATTCAGTCGGAATACACGAAGGCGTTCTCGGGAGATGCCGGGTCGCCGGGCCAGGAATACGACGGTTTCTACTTCCAGGCCAGCTACTTCCTCACCGGCGAGCAGCGAAAGTACAAACGGAGTAACGGAACCTTCAGCGACCGGGTCGTGCCCTTCGAGAATTTCTTCCGCGTCCGCGATTGCGATGGCCACGTTCAGAACGGCAAGGGTGCCTGGGAATTGGCCTACCGGATCTCCTACATCGATCTCGAAAACGGCGCCCGTGCCGCCGGTAATGCCACGAACCATACCTTCGGCGTCAACTGGTATCTCAACCCGTACTCGCGAGTGATGTTCGATTACATCAACTCGGATGCCCGCCGCGCACCCGGTGCCGGCAGTCTCGTCGACGTTACGGGCAACATGAACATCTTCATGACGCGGTTTCAGATCGACTTCTAACGGAGCCTGACGACGGTCCGAACTCGCTGCGGGGATGCAGCGAGTTCACTCCGGCCCGCCGAGCGCATAACCCATCTGACAAGGAGAGAAGAAGAAATGAGGACACTCATAGCATTGCTGGTCGTTGGCCTGCTGTTTACCTATGCCGGCACCGCCGCGGCCCAGTGCGGCGGTTGCGGCCAGCAACACGACTGCTGTGCCGATTGCGGTGTGCAGAAGACCTGTCAGGTCGTCTGCGAGATGAAGACGGTGACGAAGAGTTGCTGGGTGGTGGAGTGCGAGGAGTTTTGTGTACCGGAGCCGGGTTGCGGTTCGCTCAAGGCCGGCCTTCGCGGTGATCGCGCGGCGGGCGGTTGCACGGCGGGCGGTTGCACGGCGGACGAATGTGGCGGATGCGGCGAGGACCCCTGTGCCTCGCTCCAGAAGCCGATGGTTCCGCCTCGATGCGGCAAGGTTCGCACTCGCAAAACGCTGGTGAAAAAGGAAATCACCTGCGAGGTTCCGGTCTACAAGTGCGTCGTCGTATGCGGCAATGCCGGCTGCGGTGCGGGCTGCGATACCGGCTGCGGTGCGGGCGATGTGGAAGAAGAAGCACCGCCGGTCGAGCCGACGCCCGCCACGACGACCGACGCCGCGCCCCTGCCACCGGTGGTGGATACGTCGAATTGGCAGGCGCTGCGACAAGGCCGTTAGACGCCGACGGAATCGTCTGGCGACTGTTGACGTCAACGGAAGCCCAATATCTCATTCTCCGGCCGCCGGCATTCGTGTCGGCGGCCGGTCCTGTTTGGGGAAGACGGCCTCCTATCCCATGCCCGTCAAATCGCGATCGGCAAACCCGCCGCACTACGCCGCGCCACGCCCTTTTCTCGCCAGGCGGCGCATGCCGGGAGGGACGTCCATCTCGTCTTCGTCGACTTGCTTCGGACTGAACCAGTTGGACAGAAACGTCTCGAACACCAGCGCGACCAACACCAGCGAAAGGAACATTACCCAGAGACTCTCGCCCTCGTCGAGCAGTTGAAAGGTACTCGTCAGATCGTCCGGATCCTCGGCGAAAACGACCGGCACGTCGCCGAACCACGCTTGGAGTTCCTCGCGATCAGTCTTCCCCTGATCGGCTTCCTGGGGATCGACGTTGATCGAGTAAGCAACGTTTAGCGAGGGTGTCGTTTGCCGCGACGATAGCCGATAGATTCCCGTCTGGTGCGTATCGGCATACTCGAAAATCTGGCCGCCCGCCGGATCGGCCACGGTCGAAAACTCCAGTTCCTGCCCTTGCGGCGGTTTGATCCGGATCTTCCGCTCGGCCGTCTCGCCAGCCAGGGCCAGGACGAGCGGGTCGCCGGCCGGCACGTCGCGACGGCTCATCTTCGTGCCGGCCAGATCATGGGCCAGCTTGACCAGCAACGGGGCAAAGATCGGTCGCCGGGCCAGGTTCGTCCACCGATCGCCGGCGCTGGTGGTCAGCAGGGTCGTGCTGCCCGAGTTGAACTTGCGCTGCAGCAGCAGCGGGGCGTCGTTGTCCAGTCGGGCCAACACGCCGGCCGCGTTGTCGCCGGGCTGCTGGACGGCGACATATTCCCGCACGAGAATCGAACGGTACAACGATTCGGGATCGTCCAATCCGGTCAGGGCCGGATGCGCCGCGTCGATGTAGTCGACCTCCCAGGCGTCGATCCCCGCGTGCTCGCCCTTACCCACCTGATGCACTTCGAGCAGGCTGGCGGGCAGCAGCGAGCCGCCGGCCGTTTCGTTCATCTGGTTGTAGCCGGCCGGAT
The DNA here is from genome assembly GCA_964444795.1 of uncultured Planctomycetaceae bacterium. Taxonomy (GTDB): domain Bacteria; phylum Planctomycetota; class Planctomycetia; order Pirellulales; family Thermoguttaceae; genus JABMRP01. The sequence goes on from CAYUIQ010000055.1 coordinate 29,043, forward strand.
CGATGTTGTCGCCGCAGATCCAAACCACGTTGCCGCCGTCTTGCATGTACTGCCGTAATCGCTCGGCGGAGGGATCGGAGAGCGGCTTGAGGTTGACGCAGAAGACCACCTTGTAGCCCAGCGGTTCGGTGTCCAGATCGGCGGCCGTCAGGACGGTGGGCACGAGAACCGACTCGCCGTCGTCCCAGGGAAGCAACGATTGTTCGATGTAGAATGTGTCGTCCAGTCGGGCGACCTCATGACGCCGCTGTTTGACCAGCGCCACGCGGATTCCCGGATCGATCTCGATGGCGAAGAAGCGCCGATTGTCGAGAATCGAGCCGTCCTCGTCGACCAGCCGGGCTTCGCAGCGGTAATGCCCGGCCCGGGCGAACGCATGTTGAAACGAGTACGTTTCGCGCCCGCTTGGCGGAACCGGAATCACCGGGCTGCTCTGCTTGTGGCTCTCGGGGCCGTCGATGAGCAGTTCGAGGTGGCATTTCCGCGGCACGGTCGAGGCGTTGGTCAACTCGACGGCGCAGGTGATCGGCAGCCCGGCCACCGGAATTTGCGACTTCAGCGTCACGCCCGTCACCGCCACGTTGGCCTTGGGCTGGCGGTCACAGTCGACCACAATCACCGCCGAGGGCTCGTTCTCCGCATCCTCTTGCTCTTCGCCTTCGGCGTCCGTGTTCTCGTCCGGCGATTTCCGCGGCTTTTCCATAGCCGTCTTCAACGAAGCCAGCGAATGCTCTTGCAGGTCGCTGAGCAGCCAGATCTGCTTATTGGCGGCGTTGGATTTCCGCAGAAGCGTCTTGGCCCGAACCATCGCTTCGGTCAAGTCGGCCCGTTCGGCGCTGACGCGGACCTGGTCGAGCACCAGATGCACGTCCTCGGGGTTGCGGTCGGGTTTATCCGGTTGACCCAAGTCCGGACCGTTGGTCACCAGCAGAGCCACTTCGTCGTCGTCTTCCAGACGGTCCACGATCTGCCGCGCGGCGTCGGCGGCCGTCTCGAAGCGCGGGCGTCCGGCGTCGGTGAGGTCCATACTGGCCGAATTGTCGAGCACGATCACCACGGCCGAGCGGGCGTCGCCGAAGAGATCGCGCAGGCTGGTGACCGTCGGCTGGGCCAGCCCAAAGGCGATCAGCATCAACACGGCCATACGCACGATCATCAACAGCGCGTCTTGAATGCGCCGGCGGCGGCGTGTCTTATTCACGCTGATCCGCAGGAAACGCAGGGTGCTAAAGGGCAGATCCCGGGCCTTTTGCCGGTTGATCATGTGCAGCACGACGGGAATGCCCGCCGCCAGCGCTGCAAACAGAAATCCCACGGCACCGAATATCATGGCATGTTTCGCTTGGCGATGTATCGGGAAAGCATGAAGTCGTACGGGGTCGACGTGTCGGTCATTACGTAATCGATCTGGGCTTCGGCACAGGCGCGGCGATATCCCTCGATAAACGCCTCGACCTGCCGCATGTACGCGTCGCGCACCGCCGGTGCGTCGACCTGCAGCCGCTCGTCGGTCTCCATGTCGTGGAAGGAGACCACGTCGCGGAAGGGGAAGTCGATCTCCGCCTTGTCGAACACATGGAACACAATCACCTCGTGGCGCCGGTGGCGGAAATGGTGTAACGCCCGGATCACGTCCTCCGGCTCGTCGTACAGATCGCTGATCAGCACGATCAGGCAACGCTTCTTAAACCGGTTGGCCAGTTTGTGCAGGGTCTCGGCGACGTCGGTCATGCGGCCCGGCTCGATCGCTTCCAACTGTCGCATCATCTCGTTGAAATGCCGCGGCGAGCTTCTCGCCGGCATGTCCAGCCGGATCTCCTCGTCGAAGGTGGTCAACCCCACCGAGTCCTGCTGCCGGGTCATCAGATACGAGAGGATGGCCGTCAGGTAGGAACCGTACTGGAGTTTCGAGATCTCGCCCTCGTGGCTGTAGCCCATCGAACCGCTGATGTCCAACAGGACCTGCACCCGCATGTTCGTCTCTTCTTCGTACTGCTTGATGTAGAGCCGGTCGGTTCGGGCGAGCATACGGTAATCGATATGGCGGGGGTCGTCGCCGGCGGTATACTCGCGATGCTCGGCGAACTCGACGCTGAACCCCTTGTAGGGGCTGGCGTGGAGCCCGGTGACCGCGCCTTCGACCACGCCGCGGGCGACGACCGAGAGGTTCTTCACCCGGGCCAGCGCCGAAGGTTCGAGGTATCGGTATCCGGTGCCTTGGCTCATCGCAGTTGAAACCTCTTGCGCAGGACCCACTCGGCGGTCAAGCAGGAGACGAACAGGATCCACAGACCGGGCGGCCAATAGAGCTTCGTTTGGATAAACTCGCGGCTTTCCTTCATCGACCGGTCGAGCCGATCGATCAGATGGTCGGCGGTGGTCAGCGGTACGTAACGCCCGCCGGTGGCCTTGGCGATCTCCTCGAGCAACGCGTCGTTGAGATCCAACTTCTCGTATTCCAGGTAGGGACGCCCCACTTCGACGGCGATCGGGTCGGTCTGATCGGTTTGCGCGGCCAGCGCGGCCTCGACGAGAATCTCGTAGGTGCCGGCCGTCTTTGGCTCGAAGGTTGCGCCATAGTGACCGGCCGATCCGCTGCCGGCCGACAGCGCGACCTCTTCCCGCAGATCGTCGGGACCGTTGAGCCGGGCGACGACCTTGGCATCGGCGGTGCCCTCTCCCTCGCTATCGCGCACCACGGCGGTGATCTCGATCTTCTCACCCGGATCGTAATACGGCTTGTCGGTCCTGGCCACGACGCTCATTTCCGTTCCCACGCTCTCCGAACGTCCGGCCAGCCAGCGAACCATTTGCCCCCAGAATCGCAGAAAGACCGGGTCTTGGTCTTGAGCACGCATGGCCTGTTGCCAGTCGCGGGTGGTATCGCCGCAGAAGACGGCCGTGCGTCCCTGGGGTACGTTTTGAACGGCCAGCACGGGCATCGGGCCTGCTTCCGTCGGGCAGTTGGCCAGCACCGTGGCGCCTGGGCGCGCGCCGGCCACGCGCGTACACCCTTTCAGCGGCGGCAGACCCTCAATCACGGCATCGCCCTGTTCGGTGGGAAAGAAGTCTTCGATGTTGGTGAACAGCGGATGCCGGACTCCCTCGGGCGTGAGCACCGGCAGAAACGGGTCATCGACCTGGCCGACCTCGCGGTCGCCAAGTTGCATCGGCAACACGCCGCCGATCGGCGTGCCCTGGTATCCGCCCGGGCCGAGGCTGTGGTAACCGCCCAACATGATCAGCCCCGCGCCGTTGCGGATTCGCTCGACGATGAGATTCTGTTGCTCGGGCTGAATGAACGAGGCGTCGAGATCGCCGAGGATGAAGACGTCGAACATCTCCAGGGTTTCCGCGTCGGTAGGAATCCCCGAAAGCTGCAACCCCTCGATATTTGTGCGGCAGAGAAAGACGTTGGGCTTGGTCTGCACCAGAGCACAGAACTCCAGGTCGGGGTCCTTTTGCAGGAAGCGGTTTACAATGGCCCCGTAATCTCCGCGCAACGTGCCCTCGATGTAGAGCACGCGGATCCCCGGTTCGATCACGTCGGCCACCGCTGATCGCCGGTTGTTCTCCTCGATGCGTTCCTCGGCAAGCGAAGGAACCCGAACGGTATAGGTTCGCCGGCCTTTTTCCGCCGGTCGAAACTCGAAGACGACCTCTTGCCCACCCTGCCGGTCGTCCAACGTGAGTTCGGCCTCGCCGATCTGCTCGCCTTCTTCTTCGAGCAGGACCTTGACCATACTTCCGCCCAGACCGACCGCATCGACCGAGGCGGTAATCCGGGCCAGATTGGCCAGCATCAGCCGCGGCGGGCACGACATGCCCGCCACCTGGACGTCGCGATAGCTGACGTCGCCGCGCAGGCTGCTACCCACGCCGACGCAATGCACCACGACGCCATCACGCGGGATTGCCCGGAGGGGGTTTCCCTTGACGTTGTCGATCCCGTCGGACAACAGAAACACGGCCTCGACGTTTGCCGAGGAGACTTGCCCCGCGGCCTCCAACGCCCGGCTCAGCGAGGTCGACTTGCCGTCCGGGGCCACCGAGATCAGCGCCGTGGCGTCGCCCAGCGGGTTGGCCTGTTCGGAGAATTCGACCACGTGCAACTCGAAATCACCGCCCAGTTGCTCACACCAATCGGTGACTTTGCGCCTCGCCCGGTCGAAACGTTTCTCGCCCGACGAATCGTCGGCGATACTCATCGAAGCCGAGCTATCGACCAGGAAGACCAGCGCCCGCTTCTCCTGACGGTCTTTGGTGTAGCTGTGGACGGGTCGAAAGAGCAACAGAACGACGATCAGAATGGCCACGATGCGCAGCACCAGCAGCGTTTGCCATTGGACCGCGCGCAACGCCCCGTATGCCCGGCGATAGAAGACCGCCGAGAGCCCAATCGCCGCCGCGGCCACGCCGAGCATGGTGGCCAGTCCGTGGCCTTGTTCCAGTGTGATGTCGAACACGAGTGTTGCGGTCGCCTATCGTTTGGTTCCACCTGGCCGATACGCCCCGGCCTTTCGCTTTCCCTCGGCCAGCGCTTCCTCGCCCAACTTGATCACGCGAGGATAGTCGAGCGCCTTGAGCGTCGTGCCCGGCTCGCCCTTATTGCGTTTGTTGAGAAGGATCTTCTCGGGCTTGACGTTGGGCCGAGAGCCGCCGGCTGCCGGCTCCCGCGACAGATACGGTTGGACGTAGACCACCGCCGCAAGCGGACCGATGATCTGGCGGTCGTCGTGGAGCGTAATGCGGTGGACATACTCTCGGGCCGGGTACGTGCGTCCGGTGTAGTACTTCTCATCGTTGGCCAATTCCTTGAATCGCCACTCCCGCTCCATCCACTCCTTCAACACGCCGCATTCGATCTGCTTGACCACCCGAAGCGGCACCTCGCGCTGGCGCTCCATCTTCTGATCGTAAATCTTCAGCCGGGCATCGCGGGTGAGATAGACGGCGCCGGTAATGATCTTCCCGTCGGACATCTCGACGTAACCGGGGATCGAATCCTCTCGCTCGGTCTGGACCGGCCCGAAGGGGTTCAGGGCGGGCGGGTCGTCGGCTCGCGACGTCGAATTACCCCCCCACCTGGAGAGAATCAGCAGGAGAACCCCGCAAATTGCCATGCTTCGCACGTTGAACATCCCGCGACCTCCTTCCCATCTTCTTTTCGGCTCTAGGCGTTCCTTCTTCCGTTGTAGTCGAAAGAGCCGCTCGATGCACGCCCCCGGGCAGTGGGGCAGTGTCAGGGGACAAAGAAGACGACATCGCGAACCCCTCAATAGAAGGGATTCGGCGATTGAGCGTCTAGCCTGGGCACAAGTGCCCGGGCCCAACAAGACCGATCAGAACTTGCTGGCGTCGATCGGCTGTCCGTCGCGGCGGTTGCCGAGATAGGTGAAGATGGTCGCGTCGATGGAGAAGCCGATCATCTTGACCGAGCCGTCGCACATGACGAAGTTGCAGCCGTTGGCGTGCGGGCCGCCGAAGCGGATCGAGTTACCGTATCCCTCCTGATCCTGTTTGGGGGGATACTGGATATGGGCCGAACGATAGTTGTCGTTGTTATTGCCCGTGTACGCGCTTTCGTTGTCGGCCGCGTCTTTGCCGGTTGAGTAGTGATGAGGATTGAGGTACTTTTCGCCAATCAACAGCGTATTGGTCGTGCCGTCCTTGACGTCGGCGATGGCAGTCTCGCTACACTCGAAGCCGATGCCGTCTCGGTTGCGAGGGCTTTGGCACCAAGTTTCTCCGGAAGCGATGTCACCGGGGCCGCCGCTGTGCGGCACGCCGCCGGTACCGCAATTGATCGCGTAGTCGTTTCTCGCCAGTTGCGGCGTGGGATCGATGTTCACGCCCGTGTACATGGCGGAGTTCCACGAGTTGGGAAAGGCGACCGCTCGCCGCCGGGAGGGGCAATTGAAGAAGGGCACCGGCGTGCTGGCCATCTCCTTGTTGAGCGTTTTTTTCTCGCTGAAGCTCTTGCCCGCGCCGATGTTGTGCAACGCCTCCTGCTCAAGATAGGGGAGCAGGTTGTAAGCCCAACCGCCCGGCTGTCGCTTGCCGAATCCCTGATCCGGATCGCCGACCCAGGCCCATCCCCAACCGCCGGCGGGAAAATGACGGTGTGCTTCGTGGTGATTGTGTGCGGCCAATCCGAACTGATGCAAGTGGTTCGAGCATTGGGTCCGCCGTGCCGCCTCGCGAACCGATTGCACGGCGGGCAGCAAGAGCCCGATAAGAATACCGATAATGGCGATAACGACCAGCAGTTCCACGAGTGTGAAACCGCTCGAATGACGGGTCCGCATGATTGCCTGACCTCCGACGTGTGGGGACTTGCCCAACTGATAGGACTTCGGCAAGAACACGACGGCTCGGTCACGAAAACCACCGCCGGCTCCGCCAAGAAAGGGAATCCGGTGCCTCTCCCCAGTTCCGTATTCACCTCTGGCCAGCTAAAGCATCATACCCGGCCCATCCAGTCCGCGTAAACACCCCTTTGGTGGTAGAATATTACAGCCAGAGGTGTTATTTTACGGGTTTGCTCGGGCCGGATGGGCGAGTGTGACGTCGGTTCAGGCGCGCGGCACGTGGCCATTTCCCCGTAGCCAACCCCTATCGCGGGATCTCGCGGATGTAGACGTTCTTGAACCAGAGCGTATTGCCGTGGTTCTGCAATTCGATCTGGCCGGTGGGATAGATCGGCTTGTCGCGCTCCCAATAGTTTTCCAGCACGACGTTGTCGACGATCAACTCGCCGTTGAGCTTGATGGTGACCCGCTCGCCGATCATCTTGATGTAGAACGTGTTCCATTGGCCGACGGGGTTGTCGGCGTTCTTCGTCGGATTGCGGGGGTTCTTCTGGTTGTTGTACAGTCCGCCGGATCCTTCGGCCCGATCCCAGATTTGCACCTGGGGGGAGCCGCGGAGATAGATGCCGCTGTCGCCGCGAGGGAGAATCTTCCAGTCGACATACATCTCGAAATCGCCGTAATCCTTCCCCGTGCAGAGGCTTTGGCCCTTTCCGTCGAAGACCAAGGCACCGTCTTCGACGCGCCAGTGGGCGCGCATCGACTCGTCGGCCTTCTCCTGGGCCTGGGCTAATTGGTCGGGCGTCATCGCCGCCCGTTTCTTCGGATTCGCCACCAGTCCTTTCCAACCGGAGAGATCCTTGCCGTTGAACACGGCCGTGAAGCCCTCCGGCGGCGTGTTGTCGGCGGCCTGACCGACCGGCATGAGGGAGAGCGACAGTACGGCGGCCAAAAGCAGGCAGAGCGATTTGTTCATGGTCGTTTCCTTTGCATTGGGGGGATGTTCGTGGGGTAGGATTGTATCCTGCCTCGGCAGGTTGAAAACCTACCCCACGTCTGGGTTATTGTACGGTCACCTTGACCGGCTCGACGAAATCGGCACTCAGCGCGGCGGGCTCGTCGACGGTCATCTCGCCGTCTTGGAGCCAAATGCGGTAATTCACTTCCAGCGGTGCGTCTTCGGTCAACTCGTACTTGAAGTAGGAGCCGAAGCGGCCGTAGGTGCGTTCGCTGAACCGGGCTTCCTTGGGGTTGGTCGGCTTGTCGAGATAGACGGCCGTGTACCGCTCGCCGTCGATCACGAAGCTCATCGCGTTGTGGGGCAAGTTGACGAAATCCTTATTGCCCGGCCAGTTGCGGGTTTCGCCCGGTTGTCCCTTTCCGTCGGGACGCAGATAGTAGGTGGCTTTCTGATCGCCGGCGGCCACCTCCTGGGCGGCGCGAAATTGGAAGCCCGCATGTTGCGGATCGCCGTCGAGCGTGACCTTGCCCGCGGTGCTTTCCAGCCGCGAAGCAAACTCGACCGACTGGCCGCCCGGCACCGCGTAGACGGTCATCTGCCGCAACTCTCGGGCGAAGACTTCCTTCCCTTTGCCGTGCCAATCGACGCGAACCGTATGCCGCCCGAGCACGGGACCCGCTTCCTCGCTGACCTGTCCTTCGTCGGTAAGATGGGCGTCGCCGCCGCAGTGCCAAGTGTCGACTCGGCCTCCGTCGCCGTAGCTGATCCGGTTGAAGCCGAAGAACAGCCCGCGATGGTGCGTGTATTGCCCGCCGGGGCCCTTGGTCACCACGCGGGTGCCCGCCGGGTTGTACAGATGGTGGAACACCTTGTACGTATCGTGTCGCGCCTCGGGTGTCGAGTCGTCGAAGGGCAGACACATATAGCGGAGCACGGGCCGGCCGTCACGGCTCAGTTCGGGGCAGTCGTCGTCGCCGGTCTTCCAGAGGAACCCTTTTTGCATCGGCGTGAGCGAAGTGACGGTCACCGTGAGAGTCGCCGTCCGGCCTTTCTCCAGACTCGGCAACACGAAATGTAGTTCGCGAGCCACGTCGTCTCCGGCTGCTGGGTCTGCTTTGTTGAGCAATCCCGGCTTGGTCAATTGGCCCGGCAGCTTGGTGCCGTCGTCGGTGGTGACGGTCACGTCGGTGGCGTCCGCCAGGGCCTTGGGAAGTCGCACGTCGGCGCGGACCGGCGTGTTGGTTCGGTCGTGGTCGCCCGCCGCAATGGTCAGGCGAAAGGTCTTCTCGGCCGCGGCGGCGGGAACCGCCAGCAGGCCGCCAAGCAGCACGGCCGCAAGAATGGGACGCGTGGTCATGGCGAGTATCTCCGGGGTGGTCTGAAAAAAGGGCGGGATCGAACGGGGCGAGTTCGGTTGCCTCCAACCCTGCGGGGCCGGGGGGTGACTCAAGCGTACCATCGCCCGACTCGGTTTGCAACAAACGCCGCTGCGATAGAATAGTCTTACCACGCCCGGGGGTTGCATCCCCCGGGCTCCAAACTCCAACTCGCACCCACACCCTCCCGTGATCCCACTCAATACCATCCCCGACCTGACCCAGAATCTGCGGGAACTGCTGACCCAGATTCCCGCCGGGCGGGTCACCACGTACACGGCCTTGGCCGAAGCGTTGGGGTATCGGATCGCTACCCGCTGGGTCGGCCATTTTCTCCTGCACCACGACCACGCAGCCGACTGTCCGTGTCATCGGGTGGTGCGAGTCGGCGGGCACGTTGGGCGATATTGCACCGGCGACGTCGACCAAAAAGCACGGCTCCTGCGATCCGAGGGGATTGCCGTACACGACGAGACGGTCGACCTGGGGGAGTTCTTCTTCGACCAATTTCAGGGCGATCGACCGCTGGAGCAACTCCGGCGGATCCAAGCGAAGTTGCCCGAGGCGGTCATCCTGAAACCGCTTCGGCCGGAGCCTCGCCGGATCGGTGGAGTCGACGTTTCCTACACGTTCCGCGGCCCGATTACCGAGGGCGTGGCCGGCTATGCGCTGGTCGAGCCCGACGGCGGCAAGCTCATCTGGTCGACGACCGTGCGACGCGAAGTGAAGTTCCCCTATATCAGCAGTTTTCTTGCCTTTCGCGAACTTCCCCTGCTGCTGGATTTACTCGACGAGGTCCGATCGGCCGGCCGTCTGGCCGATCTCGTGTTGGTCGACGGTAGCGGCATTCTGCATCCGCATACGGCGGGCATTGCCACGCATCTGGGGGTTGTTACCTCACTACCGACGGTGGGAGTAACGAAGAAGCTGCTCTGCGGAGACGTCCAGATCAGCGGACTGCGGGCAGGCCAGTCGCGACCGGTGATGCTGGACGGTCAGCTCCGGGGTGTGGCGATCCGGGCGACGGAGGGGAGCCGGCGGCCGATTTTCGTCTCGCCCGGCCATCGAACGACCGTGGCCCAGGCCGAAGCGGTGGTCCGCCGGCTGCTCCATGGGCGGCGTCTGCCCGAGCCTCTGTACTGGGCCGACCGGCTAAGCCGAAGTGCCGCACGGGAAATTTCTGGAAAATGAGGGCCGGATTCTGGAAATTTCCACTTCGCGCAACGGCGGCGGCATTCTATGCTGAATAACGTTGCGTCGGGAAAAGGAGATTTTGTGCGCAGCGTGCTCCAGGCCGTTGCGGCATAAGAGACCTGTCCCCTCTTCCCTCCCACCGACGCGCCGGACGCGGTTGCCTCGCGGCCCCCCAATCTCGGGTGGTCATTCTCACGTGGTTTGAGGTATAGTCGCCGGCCGCCTCGTGTGTATAGAACAGAATGAGTGGTTTGGCTGTTTAGGTTTTGAGAATTTTGGAAAGGGAGACCTGTCTGATGACAACGATCGTGGACGCTGAGAAGTGCTCCGCTTGTGCCGAGTGCGTTGATGCCTGCCCGTTGGACGCCATCGAGCTGGTGGAAGAAATCGCAACCGTCGATCCGGAAACCTGTGGCGACTGTGGCGCGTGCGTCGATGTTTGCCCCAGCGAAGCGATTTCGATCGACTAGCTGCGCGGACCCCGGCACCGGCGCCACGGGGAGCACACATCAGCTCCTCTGAAATATCCGTGGCGGACCTGCACAAAGGGCGGTACATCGTGCCGCCCTTTCTTATTGCGCTGGGGGGCCGGTGGAGAAAGCGGACGTTCTCCGTCTCGGGTGCCTGGCGGTCGAGCGCAGCGAGCCCCCAGCAGGCGGCGAACTGG
>CAYUIQ010000056.1:0-39536 GCA_964444795.1 uncultured Planctomycetaceae bacterium
ATCGTCGCCAAACCAATAAACCACCGGCACAAGCGGCCTGCCGATTTAGTAACCCGAAGCGTCAGCGAGGAGGGAAAAGCTGGCCTCGCTGACGCTTCGGGTTACTATTCACGCCACTATCCTGCGTGAATCCGATTAAATCGACAGGCCGCAAGGCCGGTGGGGATAAGTCCCGTCCCCGCAACATGTTGCGCCGAGTAATCTCCCCGAAGTGACGCTGTCCAACCAGGCAGTTTACCAGTCGTCACCTTCTCCAGATTACCTAGATCTGGTGGCTGTCACCTTTCCCCGCCCACTTCTCCGCCCCGATAGCAGCCTGCCGGGGCGACTTGCCGAGGCCACCCGAACCGTTGCACTCCAGGCGGATTCCGTCCCCGCGGAAAAGACCCGGCCGTACCTTGAGAAAATGAAGCAACTGCGCCCCGTCAAAAGAGGGTTTGAAGAAATTGACCGCCCCCAATCTGAACCTGGAAGACAGAAAGCCTCAGGAGCGAAACGCAAGGCGCAACGTAAAGCAGAAGCGCAGAATGATAGAGGACGCTGAACTGCACTTTAAGAGGAATCGGACGCCAACAATCGGCTGCCAGGGACTGACCACCCAGTTGTGGGCACGCACCGTTTCGGCCCGGTTGGGACTTCGGGCGCTCGATTCGTGAAACGTGCAGGTTCCCCATACGTCGGGACTGGTTCGATGCTCCTCGTCACACAAAACCGTTCCCGTTACCCACTCCACGAACCGGACCCAATCGCCGCGGGTGAACCACGGTTGAAATTCCCGCAACAGCGATTGCCAAATCAACCCCAGCGCTTTACCATCGTCCATGAGGCTCTCCTTTCGGGCATCCATGTCAGGATTAGATGTATAACCAACCTGCATGATGGCCCGAAAGGGGCGTCGCTCAAATGCCAAGAAGTCCTAGAAACTATTGTTTAGCGTTCCCCCTTTTGGCGTTCCGCTCCCACACGCCCAACATCTTCACTTGGCCAACCTGCTATCGCGGCCCCTGGCCACCGCGGTATACAGGTATACAATGGAATTCAAGACGGTCGCCAAGGCGGGGCTTGGAGACGCCGGCGGTACGGAGCTTGCAAGGAGATTCTTGATGGGCAAGTTCAGACGGAACGCTCGTCGTCGTGAGTGTCTACGGAACGCCGGTTGTCCTCGCTCGGCCGGAATGGACGGGAACTGAATCGATGGATCAGAACACGCTGGCCAAGATCGCTTTCGAGTTGGTGACCGTGCTCGCCGTGGGCTTTGTCTCGGGAGCAATCTGCAAGCGGACCGGGCTCTCGACGCTTGCCGGTTATCTCCTCGGCGGCGTGGTGCTCGGTTCGATCCTGCTGGGTCCGCTCTATCAGCAGACGCACGAGATGGAGTATCTGGCGGAGGCCGGCGTGCTCCTGCTGTTGTTTTCCATCGGCATTGAATTCTCACTTGCCGATCTGTTGCGGATGGCACGGCCTTTCCTTGTCGGCGGCACGGTGCAGATGGTGCTGGTCGCCGCTGCGACCGCGGGCTTTCTGGCGATTCTGCAATTCCCTTGGCAGTCGGCCGTGTTGCTCGGATTGGCCACCGCTTTCAGTTCCACCGTCCTGGTCTTCAAGGCCCTGGAAGAATGGGGGCAGGCGACCAGCCCGCATGGGCGCCGGGCCATCGCTATTCTGCTGTACCAGGACGCGGCCGTCGTGCCGCTGGTGTTGTTGATCCCGTTTCTGGCAGGTCAACTCTCGGATCGCGACCTCGTGGCGTTCGGCTTGCTGGCCTTGAAGAGCCTCGGTTTCCTGGCGGCGATTCCCGTGGGCCGGTGGCTGACGGCTCGCTGGCTGGCCCCTTGGCTTTGGGGTCTGCGAAGTGTCGAACTCCTCGTCCTCTTTACGATCAGCGTGCTGGGAAGCGCGACACTTGCCGCGCACTATCTCGGCCTGCCGCCGATGATCGGCGCATTCGGCGCGGGACTGATGCTCAACGGCAACCGGCTCACGCATCAGATCGATTCCGTGGTGCTGCCCTTCCGCGAGACGTTTGCCGCCGTCTTCTTTGTGAGCCTTGGCGCCTTAATGCGATTCGACGTGCTTCTGGAGAGGCCGCTGACCTGCTTGGGGGCATTTGTCGCCGTGTTGGCTTTGAAGACTTCCGCCGCCACGGTCGCTCTGCGTCTTGCCCGGTTGTCGTGGAAGTCGGCGTTGGGGATGGGACTCGGGTTGGCACAGGTGGGCGAGCTTGCCTTCGTCCTGCTTATGGCCGGGCTATCCCAAGGGATCATCGAGCAAGACAGCTACGACTTGACGATGTTCATCGCCATCGTCAGCCTGATCGTAACGCCGCAACTGCTGAAGATCGGACTTCCGCTTGCCGAACGCCACTCCGTCGTGGAGCATGAAATCGCTATCCGCCCGGCCTCGAACCACGATCAGATTCGGCGTGCCACGGTGATCGGCATTGGCCCGGTCGGTTCCCAGATGGCTTCCCAACTGGAGACCCTCGGGTACGATGTCTGTCTGGTCGATCTCAGCCCCGTGAATCTACACGCTTTCTCGCAGCAAGGATTCCGCACGGTGGTCGGCGACGGCTCGGATCCGTCCGTGCTCCGGCGGGCCGACGTTCCCAAATGCAGCGTGATTGCCGTCACGATGCCCGACGATCGCTCCGCCATCCAAACGGTTTCCGCCGCCCGGCGTCTGAACCCAACCGTCACGATCCTTGTCCGCTGCCGCTTCCAGGCCAACGCGTCGAAACTGCATGCCGCCGGCGCGACGGACGTCTTCAGCGATGAAAGCGAGGTGGCCGGCAGGTTCATGGCGTACTTCGAGCAGAGACAGGGCATCCCGGATACCGGCAGGGTGGAAAGCGACGAGGGAAATCAGTGATGTTCCCTTTTCTCCACCCTTAACGATGTTGCCCGCCGCGGCAAGGTGGCGTGCGGGGGCGACGAAGGCATCACCCCTCCGGCTGGCGCACGGCCACTTCGATCAGCCGCGGCTTGTCGCCGGCCAGCGATTCGGAGACGGCCGTGCTTAGCTCGTCGGGTTCGGTGACCCGGTGCGCGGAAACGCCGAGCGATTGGGCCAGACCGACGAAATCGATCGCCGGTTGGTCGACGTCGAGGTGGGCGAACCGTCCGGCCCGCGCGTTGGGTAATCCCAGCACGGCGGCGCAGTTCTTTAGGATGCGATACTCCCGGTTGGCGCAGATCACCCAAGTGACGGGTAACCCGTAATGGGCGGCGGTCCAGAGTCCCTGAAAACCGTACATCGCCGATCCGTCGCCGATGATCCCCAACACGGGCCGCTCCGGCCATGCCAACTTTGCACCGATCGAGCAGCCGACACCCCATCCCAGGGCCCAGCCGCGATGGGCGAAATAGCCGCTGGTGTTTTTCAGCGAACCGGTCCGCTCGAAGTAACAGTGCGTCGTGGTGGGTGATTCCTCGACCACGGCCACGTCGTCGGGGAGCACCCGGGCGAGGCTCTCCATCAGGCAAAGGGGCGAAAGCGGCCGCACGTCGCGCTGGCTCTGGGCGTCGCTGCGCAGGGCGGCCCGATCGCGGTCGTGTTCGGCGCCGATGGAAATGCCGCGAGCCCGGGCGGCGCCCGCCTGTTCGGCGGTCATCGTTTCGCTCAGTGCGCTGTCCAACTCGCCGAGCGTGGCCTTGGGATGACCGATCAGGCCGACCTCGGTCGGATAGTTCTTACCCAACTCCCAAGGATCGTCGTCGAGATGAACAAAGCGAATGTGCTCGGGGATAGGCGACGGTTCGTGGTGGATGTACTGCTGCAACAGTTTCATGCCGGCCACCAAGACAACGTCGAACGGCTGGAGCCGGCGGCGAACGTCGGGCGACCAGTACGGCAGCGGCGGCGCGGCCAGGGGATGATGCGAAGGGAAGCTCGACCGGCCATGCGACGTGGCCGCTTCGTGGATCACCGGCGCGCCGAGCCGCTCGGCCACGGCCACCAACTCGTCGACGGCCCCGGCCTCGCAAATCCGGCTGCCCACCAACACGGCCGGGTTGCTCGCTTCGGTCAACACGCTCGCCGCCCGACGAACGGCCGCCAGCGGCGGACGCACGAGCACATCAGGCAACTCCGGCGCCGAGAAGTCGGCCTCGGTCGGCTCCATCTGCACGTCGACCGGCAGCGAAAGAAACACCGGTCCGGTGGGCGGGGTCAAGGCCGTTTGAATCGCCCGACGCATGGCCGAGGGAACGTCGGCCGCCCGGTGTACTTCGACGGCCCATTTGGTCCAAGGCCGAGTGACCGCCACCATGTCGCCCCCGAGAATCGGCTCCTCGAACATCAGACGCCGATCCTGTTGACCGGCGGTCACGATCAGCGGACTTCCGGAGCGGTAGGCGTTGTACAGCATGCCCATCGCGTTGCCCAACCCGCAGCAGATGTGTAGGTTGACCACCCCGGCGCGGCCCGAGGCGGCGGCGTAGCCCTCGGCCATCGACATGACGGGCACTTCCTGCAAGCCGAGGATGTACCGGACCGGCGGCCGCTCGACCAGGGCGTCCATCAGCGGCAGTTCCGTGGAGCCGGGATTCCCAAAAATGTAGGGAATCTCCATCTCGGCGAGCATCTGGAGGATGCCTTCGATTGCGTTCTTGCCCATCGCCTGTCACTCCGCCTGGAATCGGGAACGTCGCCAAGAAGGCGCCGTGGGAAATAAGACGAGCCCACGGAATAAATCCCGTGGGCTCGGTCCCCCCCAACATTTCTTATCGATGGCCGGCTTCCGTCACCTTTCGGAGGACGGTGGCGATGGTCGACCGCCGCCGCGCCGGTCACCGCTCGGTTATCTTTGGACGGCCGCCCGGGGCCGGTGCGAGATGTGTGGCGAAAGCCTTCTGGGTTCGCCGCGGACGGACCATGGACCGGATTGTCTGGGTATTTCGGTGGCCTCGGGAACGATCTGCATGGTGTCCGATGAAACGGTCGCGCCGCAAGAGGCACATCCCCCGCCGGAGTCGTGATGCCCGACCCGGCTGCCACACTGCCGGCAGGGATCGTTGCACAACGGAGGATCGCCGTGAAAGTCGCCCCAGTAGATTTTGCCGCAACCGCCTTGTCCGCAGGAGAAACGCGGGGCGGCAAACAGCCAGCCGAGCGGTCCCCACGGACGACAACAGGGATCCGCGGCCGGCCGGCAGGGCACCTCGGTGCAAACGCCACATCCGCCACACTCCGGTCCACAGAGATCGGCCGGCCCGCAGTCGGTGAAACCGCAGTCGGCGGGACCGCAGCCGCCCCCACGACACATCGTGCCGGGTCCGAACGGCTCGTAGAGGATCGAGTGGCACACGCCACAGCCCGAAGCGACCGCCAGCAGAGTGCAGGCCAGACCGACAAATAGTACCCGTTGCATCCCAATTCTTCCCGTGTGGTCACCTGTGTGTTCGCCGCATGGCTCAGTTGCCACGCCGGCGGTGTCTTTCGCGGCCGAAGGGCGTTCATCCGCCGCCTCCGCCGGAGCTTCCACGACGGTATATCGGCCGAATAATCGGGAGAATCGAGAAAATCGGCAAAATTCACGGTCTTTTCCCAGATTCCCGAGTCTCCGTGATCCCTACAATCGGCGGGGCAACGATGCCGGAGTTCGTATCCGGCGTGTTCGCCTGCAAGTATTGCAGGTATTTCCAGCTCTCTCCTGGCCCGTATCGCCCGCCGGGGACGTTTCGGTGTACGTAATCATGCTCCTCGGCGAGCTTCTCCAGCTTACCCGAGTCCAACAGCGGGTCGCCGTGTTGTTGGCGATAAACTGGTGTATGTTGTAACATGGCGGATCGTGGGCGAACACATCTCGCGCATAAATCGTGTGCCCGGAAAGAAACTGAATCATGCGGCGAATTCATCAGATTCTCAGACAAAGCCTGGTGTTCTTGGCCGGATTCCTGGTCGCGGCCCAAGCCGCGGCGGACGATCTTCCCAGGCCGATCGATGTGTTCGTCGCCGGAGCCGAGGAGATCGAGGGAGTCGCCGGCGCCGCCGAGAAGTATCCCCAGTACCGCGAGCAAAACGTCGTCGTGACCAACGACGGCACGGTCGTTGTCGTTTGCCAGGGCCGCAACAAGAGCCGCTGGTCCGACCGCTCGGGCCAGGACCTGATCGTGAAGACCAGTGCCGACAGCGGGCGCACGTGGAGCAAGGGGCGACTGGTCGCGACCCATGGGCTGAAGTCGATCTGCCCCAACGCCGCCGTGTATGATCGCGACACGAACCGGATTCACGTCCTCTACAACCTCTTCATGTGGGACTATACGCAAGTGCCCAAGGACGTGCGCGGCGAGATGGGCGATCTGCATTGCCGCCAGTACGTCGTGACCAGCGACGACCAAGGGGCCACCTGGACCGAACCGCGCGAGATCAGCCAGATGGTCCGGACCCACGGTGCCGTCATGGTCGTCGGCTCCGGCGAGGGCATCCAGCTTACTCACACTCCGTACAAGGGCCGGTTGATCGTCGCCGGCGGCGATTTCTATCGCGGCAAGAAGGTGCTCTGCTTCTACAGCGACGATCACGGCCGGACCTGGCGGCGGGGCCGTGCCGTGCCACACGAAGGAACGATGGCCTGGGCCAGCGAGTCGAAGGTGGCCGAATTACCCGATGGCACGCTCGTCCTCAACAGCCGGACGTTTGTCGTCGACGGATCGAAGCAACGGCTGCGCACGCGCGCGTTTAGCACCGACGGCGGCGTCACGTGGACGACGCTCCAGAACGATCCCGCGTTGAAGACGGTCAGTTGCAACGGTTCGCTGATTGCCGTGAAGGATCCCCAAGGCGAAGGCGGGGTTGCTTTGCTGTGCTCGGTACCCGTTGGACCGGGTCGAACGCACGGCACGGTCTACGTCAGCTTCGACGGCGGCAAGACCTGGCCGCTGGCGAAACTTGCCGTGCCGGGGAGTTTTGCGTATTCCTCGCTGATCGAACTCCCCGATGGCCGCGTCGGCCTGTTTTACGAAACGGAAGGCTACCGAAAGATCCGCCTGGTCCGGTTTTCTCTCGATTGGCTCAACGACTGAAGAGGTTTCCATGAACTTTCGCCTGCAGGGCCTGATCGCCGCGACGTACACGCCGCTGGACGATCGGGGTGAGCTTCATCTCGATCCAATCGGGCCGATGGTCGACCGCCTCATCAATGAGGGCGTGACCGGATTGTACGTTTGCGGCAGCACGGGCGAGGGGATGTCGCTGACCGGTGACCAGCGGCGTCGGGTGGCCGAAGCGTATACCAGGGCCGCCGCCGGGCGCGTGCCGGTGATCATCCAGGTGGGCCATAACAGCGTGGCCGAAGCCGCCGGGCTGGCCGAACACGCCCAAGAGATCGGGGCCGACGTCGTATCGGCCACGGCTCCGTCCTATTTCAAAGTCGGTTCCATCGAGTTGCTGGCCGATTGCATGGCCCAGATCGCCGCGGCGGCCCCGCAACTGCCTTTCTACTACTACCACATCCCGGCGCTGACCGGCGTAGCGTTGGACATGCCCGACTTCCTGCATCTGGCCGGCGAGCGGATCGCGAATCTGGCCGGCCTGAAATACACCAGCCCGACGATCCACGAATACCAAGCGTGCCGCGAACTCGACGACGGCCGATACGACATTCTTTGGGGATGCGACGAAATGCTACTGTCGGCGTGGATGATGGGCGCTCGGGGCGCCGTCGGCAGTACGTACAACATCGCCGCGCCACTCTATCTGCGTATCATCGACACCTTCACCGCCGGGGCGTTCGATGAAGCCCGCCGGCTCCAAGGCCTATCGGTTACGATGATCCGCACGATGAACCGCTGGCCCTTTCACCCGGCCATGAAGGCGGTCATGAGTATGATCGGCGCCGACTGCGGACCGTGCCTACTCCCTCAGCCGCGTCTGAGCAAAGATCAGATCGAAGATTTGCGGCGGAGCCTGGAGCAGATCGGTTTCTTCGACTGGGCCCGACCCGGCGCGTCTCCGCTCCCTCGCGGGTAGTGTGGATTGACCACACAGAGGGCACGCTCGCAATCCAGCTTGACCCCTTGGAGTGCTCCCCAAAACCTGACCCATATGTTATGAGAGTATCTGGAGCCCGATCCGATCGCGTGGTGTGGGCTTCGCTTTGGGGCGCATCGGCGTGTCGGAACTGCCCGCGGAAACGGTTGTTCCACGCGGACGCGGACAGCCCCGCCGCTGGGTGGAGTGACGGCTGGCAACGCCTGCGGGAGGTTCTGCGTCGGAAAAAAGGTTTTCAGGGGCTGCCATGTGGCTTGGGTATTCGCAACCTGGGGCCGGTTTGCCGCTTCGGACGGATCGGCCTTCGCCAGACGTATCGAACGGCGGTCGAAAACAGGGACCCTGGTGGTGTATACTTGGCTGTTGTGAGAATGCCCCTCGACTGACACGCCCTCCAAGGCAAGAGCGCGAGAACCATGAGTCAAACCCGAAATGCAATCAAGCGATGGTTATGGCAAGGGCTGAAATGGACCCTGATCGTGGCCGTCGTTGGCTATCTGATCTACATGGTCCGGTTCTCTCCTGTTCCGGTAACCGGACATCAAATCGAGCGTGGCAATATAGTTGCCGAGGTGATGGGAACCGGCACGCTGGAGGCGCGGGTGAGCGTCACGATCAGCCCCAAGATCTCGGGCCGGATCGAGGAGATCTTGGTCGATCAAGGCGATCAGGTTTCCGAGGGCGAAGTGCTTGTCAGACTCGACAATGATGAACTGACACAGCAAGTCGAGATCGCTGAGGCAACCGTTGCCGCATCGCAGGCGGCGGTGGAGCGACTGAAGACGGATCGAGGCCGGGCCGTTGCGGTCCTCACGCAAGCCAAACGGGAACACGCACGTATCGAGCAAGTCATCGCGCGCAGCGTCGTAACCGAAAGTGAAGTCGATCAAGCAGTCGAACTGCTCGCCGTCGCTGAAGCGGGTATGGCCCGTGCCGAAGCCGCCATCGTTGAAGGAGGCAAAGAGGTCATCGCCGCCGAGAAAACCCTGGCCTACCATCATGCCCGGCTTGCCGACACAGAGCTCACCGTGCCTTTCGACGGGTTGATCGTCCGACGGCAGCGTGATCCCGGCGACGTGGTGGTGCCGGGTAGTCCCATTCTCCAACTGGTCTCGCTAGAGCAATTGTGGATCAGTGCATGGATCGACGAGACCGAAATGGCGCGCATCAAAGTCGGACAGCCCGCAAGAGTTGTCTTTCGCTCGGAATCTGAACGGTCCTATCCCGGAAAGGTGGCTCGGCTGGGAAAGGAAACCGACCGGGAGACTCGGGAGTTTGTCGTGGATGTTCAAGTCCTTGAGCTACCGGTGAATTGGTCCGTTGGACAACGAGCGGAAGTATACATTGAGACCGCCCACAAAGACAATGTAACGCTTCTGCCCGCGACATATGTTCGGTGGCGGGAAGACGCTCCAGGTGTCTTCGTCGATCTCGGAGATCGTGCAGCTTGGCGATCGGTAACGCTTGGCCTCCGTAGCCCCAAGATGGTTGAGGTCGTTGACGGGCTGCAACCGGGTGATACGGTGATCGTGCCCCGAGATCCGAGAGCCAAGCTGACCGACAACAAAAAGGTCGTTGCCCCATGAACCTCGCAGTCAAGGACATCCGGCATAGTCTGGGACGTTTTGGCCTGACGACCATCGGCATTGGCATGCTGCTGATGGTTGTGATGGGCATGGGTGGTATCTACCGAGGAATCATCGAGGATGCCACCCTGCTAGTTGACCGAGTAGAAGCTGACCTCTGGGTTGTTCAACGAGATACCAGGGGACCGTTTGCCGAGATTTCCCGTGTACCGGCCAACCTTGTCCACCGAGTCTTGGCGGTTCCGGGTGTTGCCACGGCCCGAGAGTTCGTTTATCACACGATCCAAAGGGAACGCGAAGGAAAGCCGCTTAGAATTGCCGTGCTCGGCCTGAGTTGGCCAACGGACAAAGGAGAATGGGTGCCGTTGATCGCCGGACGGCCGCTGGCTCGCAACCATTTCGAGATGATCGCCGACAAGACGCTTGGGCTACCACTCGGCGAGCAAATCCGTCTGGGCAAGGAAACCTACACGGTGGTTGGAATCAGTTCGAGCATGATCAGCTCCTCGGGCGACGGCCTCGGCCTGTTCACGGTCGCCGACGCACAGGCCATTCAGTTCGATACTCCGGGTGAAGCGGTGCGACTGGAGCGGGAGGCACGCAAGGCCCGAGGTCAACGAAGCGAGTTAGGGACCAAGCAGCCGACCTTGGTGGAACGGGCCTTCCAGCCGACTGCGGAGATCTCAGCTATCGCCCGGCCACAAGTCAGTGCCGTGATGGTACGTGTGTCTCCTGATGCTCAGGCCGAGGATGTCGCTTCGATTATTTCCGCTTGGGGCGATGTCTCGGTCCATACGCGGGAAGGCCAGAATGCGCTCCTGCTCCGAGGACCGGTCGAGAAAGCCCGCAGGCAAATCGGGCTCTTTAGGGTTCTCCTCACCGCCATCGCCACTGTCATCATGGCCCTTATCCTCTACACGCTGACCCTCGACAAGCTGCACTCGATCGCCCTGCTCAAGCTTATCGGAGCACCAAACCGTGTAATCTTTGGATTGATTCTACAGCAGGCACTTGTCCTTGGCGTGCTGGGGTACGGGATCGCCTACGTACTGGGGCAGAAGATCTTTCCCAATTTCCCCCGCCGAGTCATTCTGGTTGAGAGCGACCTGATTCAATTGGCCCTCATCGTCCTCGGTATTTCCGTCTTGTCGAGTTTGTTGGGAATTTGGCGGGCCATGCAAGTTGAGCCGAACGAGGCGCTCTCATAGAGTGTTGATCGATGAAAGACGCTTTCGCCATCCAAACTCACGAACTGACGAAGATCTACGGCAGCGGCAACACCGAAGTGGTCGCCATGCGCAACGCATCGGTAAACGTCCGCCGTGGTGAGGTGGTCGCCCTTCTCGGCCCCAGTGGTGCAGGCAAGTCGACGTTTCTGACCGCCGTGGGGCTGATTACTCCACTCACTTCAGGGCGCGTTACCATTGGAGGTAGATTAGTTCTGGACGGCCCGTACGCCCAGGCCAATCTAACGTCCTTTCGGCGGAAATACATCGGTTACGTGTTCCAAAAGTCGAACCTGATCCCCTTCTTGACGGCCTGTGAGAATGTTCAGATCGCTCTCGAACTGAGTGGCCACGGTTCTCGGGCTGCTCGCCGTAGAGCTATCGAGTTGCTCGACTATCTGGGGGTCGCTGATCGAGAGCGTAACTTGCCGTCGATGCTCTCCGGGGGCCAGCAACAGCGAGTAGCCGTGGCCCGTGCCCTTGCCAACGAGCCGAGCCTTCTCTTGGCCGACGAACCGACCGCCGCCCTTGACAGCCATCGCGGACGGCAGGTGATGGAGCTTTTTGCGAAGGTTGCCCACGAGCAGGGAACAGGAGTCATCGTGGTTACCCACGATCAACGTTCGCTCGATGTTTTCGACACGACCTACGAAATGGAAGATGGTATCATTCAACAGATGGCCGACTTCAAAAGCAACAGGCCCTGTTGATCCTGCAGACTTCGGTACTGAATATCCCAGAACATGCCCAATTCGACGGTAGACCGGTGAACCGTAGGCCGACATGACCGCAGGGACTTAAGAAGCAGACTTAACAGACTTAGGTCCGACTTAAGACTTAAGGGACTTAAGGGGGCGGGAGCAATCCTGTTCGGCTCGATTTCCGTATTTCCGTATTTCCTATTTCCGTCCTATTTCCGCGTCCCGTCCTATCCCGTCATCCGTCATCCGGGACAGTCACGTATTTCCAATCACTAAATAGGTGACTGTCCCTAGTATTAGTATTTATAGTATTTAGTATTCCCAGTATTCCCCTAGTATTCCGAGTATTCCGGTGACTGTCCCTAGTATTCCCTAGTATTCCCTAGTATTCCCCAGCTTCTGCAACGGGCTAGCTCGCATTGGCTATCCAGGGCCCATCACCGAAACGTGCGCCATCGCTGCGGCGGCCAGAAAATGTGTGTGACGACGCCGCACAGATGGGACTTGGGAACCGCGAACGGATTATGTCCCGGCGCACCGTTCTCCCACATGCGGGAGTCCCTCGCTCGCGGGGAAAAATCGCCGAGGACGAAGTACTCGTCGTCGCGCAGTTTTGCTGGATGCTCCGGCGAGCCCCAGAGTTTCATCGGCCAGTGAGCCATCTCCGATGCATAGTTGATTCCGCGAAGAGAATCCGGCGGCGTCAACATTTCACCGTCTGCCCATACCCGACCATCCTTGATCGTGATTCTCTCTCCCGGGAGCCCGACAAGACGCTTCACGTAAAGAATCGACGGTTCTTCCGGGTAGCGGAACATGACCAGGTCCCATCGCCGGGGCCTGAAGAATTTGACCACGACGAAGCGATCGCGGCCGAAGACTTGATCGCCATAATCGGCAGGTTGTGATATGTGGAAGTTGTCGCGACAGATCATCAGCGGCGGGTCCGGGAAACTGTCCGGCCGGGAATAGGGCGAACGGTTCGGTCGCGTTT
Source organism: uncultured Planctomycetaceae bacterium (assembly GCA_964444795.1). Lineage (GTDB taxonomy): Bacteria > Planctomycetota > Planctomycetia > Pirellulales > Thermoguttaceae > JABMRP01. Next base: position 12,497 of record CAYUIQ010000056.1, read on the forward strand.
CAGGTGAACAGTATGCGGGGCTGCCGCATTCGGCGCACGTGCCGGTCCAATGGTCCCCCAACAGCGTGGGCGCCATCGAGTTCGTGGGGGTTACGAATGTCTCGGCGAGATATGGGTTGAAGACTAGAATAATGAATGGGACCATGACGAACGCCGCAAGAAGCGTTGGAAGCCAAGCCAGCAGAGCGCGAAAAAACGACGCCTTGAATACGCACGCGACGACGACACTCGGCATGAGAACGGAGACGGCAAGTTCTCCGATCGCAAGAGCCAGAGCGAGCATGGGATCGCTCGGCAAGACCAGATACGACACGGCCGTGATCGCTACTTGCAGTACGAACACAAGGACCGTAGCCCAGAGGAGTCGGCGCGCGGTGACGTCCCGAATGTTCGCCCAGTGCAGTCCCAGGCGAAGAAACAAAACCCAGAGAAGAATCGAGGCTGCCAGCAAACCGAAGAGCAAAGCTGCGACGAGGATGGTTGACGTCATGGGACAACCTATCTGTTGTGACTCAGTCGTGTCTGTCAACCGGCCCGACCGTGCCCACGGAGCGCGCCGCTTCCCGGGGAACACCCCTACTCGATGACGATGATTGTAGCACGTAAGCCCGGCCGAAAAAGGGTCAGACAAGTTGACAGCCACGAAATCTGGGAAGAATAGGAAAGGGTGGAGGCCGTGCGGACGTGGGACAGGTCTTGTTTGAACAAGAAAGGCATTGGAACTCCGGCTGGGCACGGGGTGAACGGGCCGAGAAAATCAAGCCCACTCCGCTTCAAACGCCCTCTCTCCCTAACCCTTTCCCGGAGGGAGAGGAGATCTTGCAGTCGCCTTTTCGCCGCCGAAGCAGGTGACTTTGCCGTCGATGGTGGTGAGGTAGAGGCGGCCGACGGCGGCGGCCAGGCCGTCGAACACCGGCGGAGCGTCGAGTGGGTATTCGGCCAATACGGTGCCGTCGGTGGCCGAGACGGCCAAGAGCATTGACGCGGGCTGTTCGTCTCCCGAGCCGAGCGGGTCGGCCGCGCTGACCGTGGGGCCGGCCACGAAGAGGACCGTGTCGGACAGGAGCATCGCCCGAACTTGGATGGGCAACGTTTGCGACCACTCCTCGGTTCCCGCCGCGCGGTTGGTCGCGAACAGCCGGTAGGCGCCGTCTTGCAGCCGGTTCGACCAATCGAGCAGTTTCCGGCCGTAGCCGAAAATCGTCGCGTCGCCCAAGACCAGCAGGCGGCCGGAGATGACGTTCTTGTCGCGGCGGCTGCAACCGGTGGCGATGGAACAGCGGGTGCCGAAGATCCAATAGGAACGGTGCGGCCACGAGTCGTCGAGAAAGTCGGTCAGCGTGAACAGATGGTCGGTGCCCTGCTTCAGCCTCCCGCCGTCGGGGTCGAACACCATGTCGCGCAAGTAGACGTGGTCCCCGTCGGCGGTGAGGATATCGGCGCGAGCGCCGGGCATGACCGCGGGGGCCGACTGCGGCGGCTGCCTGCCCGTTTGCGGATCGGGGCTGAAGATGGGCGTTTGCGATAGGAGCTTGCCGGTGCCGGGCTCGATTCGATGCAGATCGATCCCGCCGTCCAGGTACGACGACCGTCCCGAGGTGCAATAGACCACGTCGTCGCGGATCAAGACACTTCCGAGGACCGGCGATACGGACTCAAGCTGGCCGTCGACCACGATGCGCCGCTGTTGGCGAGCCGCTTGCCGGCGCCAGGCCAACACGCCGTCGGACGCTCGCACACTGTAGACGTAACCGTCGCGGCAGCCGAAGATCGCTTGCCCAGTGTACACAGTCGGCGGCGAGTCGACCCGGGCGCCGGTCGTGAAATGCCAGGCCGACGCGCCGGAATCGGCGTCCAGGGCAACGACTTCGTGCCGGTCCACCGCGGCCACCAACACCTGGCCCCCGGCCACCGTGGGCGCGGTGAGCTTGCCGCCGATGTCGGTCTGCCATCGGCGTTGCAGAACGACCGGCACGGCGGATTGCGCGAGGCCGCTTCTCTGGGCGTCGCCCCGATAGGTCGGCCATTCTTCGGAAGGTTCAGAGCCCGGAGCGGAATCCGTCGAGCCATACGCGGGCCCCCGTTCCAATCGGGCCGGCACATCCGCTTTCGGCTTTCCGCTTTCCGCTTTTCCGACCGGGGCCAAGGCGCTGAACCCCGTCAGCTTAGCCGTCATGTAACACCCGCAGGCGTGAGGCGGCGTGTAGAGGAGTCCGTTGCAGGGCATGACACCGTACCGACAGACACCGCGTGCCCAGCTATGCCAGAGAACGTCGCCGGTGGCCAGATCGATGAACTCGGTTCCTCGCCGGCCGCCGAGGATGTAGCGATCGGTGGCCTTGTTGCTGTAGCAGCGGTGGTGGTGACTGGGGTTCTCCGGCTCAATGCGCATGAGAATCTTGCCCGTGGCCGGATCGCGCCCGGTGACGAAGTAGGGTCCCCACGCGGGGCTTCTCTTTCCCTCGATCGGCTTGAACCCGCCCAGCCATAGCGATCCGCCGGCGACGAACACATCGCGAAAATCGACCAGCGAGGCAGGCTCGGCCCACAGCGTCGCACCGGTTTGCGCCGACAAGGCGGTGACTGTCTTGCCACCCGCACAAAAGACGCGCCCGTCATGCACCACGCGTAGCCGGGCGGGTGGCGCCACGGACCACCGTTGCCGTCCGGACTTCAAGTCGAGACAGACAACGTCCTTCCCGTTCTCGTAGAAGGCCCGATCCGCGTGGGCACAGAGAGTGAGCGGGCGCAGCCCGGCAATTTCGGCGCCGGTCTTCTTCCACAGCAGCCGGCCCGAATCGGCCTCCAGCGCCAGCACCGATTTCTCGCCCCCCGCCTCGGTCGCGCGAAGTCGCTTGACCAGCGGTTCGGCCGTTTCTCGTGCATACAGGGGAGACCCCTTCTGCTCGACGAGTCGCGCCCACCGCGCCAACTCATCGGTTCGCTGGGACGTTACGTTTCGGACGGCCAGCAGCAAGATTCCGTCGTGACAGACGATTTCCTCCGTGCCGCGGGTATTCTCGTATTCATCGAGAACGTCGCCCGTCGTTGCGTCGAGGACACTCAGCGGCGAGTGAAGCCCCAGGGTGACGTAAACACGATCGCCCACGGCCACGAGCCGGCGTTGAAGTTGCAGGGGCGATTGGCACCAGTTGACGATATGCGGAAACCACGTCGCCACGGACCGCTTCCAGAGCAGCGTCCCGTTGAAGGCATCCCGGGCGGCGAGATGCCATTGTGGTCGTCCGCGGATGGAGTCGATGGGCGCCTCGTCGACGAGGTAGAAGATGCGTGGGCCGTTGGAGACTAGCGCCTGGACGCCCGGGGTGTGTTCGTGGCTGCGCGTATGCCGCGGCCCGGTGCTCCATTGGAGATGCCCCGGCGGACCGACCACGTCGTCACCGGCCACGGCATTTCCGCTGGCGTCGTGCAGGTAATGGGTCCACTCGTCGATATTATCCGGGCGCGGCTTCACGGTCTTCGTCCAGCGGCCGTCTTGCTTGCCGTACACGACGCCGCCGGGCGCCAGCACGCGCATCGCCTCGCCCATGGCAACGTCGCCGAGATCCTCCGCCACGATCAGGTTGACCAGATTCTCCGCATAGGGCAGCCGCTTTCCGTCGAACCGTTCGACCGACACCGGGCCGTACACGCCCAGCTTCTGGAGATATTTCCGAGCGCGGCCGACTTCCTCCGCGTTAGTATTCAAACCGTGGACCAGACAGTGATCGCCCGCGCCGAGCGCCGCGGTCAATTTTCCGTCGCCACAATGGAGATGAACGATCAACCCGCCATGGATGTTGGCCGCTTCGAGGATCTGCCCGGCCAGTTCGCGCTCGGCACCCCGACCGGGCACGTCGGCGCCGTCGGCGACCGCCGCAAAAACCAACGTCATGAACAAGGCGGAAACGCCTGCCGACCGCGGGTTACCGGTTCGCACTGCTTGAAGCATGCCGAGCCTCCTGGATTGGGATTGGGGGCATTATAACTTAGGGTTCGGCCAGGAACAACTTGGGGGGGCGTGGGCCTGCGTGGCGAAAATCACCCGTCGGTTGCCTCCAAGTTCGGCGAAAAGGGGCAAACTGGGGTGGCCGTGAGACGGGGCCAGGAAATTCGGCCGCTTTGGCGACAATATCCGATGCTGGTTGCTCGGAGGGAATCCGACGGGTATACTCCAGACTTCGTTGGTTTGGACGGTGACTGTTTCCCCCCGACGTTTCATTCGCAGGAGAAGCTTCATGGCAGCGTTACCCGATTATGTGACCGCGGCGAGACCCGCCCCGCAAGAGGCCCGCGCGGCGTGGTATAAGAACACGGCGCCGACCTACGCGGGCGTGATGCTCTGGTTTGTATTCTGGCAGGATATCGTCTCCGGCATCGGAGTTCCCGGCGGCGGTTTGGGAGCGGGCCTGTTGGTCGGCATCGTGGGCATTATCCTGGCGGCCCTGTTCTGCCATTTCCTGACGTACCTGGCCCCGGCCCTGCTGGGCCTGAAGACGGGTCTGCCGCTTTACGTCGTCGGCACGTCGACGTACGGGGTTCGCGGCGGGTTCATCATGCCCGGCTTCCTCATGGGTGCGTTGCAGTTCGGCTGGCTGGCCGTCAACGCATTTTTTGCCGCGTATGCGATCTGCCTGTCGTTGCGGATCGGTTGCGTGGAGGTGGGCGGCGTTTACGATGTGATCGTTCCCGGTCCGATCCACGGAACGGTGACCGTGGTCTTTCTCGTCGCGGCGGTCATCATGGGGTTGGTCGGCATCAAGTACATCGCCAAAGTGGCGACCTACGTTCCTCTGATCTTCCTGGCCGTACTGCTTCTGCTGTTTGTAAAGACGGCGGGCGGGCTCGGCGAGTTTAGCACCGACAAAGTCATCGAAGCGAGCATGAAGGCGCCCGCGGAACGAGAAACGGCGTTGAAAGAAACCGAGGCGAAATTCGCCGCGGCTGAGAAGGAAGGCGAGCTGACGGAAGCGCAGATCAAGGTCCGCGACAACACGATCGAAGCGGCCAAGAAGGCCGTGGAAGATGCCAACGCGATCGCCTATGCGAAGAAGGCTGACGGCGACGCGGAGGCCGTGGCAAATTCGCCGCTGACGACGTTTGGCGTTCTGGCGTTTCTGTCGGCCTACATCGTCGGCTTCTTCGCCACCGCCGGTGCGGCCGGAGCCGACTTCGGTACCAACAGCCGTAACACCAGCGACGTGCAATGGGGTGGCTACGTCGGGATCATCGGCGCGACAGCCCTTGCGGCGATCGTGTCGATGTTGATTGTCGCCGGTGCGTACGGTGCCGGGATGATCACCACTCCGTCCTTGGTCGGCAACTTCAATCCCGTCGCGCTGATGGCCGATCCGAGCCTGTTGGGCGAAAACGCCCGCTGGGCCGCGCTGGCCCTGGGCGTCGCGTCGTTTGCCCCGGCTTGCTTCCCCGCGCTGATTGCGGCCAATAGCTTCAAGTCGACCATGCCCGGCGGCTGGAAGATCGCCGTTACCGTCGGCGCACTGATCGCCATCTTGCTTTCGGTGACCGGACTGGTTAAAGAAGTGGTCTCGGTCTTCGCAATCGTCGGCGCTTCGTTTGGCCCGATCTGCGGCGCCATGCTGGCCGATTATCTCCTTGCGGGATGCAAATGGAACGGACCGCGAGCCGGGTTCAATCCGGCCGGTTGGATCTCCTGGGCGGTTGGCTTCTACCTGGGTGCCATCGGCCTCTTGGCCGAGAAAATCCCCGCCTTGAAGGCGGTGGCGATCGACGTGCCATGCCCCGCCATGGCGGCCCTGATCGCCGGGTTCCTGCTCTACGTGATCCTGGCGAAGGCCGGATTGCAGAGCAAGACCGTCGACATGCCCGCGGCCGCCGAGTAGCCGGCAACCGCGACAAAAACGACCACGCGGCCCGTCACGTCACGACGGGCCGCGGTTTTTGGTTCTTGCGGGGCACCCGAATACCGTACCCAAAAAATAGCACCCAACCCATCTCACTTTGCCGGTCGCGTTACTCTTTGACGCGGAAACCGATCTTTACGGTCGCTTGGTATTCGTCGACTTTCCCGTCCACGATGCTCCCGCGCTGTTCGATTACTTCGAACCACCGCAGGTCCTTCACCGTTTTGGCAGTCCGGGCGATGGCGTTGGCCACGGCGTCGCTGAACGACTGCTTGGAAACGCCGACGATCTCGATCTTCTTGTAAATCGTGTCACTCATGGGAAACCCTCGTTAGAGAAAGTTACAGAACAGGGGGGAATATCATCGTCCTTATCCGGGCGACGTCTGTCCGCTGACGTTCGGCTTCACCACGGGCAGCTCAAGGGTGAAACGGCTTCCTTTGTCTGGGGTGCTCTCCACCGCGATGCGGCCGCCGTGTTCGTTGAGGATCTTTTGGCTCACCGGCAGTCCCAGTCCGGTCCCCCGACCGCCCTTGAAGGAAACAAAGGGCCGAAACACGCGGTCGAGTTCCTGGGGCCCGATGCCGCCGCCGTCGTCGCGGACCACGACCAGGGCCTTGCCCTCGGCCGGCAAGTACTCGGTGCGCACCTCGACGTGCCCGTCTTGCTTCGTCTCGCAAGCGGCGTCGATGGCGTTGGTCACGACGTTGAGCACGGCCCGGTGCAGTCCCTCGGGATCGAACATCAACGACGGGATCGATTCGTCGGCTTCCCAGCGGAGCGCCACGTCGAGTTCCTTGGCCCGGCTTTGCATCAACTCGATCACGTCGGCTACCACCGTGTTGAGTTGGGCCGCCTGAAGGTCCGGCTCGCGATCCTTGCTGAAGGTGAGCATGTCGAGCACCAGGGCGGAGATTTTCGCCTGGTTCTTCTCCACAATGCTCCATCCCTTGTGGATCAGCTTCTCGTCGTGCTCCGAGAGCCCCATGTCGATCAGGTAGCTTCCGCCGCGAATGCCCTGGAGGATGTTCTTCGTGTGGTGGGAAAGCGTGGCGATGGTCTGCCCGATGGCGGCCAGGCGCTCGGCCTGAACCATGGCCGAGTAATGCCGCGTGTCTTCCACGGCCAGCGCCGCCTGGTGGGCGATGGCGATCATCAGTTTGAGATGGTCGTCGTTGAATTGGCTCGCTCCGCCCTGCTGGATCACCTTCTGCGGGGAGGTGAACGTGTCGACGTAGATGACGCCGACCACCTCGTAGCGCCCCCGCATGGGCGCGCAAATCGCTTCGCGAATTCCCATCTGCAAGATGCTGCCGGCACCGTCGAAGCGATCGTCTTCCCGGGCGTTGGTCGTCATCACGCCCTCGTTGCGGTCCACCACATAGTCGAGGATCGACTTGCTGATGGTAATCTTGTCGTCGGAGCGGAGCTCCTTGCGGGTGCGACGCGCTTTGGGCTCCAGGAGCTTGGTCGTCGGATCGACCAGCATGATACAGCCCCGATCGGCTTCAATCCATTCGAAGATCAACTCCATGATGCGGTTGAGCAACTGATCGATGTCCAGCGTGTGGCTCACCGCCAGGGCCGTGCGGTACATCACCTGGAGATTACCCCGCGCGCGAGCCAGCCAGGAAGTCTGCGAAGCGCCGTGGTCGAAATCAAAGATGCGGCTGCCTTCCTCCTGCGACAGCGAATAGATGATGTGCGACTCGTCGTTGTCCGACTCTTTGGTGGCGATGCTGATTTTCGCCGAGAGATCCTCGGGCGATTCGTCGCCCGGCTCGGTGTAGAGCATCAGGGTGCTACCCACTTGCACCTGATCGCCACTGGCCAGAGGATGCCGCCGCACGCGATTGCCGTTGACGAACGTCCCGTTGGAACTACCCAGGTCGCATAGCGAGCGAACGTCGTCGGCCAGGCGGATCTCGGCGTGCTGGCGGGAAACTTCGGTATCGTGAAGGCGGACCGGATTCGAGGCGTCGCGTCCCAACCGGACGGCCGTGTCCTCCAATTCGAATCGCGCACCCTGGTCGTTGCCGCGAATCACGAAAAGCGATGCCACCAGTCAGACCCCGATACGCAAAAGAACCCCCCCATGAAGATGGTCGGGGCTAACGATACCCACCATATCACGCACATCGGGTGACCATCGGGGAGGAGGACCCCAGCAACTCCTCGATTCTACGAATCAGGGGGCCATAATCATAGGGCTTGGAGATGATTTCCTCGGCCCCGAGCTGCTCGCCACGCCGCGCCGAGTTTCCCAACACCAACAAGGAGCCGTGTTGGGCCTGCGATTGGGCCGCAAAAGGCGCGCAAAGCTCCTGGGGATCGGAACCGTCAATCTCCAGGTCCAGCACAATCAGATTGGGCCGGTGACGCCGGGCTAGATCGAGCCCCCGCCCCGAGCGGCTGGCCGCCAGGGTCCGCACCCCTCGACGTTCCAGAACGGTCCGCAATACCTCTCGGGTATCCTCCGAGCGATCGACAATCAACACACTTCGCTGGCTATCCAAAGCAGTTCACCTCCCATTTTCCTTTTCCGTTCCTCCTTTTCCGTTCCGGGGGTGCGGAGCATAGCGACCCACGCCCGGCATGTCAAAGCGAGTTGTCGCTTGACCCGGCCATGCCTGTGGACCACAATCGGATGAGGTGGTCGCCGACCAAACACCCGCGTCGGACCGTCTGTAGCTGAACTCGTAAGAGTTCAGACGAATTGGCGCATACTCTTACTTCGGCTGAATACTCACGAATCCAACTGTCACGAATCAACCCCAATGCCCCATCCCTCCCCTCTTAAGGCAAAGTGAACTTTCACCCCATGAACCGCTACCGCTGCACACTCGTCGCGCGAATCGCCCTAGGTATCCTCATCGGGCTGGCCCCACTGGCCGTACGGGCGGCCGAACAGGCGGCCCAACACGAGGCGGCCGAGGCGCGGCTGGCCGATTCGGTCCGCTACCTGGCCTCCGACGAGTTGCAGGGACGTGGGCTGGGCACCAAGGGGCTCGATCTGGCCGCGGGGTTCATTGCCCAGCAGTTTGCCGACGCAGGAGTTCGCACCGATCTTATCGACGATCAGGCATTCCAGAAATTTGCCGCACCGAGCGTCGCTTCCCTCGGTCCCGACAACCGGCTGAAGCTGGTCGGGCCCGGCAAATGTGCCGGGGAGCCGGCCGTGGAGATCGATCTTGCCGTGGCGAAAGAATATCGGCCGCTGGCGATGAGCGGATCGGGCACCTTCGACCTGCCCCTGGTATTCGCCGGCTATGGCATCACCACGGAGGACGAGAAATACGACGATTACGCGGGGATCGACGCCAAGGGTAAGGCCGTGGTCGTTCTGCGGCACGAACCCGACCGAGACAACCCCAAGAGCGTCTTCAACGGCACCAAAGACTCGAAATACGCACCATTGCAGGGCAAGGTGACCAACGCCCTGAAACACGGCGCCGCGGCGGTCGTGTTCTGCACCGGGCAGTTCGAAATCGATCGCAATCTGGCCCGTGTACGTCAGCGACTCGAAAAGACCCGGGGCGAACTGGAGAAGGCCGAGGCCGAACTCCAGAAGCATGAACCGGAGAAGAGTGAGCCGGAGAGCAAGGGCCCACGCACGCCTCAAGACACGAAAACCGGCCAACAGCGCGTCGAGATGCTTCGCCGACGGGTGGAGGCCTACGAGAAGACGCTTGAGTCGGCTGGCGATCCGGAGGTCTCCTTTACCCACGGCGGACCGGCAATGGCCGAGGGCGAACTGCCCGTGGTCCATTGCCGACGGGGTCCGCTGGAGCTGGTTTTCGACACGGCCGTGAAGACGGATCTGGCAACCCTGGAGAAGCGTATCGACGAGGGCCCGGCGCCGTGCAGCCATCCCCTGCAAGGGTGGCGCCTGGTCGGCCAGGTCGACGTCCGCCGCAGTCAGCCACAGATTAAGAACGTGGTCGCCGTGCTCCCGGGTGAAGGGCCGCTGGCCGACGAGACGATTGTTCTGGGAGCCCATTACGATCATGTGGGATGGGGAAGTACTGCCGGATCGCTGCCCAAGGAGAGAGTCGTTTGCAACGGGGCCGACGACAACGCCTCGGGCGTGGCCGTGCTGGTCGAAGTGGCCCGCCGGTTGGCACAGCGGCCGGAGAAACTACCCCGACGGATCGTCTTTATCGCCTTTGCCGGGGAAGAGCGGGGAATGTTGGGTAGCGCACACTACGTGAAGAATCCCTCCTTCCCGCTGGAAAAGACCGTGGCCATGCTCAATCTCGACATGGTTGGCCGTCTGCGAGACAGCGGGCTGATGATCTCGGGGCTGGGCAGTGCCAAGGAATTGCCCTCATTGGTCGACCGGTTGAACCAACAACATAAGTTCGCGCTGCGGAAGATCGACGGCGGAGGCGGGGCGAGCGACCATGCTCCGTTTCTTCGGCAGAAGATACCGGCGGTGCATTTCTGCACCGGTCTCCATGCCGATTACCATCGCCCCAGCGACGACTTCGCGAAGATCAACGTGCCGGGGATGTGCCGCGTTGTCGATCTGGCCGTCGACATGACGGTGGCTTTGGCCCAACTTCCACGGAAGCCAGAGTTTACGGCTGCCAAGCCTGGAAGTGGGGGACGTTCGGACCGACCCGTTTTGGGTATCCGACCGGACCTCGGCCATGGGGAGGCCGGCGTGGCCATTGCTGGTCTGGCACCCGGTGGACCCGCCGAGAAGGCCGGATTGCGGATCGGCGACGTCATCCTGCAGCTTGACAAGACGCAAATCGGCAGCCTGGACGATCTGCTCAAGGCGTTGGCGGGTCACAAGGCGGGTGATCGCGTGTCGGTCACCGTGCGCCGAGGAGGCAAGGATGTGCCCGTGGAACTGAAGCTATCCCCTCGAAGGTAGGGTTCTGGGTCGGTCGTCTTTGCCGATTAGGTAGTTTTTGCGGGTTTTTCTTGCGGATGGGGGGGTGGAAAGTCCGATAGTCGATAGCATTCGGCTGCGCGTCCCGGCCGATGCGACGCACCACGGACAACTGGTCTTTACCTGTCGGCCGGTTCTCGGCACAATACCGCGTCGAACAAGTCCTTTCCCCGACCCTGTTTCCAATCCCGCGGGGCGTGCATCCACGTAGCGACACGCCGGTCATGGAAGATCACGCGTAAGAGCAAGGAGTGCCCGAAAGTGAAAAAGTTCCCGTTGATAGCTGCCGTGTTGCTCGGTGCGGTCATTGTCAGTGTGCTCGGTAGTGCGCTGGTGGCTCAGGCCCCGGGTACGGCGGCCGTTCCCTTGGACCGTTATCCGTCGAAAATCGCCGTGCTGAATCTGGCGGAGGTCTTCGAGAAGGATCCACAGTTCAAGACCCAGACCGATCAACTCAAGACCCAGGTGAAGGACGCCGAGACGAAAGTCAACACCGAACGCGAGCAGATCACTTCGCTGATCGGACAACTCAAGGACCTCACGCCCGGTACGGCGAACTTCCGGACCATGGAAGAACAGATCGCCAAGCGCCGCTCGGACCTCGAGTTCCAGGTGAAGCGACAGCAGCGAGATTTCATGCAATACCAGGGTAGAATCTACCAGGACATCTACTCCCAGATTCAACAAGAGGTCAACGCCCTTGCCCGGCAGCAGGGCATCGATCTGGTGTTGCGGTACAGTCAGGCTCCCATCGACCTGAACAATCCGAACACCGTGTTGGAAAACATCAATCGGCAGGTCGTATGGTACGGTCCGCACCGGGACATCACGGCGACAATTATCCGGAACCTGGCATTACGGCGGGTTGATCCGCGCAATACCGGCGGGGCCGCGGCCGCGACGGTGGGAAGCCGGCAGGCGGTTCCCGGGCGTGGGACGAATTATCAACGATAGGCGGCCTGCCTGATGCATTCTTTTCGCCGCCAGCGCACGATCCGCGAAACCGCGGTGGTCGAGGGTTTCGGCTACTGGAGCGGCCGGGATATTCGCGTGGAGTTTCATCCCGCGCCCGCTCATGCAGGCCTTGTCTTCGTGCGCACCGATCTGCCCGGCAATCAGCGCGTGGCGGCGATGGTCGGCAACCGGATCGAAGTGGACCGCCGCACTTCGTTACGCTTCGGCGACGCCGACGTCCACATGGTCGAGCATATCATGGCCGCACTGGGCGGTCTTCGGATCGACAATTGCGAGATTCGGGTGGATCAGCCGGAGATGCCCGGCTGCGACGGATCGAGTCAGGCGTTCGTCAAGGCATTGGACACCGCCGGGATCATCGAACAGACCGCATGGCGGAAGAGTTACACGGTGGACCAGGTGATTCGGCGAGGCGACGCTGATAGCTGGATCGAGGCACGCCCCGCCGCGCCGGACGAACTGGTACTCAGCTATCAACTCGACTACGGCCCGGACAACGCCATTGGCCGCCAGGAATTCTCACTGGTGGTTACCCCGGAGAGTTTTCGTCGGGAGTTGGCCGCCAGCCGAACGTTTATGCTCCGGCACGAGGCGGAGCAATTCCGCACCCAGGGGCTGGGACAGCGAACCACGTTTGCCGATCTGTTGGTCTTCGACGTCGATGGCCCGATCGACAACACGTTGCGTTTTGCCGACGAGTGTGCGCGTCACAAGCTGCTCGACATGGTGGGGGACCTGGCGCTGGCCGAAAGTGACCCGTTGGGCCGCTTCGACGCTTATTGCAGCGGCCATCGCCTCAACGCGGAACTGCTTCGAGGACTATTGTGCGAGGACGATCTCGATCAACCGGCCCGCCGGAGCGCTTGAACCGAAGCGCGCGGCGATCGCCTCGCGGAGGTAGAGCACGACAATGACCGTTCGCATTGCCTCCAACGCCTGTGTCGATCCCCAAGCCCAACTCGACGCGAACGTCGAAATCGGGCCCTTCTGTACCGTCGGGCCCGCCGTGCGAATCGGACGCGACACGCGGCTGCTGGGCAACGTGACCGTGACGGGAAACGTCACGATAGGCCGCGGCAACGCGATCCATCCCGGTGCGGTCCTCGGCGGCGAACCACAAGACTGCAGCTATCGCGGTTCCGATACCCGCGTGACCATCGGCGACGACAACGTGATCCGCGAGTGCGTGACAATCAATCGGGCGTCGGAGAAGGAAGAGGGTGTCACCACGGTGGGCAGCCACAACTTCCTCATGGCCTGCTGCCACATTGCCCACGACTGCCGGCTGGGAGACCACGTTACGATTGCCAACGCTTCCCTGCTCGCCGGCCACGTCCACGTTCACGATCGGGCGACGATTTCCGGCGGGGTTGCCATTCATCATTTTGTCACCGTGGGAAACTACGGTTTCATCGCCGGGGCGAGCGTGGTTCGGAGAGACGTGGCTCCCTACATGCTCATGGATGGAAATCCGGCCCGGCCGCGCTGCCTGAACCTCGTGGGACTGAAACGAAACCAGTTCAGCCAAGAGGTGATCGAAGCCCTCTCGGAAGCCTATCGGCTGCTCTATCGGTCGAAAGTCGGATTGGACGGCACCCGGGAGATTCTCCGCGGAAAAGACATGCTCATCCCCCAGGTAAACCACCTCCTGGGGTTCATCCAACTACAACACGAGGGCCTGCACGGGCGGGGACGTGAAGGAAGGAAGGCAGCGTGAATCGGCTCAGAGTAGCGGTGATCGGAGCCGGCCGGCTGGGCGGATTTCACGCTCAGAAACTGGCGGCCATGGAAGACGTCGAACTGGTCGCGGTGGCCGATCCGGTGGAGACCGCGCGCCGGCGTGTTGCCCAGCAGTGTCATGTCCGGGCAGTAGCCGACCACCGGGAGTTGTACGGTCAGGTCGACGGCGTAGTGATCGCCGCTCCGACCAAGTTCCATTACCGGCTGGGGCTCGCTTTTCTCCACCGCGGAATCCACGTGCTGATGGAGAAGCCGCTGGCGACCACCGCAGTCGAAGCCCGCGAACTGGCCGAAGCGGCCCGCCGCCGAGAGGTCGTGCTCCAGGTGGGCCACGTCGAGCGATTCAACCCGGCGCTGGCCCTGGCCGCGGCGCACGTTCACGACCCCAAGTACATCGAAGCGACCCGGGCCAGCGGCTTCACCTTCCGCGGCACCGACGTCGGCGTCGTACTCGATCTGATGATCCACGACATCGATCTGGTCTTGTCGATGGTCCGCTCGCCCGTGCGGCGAGTCGACGCGCTGGGGCTTTCGGTGATGGGTGGACACGAGGACACGGCCAATGCCCGGATCGAATTCGAGTCGGGTTGCGTGGCCACGCTGGGCGCGTCGCGGGTGAGCCCCTGGCCGGCGCGGCAAATGAACATCTGGAGCCAGCGGGGGTTTGCCCGCGTCGACTTCGGCGCCCGAACCGCCACCCTCATTCACCCTAGCGAGAAGCTGTTGCGGCGACAACTGGACGTCGATTCGCTCCCGGCCGAAGAAGTCGAGCATCTCAAGGAGCACCTCTTCGACGAGCATCTGTTCCGCGAGGACCACGAGGCCGACGCGGTCGACGCGTTGAACCTGGAATTGCGGGATTTTGTCTCCGCCATAGGCACACCCCGAGCACCGCGGGTTAGCGGAGAGGACGGGTGGGCGGCGATCGCCGTGGCCGAGCAGATTCTCGATCGGATCAACCACCACGCCTGGGACAACGCACCGCAAGGTCCCGTCGGCCCGCACGTCACCCCGCCGCTTCCGGTCGTACCGGCGCCCCACTTCACCGGCGCGGCCAAGAAGGCCGGCCGTCGGTTGCGCGAAGCGGGTTAGCCCGGGTTACGCCAGATCGCGGTCCTCGAAGAGCAGCAGGGCCACGAGCATGGCCACGGTGCTATATAGCGCGCAATAGAGCGTGGCCCAAGCGAGGTACTGCAAGGGGACGGTCTGTCCGGTGGCGATCGCCGTGTGGATGTTGAAATGTTCCAACACGGGCAGCGTGGCGGCGAGGAAATTGGCCGCGAAACGCACGAAGACGATTTCCCCCACCGAGGAGTTCACCAGCGTTGGTACGAGGTGCCCCAACACGTAGATCGACGAGCAGATGACCAGATTGGGGAGCATGGGCAGGCGTGTCGAGATGGCCACGCTGACGGAGGCCAGGACGATCGTTTCGAGAAAGGCCAACGCCAGCCCCGGCGCGATCTGCACCATTTCTGCTTGGCATTCGGCCAACTGCGGTTCCGGTTTGCCCGTCTCCCGCGAATCGTACACCACCTTGAAAGACACGCTGGCCAGGAATAGCGCGCCGAGCAAGATGAAGATGATGGCCACCGGGCCGATGATCCCGAGAAATTTGCCCACGATAAACGACCGCCGCGCGATCGGCTTGGATAGCAGTGTCAGCGCGGTACGTCCTTCGATTTCCTCGGCAATCGACACGCTGGCCGTCCATAGGGCCATCACAATGGCCAGGAGCATGATCGTCGTCAGGCTCGTGTCCTTGACCATCTTCACGTCGTCGCCGAACGTGTTGTACGGGATGAAGGGGAAGAGGATGATCATGAAGGCGCCGATGGCCAACAGCACGTAGAACAACGGCTGCGACATAGCCTCTTTGGCCGTGGTCCGCGCGATGGCCGCCGTCTTGGGGAATGTCAACCGGAGCAAGAGAAAGGCGGCAACCAGCGCCACCATCGCAATTCCCACGCCGATCGCCACCAGCCACAGCGGTTTCAGCCAGGTCATCACCGCGCCGATCAGAAAGAAATTGGGGCTCATCGTCGTCCTGTCGTTGGGGGAGCCGGGCCTGGCGCCCGCCGGGGGGGTCTCGAAGTTTCTACGCCGTTATCGCGGTGGTTGTTCGGCTCGATTGACAAACCTTTAGAATCGAATCTCAAATCCGTTGAATCCGCCGGTAGGCTCTTGTACCGACACCCGCGCGTCGGCAAGGTAACGGTCCATTTCGACGGCCACGGTCGCGAGAAAATCATCCAACGCGCCGGCGTCGCCCTCGGCCACCATCTGGACCCGTCCGTCGGCTAAATTGCGAACGAACCCAATCACCGCGAATCTCGATGCGATCTGTCGCACGGTGTAGCGGAAACCGACCCCCTGCACCCGTCCACGATAATGCACCTCGCGTCGCTGGAGCGGGGCGTTCGAACTGCTCATGCCGAAACCTCCCGCCGCGCGACCAGCCCGTGTCGCGGCGATGGTGGACCATCCGTCAAACCATTCAGTATACCCACTTTCGGCTCGTTTTCCACCAAGGGGAGAACCAGCCCATCCGTTTTGCGGTCTAGATAATATGGGGGGTGGCGATGTCGTTGGCTCGCCGAGAAACTCGTCTTGACCCGAGGGGGCCGATTTCTTACGCTCCGGCCGTCATGATCCAGCAATTGCATATTTTCGGTCGAACCGGCCTGCTGTTATTGGCCTTCGGGGTACTCCAGGGATGGACCGGTTCCTGTTGGGCTCAGCCTGTAGGCCCGGATTCCGATCTTCGCCCTGGATTGCTCGTGCTGAAAAACGGGGCGGTCCTTCAAGGCGGGATCAGACAAATCGACCGCCATTTCGAGGTAGTAACCCCCCGCGGGAAAATGCGGATTCGCGTGGAGGACGTCGATTTTCGCTGTGGGAGCCTCGATGAGGCCTATTTCCACAAGCGGCAGGGGGTTCGGCCGGGTGAAGTCCGCCAGCATCTGAACTTAGCCGAGTGGTGTCTGGCACAAGGGCTGCTCCCTCGCGCGACCTTCGAGTTGGCTGCGGCCACGGCGACCGATCCGACCTTTCCTCGCATCGCTCTGGTGCAGCGACGCCTGGACGCGGCCGTGGCCCGACGGGACAACCCCTGGCAAGCTCCCGACGCTCGGTCGCCTTCCTCGCCACCGGTCCGATTGAGCGACCTGGGGCCCTCGATCAAGGAGTTGGACCGCCTGACCGAGGGGATGCCCCCGGGAACGATGCAGGTGTTCGCCGGCGCGGTTCAGCCGCTGCTGGTGAATCGTTGCTCGATGGCCGACTGTCATGGTCCGGCGGCCGCGAGCGAATTTCGCCTTGCGCGTCTCCCCTCCGGCCAATCAACTCGGCGGATCACCCAACGCAACCTCTATGCGGTGGTCCGGCAGATCGATCAGAAAAACCCGGGTGCGAGCCCCTTGTTGACCGAACCGATTCGCCCCCACGGCTCGGCCAAGTTGGCCCCGCTCTCCACCCGGCAAATCGCGCAGTACAAGCAGTTGTCGGCCTGGGTCCGCCAGGTGGCGCGTGGCGATCTGGGCATCGCCGATGCCGCGCCGTTGGATCCGCCGCCGCCGGCTACCGCTCGCACAGTGCCGAACGTCCGCTTTCCCGAGGAAAACGCACCGGGCCATCCGGCGGCAAATGGCGTGCGTCAGGCTTCGCACGAGGAGCCCGCACCGCCGGCCAGCCCGTTCGGCTTTCTCGCGCCGGATGACGCAACGGAGGTCCCAGCAACGCTGCGTGAGCAGCCCATGACACTGCCGAGCGAGCAGCCCATGACACTGCCGAGCGAGCAGCCGATGACACTGCCGAGCGAGCAGCCCATGACACCGACTGGGCGTCTGAAGCGAGGCAACCCCATGCCCGGCTACATCCCGGTCGATCCGTTCGACCCCGAGCTTTTCAATCGGCGATACTTCCCCGACCGAAAACCGCGCGGCAGGTGACGGCTGAGACGTCACTCCAGCGGCTCGATCTCGCCCCGGTCCAGCGATTCGAGGAACCAGCCGTTGGTCTCCAGCAGGTCGGGGAGCCGGGCCATTTCAGCCGGGGTGTACCAGTGGACCGAGGCGACTTCGGCCGGGTTGGGCATGGGCACCGCCTCGCGGGGCATTTCGGCAAGCCACCACGACAGCCGCACGTTCCACGGCGTGACGCATCTCCAAAGCCGGCGAATCGGCACGACCCACACGGCCAATTCCTCGCGTAGTTCTCGAACCAGGGCCTCTTCCTCGGATTCGTTGCCTTCGATCCCCCCGCCGGGGAAACAGTAAGCCCCGGGGGCGACCACCTGGTCCGCGCGGCGGATCACCAGCATCCGCCCGTCGCGCACCACGACCGCCACAGCCCCGCGCCGGCCACCTTGATCGGGAATTTCGCTCATCGGAGCATCTTAGTCGTCCCAGACGCGGTTGGCGAGAGGCGAAATTGCCGTCCTATCCCCCCCAACCGATCATTTCCTCCAATCCATGGACGACTTGCCGACCGTGTGCCATATTTGAGCATTGACTCCCGTGTCTTTCTCCCCGGAGATTTCCGATGAGCCCCCCGATCGCCACCTGGACTTTTTGGCTGACCCTGCTGGCCCTCACCTTGCTGGGCTGTAGCGGCGACCCGCCGGAGAGCCAGGACGAGACCGAACCGGAAAAGCAGTCGGTCGCCAAGCCGGCGGAAGATCCCGTCGAAGCCCAAGACAGGCTGCTGGCCGAGATCGCGGCGGTCACGTCGGGCGACGGCCCCGGGGCGGGGGAAGTATCCGCGCCCATTTTCGTGCGACAGAAGACGCTCACCGAGACCGACGACGCGGACAACGTGCTGGTTCGGCGCGAGGTCAACGTGCTAAGCGACGATAGCACCCAGAACCACGGCCGGTACACCCGATGGTATCCCGGCGGCCAGCAGAAGGACCGCGAGGGAACCTATGCCAACGGCCAGAAGACGGGCGAGTGGACGTACTGGCGCAAGAACGGCGAGAAGCAGGCCGTCGGCTCCTACGCCGACAACAAGAAAGAGGGCAAGTGGACCCATTGGCGTAAAGACGGCACCTTGGAATTGGAAGAAGAATACCGCCAAGACAAACGCCACGGCACGGTCGTCAAATACGACGAGCAGGGCGAGAAAATCTCGGATGGGAGCGACGAGGACGGGCAGCGACTTCCGTAGCTTTCTGATCTCGGCGCGTATTGTAGCCGTCTCGCTCCGCGAGATGTAGCCCGAACGAGTTTCGATCTGGTTCCCATGTTCTACGTGGGAACGTCGTCTATGTCCGGCACAGCCGGCTCGCACGAAGTACGGGATCCTCTTCCCTGAACCGACCGACTGCGATAGCCCAACACTCTGTTTCGAGCCCGAACGATTGACACGGCGGGCGTACTTGGCTTACGCTACTTGGGTCGCCATCGTGCCGTTCCGCGCGAAGTATTACCCGCGGGACGTTGGGGACGGCCCCTCACGGATGAGTCGCCGAAAGTCGCCGGGCCCTTGTAAGGGTTACCACGGTGAAGTCGTTGGTCGACGAGTTCGCTTCGCAATACGGAGGATTTCATGTCTGGGAAGCTTGCCTGTTTGGTTCTGGTCTTCTCTGTCTGCCAGAACGCGCCCGCGGGCGCCGAACCGTCGGCTGCCGGAACATTACTGGCCCACGGGGTGCGGGAAATCGTCTTTGCCGAGCGAACGTTCCCGCCCGACGGGCATTGGTACGCCAACTTCGGGTATTTCTTTAGCGGCCCGAAAAACGTCTGCTATGGGCACAACGGGCGGCTCTGCAAGCTGGACGTCAAGACCGGGCAGGTCACGAACCTTCTGGAGGACCGCCAGGGGGCCGTGCGCGATCCGCAAGTGCATTACGATGCCGAGAAGATCCTCTTCTCCTATCGCAAGGGCGGAACCGAACAGTTCCATCTTTACGAAATCAACGTCGACGGCACGGGCCTCCGGCAGCTTACCGACGGCATCTTCGACGACATGGAGCCCTGCTATCTGCCCGACGGCGGAATCGTCTTCGTCTCCAGCCGCTCCAAGCGATGGGTCCAGTGCTGGCAGGTGCAGGTGGCTACCCTGCATCGTTGCGACGCCGACGGAAACAACATTCGCGCGCTCTCGGCAAATATCGAAATGGACAACACGCCGTGGGTCCTGCCGGACGGACGGCTCATCTACATGCGATGGGAATACGTCGATCGGTCGCAGGTGAAATTCCATCATCTCTGGACCTGCAACCCCGACGGTACGAACCAGACGGTCTACTTCGGCAATATGCATCCCACGGGCGTGTTCATCGACCCCAAGCCGATCCCCGGCACCGGTGAGGTCCTGTTCATCGACTCCCCCGGCCACGGACGCCGTGAGCACGCGGGGTATGTGTCGATCGTGACCGACAAACTGGGCCCCGATGTCTTGTCCGCCAAGCGCCGGGTCAGCGAAACCGAGTACCGCGACCCGTATCCGATCTCCGGGGACTGCTTTATCGCGGCGGCAAATAACGGGATCGACGTTCTCGACGCTTCCGGACGCGCATCGCGGCTGTTCACCTTCGACGGCACGATGCACGAACCGCGTCCGTTGATCAAGCGACCCCGGGAGCGGATCATTCCATCGCGGATCGATCCCTCGAAGCCGACGGGAACCCTGGTACTGGACAACGTCTACATCGGCCGCAACATGAAAGGTATCGAGAAGGGCGAAATCAAGAGGCTGCTGGTCCTGGAGACGCTGCCCAAGCCGCTCAACTATGGAACGGGACTGCACGATTTCATTCCCATCAGCCACGGCGGAACCTTCACACTGGAGCGGATTCTCGGCACGGTTCCGGTGGAAGCGGACGGTTCGGCCCATTTCGAGTTGCCGGCGAACCGGCCGCTGTTTTTCATCGCGCTGGACGAGAACAACGCATCGGTCAAGCGAATGCACAGTTTCCTGACCGTCATGCCGGGCGAAGTGCTCGGCTGCGTCGGCTGCCACGAAGAACGCACAAGCACGCCCCGACAGATGCCCGCGGGTACCCGGATGGCCATGCAG
The DNA here is from genome assembly GCA_964444795.1 of uncultured Planctomycetaceae bacterium. GTDB lineage: Bacteria > Planctomycetota > Planctomycetia > Pirellulales > Thermoguttaceae > JABMRP01. The sequence continues at coordinate 33,017 of CAYUIQ010000056.1, forward strand.
CGCAGGCCGAGCCGGCTGGCGCCCGTGCCTGGTGTGCCGTTTATGATCGACTTTCCGCGACACGTTCAGCCGATACTCGACGCGCATTGCGTCGAGTGCCACAACCCGGACAAACCCGAGGGCCGCGTGTTGCTCGACGGCGATCATGGCCCCGTCTATTCGATCGGCTACTTCACGCTCAGCTCGTTGGGTCTGGTCTCCGACGGCCGGAACCATCACGGCAACACGGCCCCGCGCGCGGTCGGCGACAGCGCCAGCCGGCTGATGACGATGCTCGACGGCACGCACCACGGCGCGAAGCTGTCTCCAGCCGAAATTGAGATGGTCCGCAACTGGATCCACGTGGGGGCTCCCTATCCGGGTACGGCCGCCGCATTGGGAACCGGCATGGTACGGCCCAACAATCTACCGCCGGCGTACGGGGTTGCGCGGCAGCAGGCGCAAGCCGCGCATGACCGGCGCTGCAAGAAATGCCACGGCGATTTCCCGGCTTTGGAGCGTTATAGCATTGCCGGCGGCAACAACGCCGGGCAGCGCAATCCGCATCTGGCCTATAACCTGACCCGGCCGGAGAAGTCCGCCATGTTGCTCGCGCCACTGGCGCGCAAGGCGGGCGGTTGGGGGATGCAGAAGCGGGGCGGCGATGGAAAACCGGCCGGCGAGATGGTCGAGGTATTCCCCGATACCAACGATCCCGATTACCAGGCGATCCTCAAATACATCGAAGTGGGCCGGCTTTGCCTTGAGCAAAACAAACGCTGGGACATGCCCGGGTTCAAGCCGCACCCCTTCTACGTTCGCGAGATGAAACGTTACGGCATCCTGCCCGAGTCGTTTGATCCGGCGAGCGACGACGTCGACGTATTTGAGATCGACCGCCGCTACTGGGAGTCGACCTGGCACTACCCCAACGGCGGCGGTCCCGTGCTTTACGAGAACGAGAAGCTCAAGGGGACGCTGATCTCGCCTCGCGCCGCGGCAGAGACCGCCGCAGCCGGCGTTATCGAGGGAGAGTCGCTCAAGGTCGTTCGCTGCGACGGCGGCCGTCATTGGGCCCAAGATCTGCGGAGTTATTCCGGCCAATGGAGCGGGAACAAGCATCTCATCTGGACCAACGGCAAGCAAGGCCAGTCGATCGCGATCGAGTTCCCCGTTGCCGAAGCCGCCAAGTACGCCGTTACGCTCCGCATGACCAAAGCCCGGGACTATGGCGTTTTCCAGCTCTATCTCGACGATGAGAAACTTGGCCAGCCGGTCGATTTGTTCGATCGGAACGTTGTGCCGGCCGATCCAATCACCTTCGACGCACGGCCACTCGACAAGGGCACGCACACTCTGCGCGCCGAAGCGGTCGGTTCCCATTCCGACGTCAACGCTTCACACGGCGTGGGCATCCATCTGTTCGGCCTGGACTACTTGGTATTGACGAAGAAATAGTGCATCCCAAAGGCGGGTAGATTACCCCTTTTCGACAGCCCGGCGCATCGCACTGCCCATGTCGGCGGGGCTTTCGGCCACTTCGATGCCGGCTTGTTGTAAAGCGGCGATCTTGTCCGCCGCCGTGCCTTTGCCGCCGGAGATGATCGCCCCGGCGTGGCCCATTCGCTTGCCGGGCGGGGCCGTGCGGCCGGCGATGAACGCGGCGACCGGTTTGGTGAAATGCGCGCGGACGTACTCGGCCGCTTCTTCCTCGGCCGTGCCGCCGATCTCGCCGATCATCAACACGCCCTCGGTCGCCTCGTCGGCGCCGAATAGCCGCAGCAGATCGATGAACGAACTGCCCACGATCGGGTCGCCGCCGAGTCCCACGCAAGTGGATTGCCCCAGTCCCACGCCGGTGAGTTGCCAAACGGCCTCATAGGTCAACGTTCCCGAGCGACTGATCACCCCCACGGGGCCGGGCCGGTGGATGTAGCCGGGCATGATCCCCATCTTGCATTGGCCGGGCGTTATCACCCCGGGACAGTTGGGGCCGATCAGCGTCACCTTCTCCCGGTCGATCGTCTGGTAGACGCGGACCATGTCGATCGTTGGCACGCCTTCGGTGATCGCCACGACGGTGCGGATTCCGGCGTCGGCCGCTGCGAGGATCGCATCGGCGGCAAACGGCGGCGGGACAAAGATCATCGTCGCGTCGGCGCCCGTCGCTTCGACGGCCTCGGCGGTGGTATCGAAGACGGGCACACCTTCGACGGTCGTTCCGCCCTTGCCGGGCGTAACACCGCCGACAATTTGCGTTCCGTATTCGATACACTGGGCCGTGTGGAAACGGCCTGCCTTGCCGGTGATGCCCTGACAAAGCACGCGGGTGTTCTTGTCGACGAGGATGCTCATGGTTTGGTTCGGTATGTTGAAAGTAGTAGGTACGCGGAGTGTGGCGTAAGGGGCGGACGGCACGCGGAATGTGCCTGCTACGAAACGTTACGCGGCGGCGACGACTTTCTTCGCGGCGTCGGTCAGATCCTCGGCGGTGGTAATGTCGAGATTGGCCTCGGCCAGGATCTTTCGGCCCGCCTCGACTTCCGTGCCTTCCAGGCGGACAACCAGCGGGACGTTGAAACCGACCGTCTTGTAGGCGGTCGTCAACGCTTCGGCGATAGTCGTGCATTGCATGATGCCGCCGAAAATATTGACCAGCACGGCCCGAACGTTGGGATCGCCCAGCAGAATGCCAAAGGCCTCGGTTACCTGTTCGACGTTGGCTCCGCCGCCGACGTCGAGGAAATTTGCCGGCTCGCCGCCGTGCAGCTTGATCAGGTCCATCGTGCTCATCGCCAGGCCCGCGCCGTTGACCAGGCAGCCGATGCTCCCGTCGAGCTTCACGTAGCTCAGCCCGGCTTCCGCGGCACGCACTTCGGCTGGCTCCTCTTCGGCCAGATCGCGCAACTCGGCCAGGTCGGGGTGCCGAAACAGGGCGTTGTCGTCGAACGACATCTTCGCGTCCAGCGCCAGCAGCCGGCCGTCGGGCGTGACGACCAGCGGGTTGATTTCCACCATGCTGCAATCTTGCTCGACGAACACGCGTCCCAGCGCCCGGGTGAATTTCTCGGCCGAGCGAACCGCCGGCCCGGAAAGGCCCAGCTTCCACGCCAGCTTGCGGGCCTGAAAGCTCCGCACTCCGGCGTCGGGCGAGAAGGGTTCGCTGAAGATCAACTCGGGTGTTTCGGCGGCCACTTCCTCGATGTTCATGCCGCCTTGGCCGGACGCGATCAGCACCGGCCCGGCCGACGCCCGATCGACGACCACGCCCAAGTACAACTCTCGATCGATCGAGCAGCCTTCCTCGACCAACACGCGCCGCACCGGCCGGCCTTGGGGACCTGTCTGCAGCGTGACGAGTTGATGCCCCAGCAGGCGTTCGGCCACCGCGGTCGCCTCCTCGGCGCTGTGGACCAGTTGCACGCCGTGTTGCTGGGGGTTGTCAAGAATCGTGCCCTTGCCGCGTCCGCCGGCGTGGATCTGGGCCTTGACGACGGCCAACTCGCCACCCAGTTCGGTAAACGCTTCGCCGGCAGACGCCGGGTCCTCGACGGCAATGCCTCGGGGAACGGCCACACCGGCTTGGCCCAAGATCGCCTTGGCCTGATATTCGTGGATCTTCATCGTTTCCCAATTCGTTTCTTCAGTTGCGCCCAGGATTGCGTATTGGCCACGTCGGCCGCGGTCAGGCCGCCGCGACGGGCCTGCAACACACCGTACCGCATCGAGGCCAGTCCATCCATGTTATGGGCGTCGGTGGAAATGACAACCGGCACCCCGTAATTCTTCGCCGCCGCACAGGCCACGTCGTCCAGATCGAGCCGCGAGGGATGGGCGTTGAGTTCCATCATTTTCCCCTCGTCGGCCGCCACGCGCAACACGGCGTCGAGATCGATCTGATAGGGCTTTCGCCGGTTGAGCATCCGCCCGGTGGGATGGGCGATTGCCGAGACGTGCGGGTTTTGCAGGGCCCCGACGATTCGCGCCGTGATTTGCTCGCCCGGTTGGTTCTGGCCGTAGTGGACACTTGCCACGACCCAATCGGCCTCGGCCAGCACCTCGTCGTCGAGATCGAGCGGACCGTCTTCGAGGATGTCGACCTCGATGCCCTTGAGGATCCTGATGCCTTTCATCCGGCGGTTGATCCGATCCACCTCGACCCATTGCTTGCGCAGCCGGGCGGCGTCCAGCCCGCCGGCCATGGCCACCCGCTTCGAATGGTCGGTAATGGCGATGTACTCCAGGCCGCGATGTTCGGCGGCGGCGGCCATTTGCTCGATGCTCTCCAGACCGTCGGACCAGCCGGTGTGCATGTGCAGGTCGCCGCGCATGTCGGCCAGTTCGATCAGCTCGGGCAGTTCGCCTCGCGCGGCCCAGTCGAACTCGCGCCGCGCTTCGCGCAACTCGGGCGGGAAACAAGGCAGGTCCAGCGTGGCATAGACCTCCGCCTCGGTCCGCCCGGCCAGTGGCTCGTCGTCGCGAAAGACGCCGTATTCGTTGATCTTCAGCCCGGCGTTCTTGGCCATTCCCCGCAGGACGACGTTGTGCGCCTTGGAGCCGGTGAAATACTGCAGCGCCGCGCCGAACGACTCGGCCGGCACCACGCGCAGATCGACTTGCATCCGGCTGGCCAGTCGGACCGACATCTTCGTTCCCCCGCGAGCCAACACTTCTTGCACGCCCGGGAAGTCGCCGAACCGGTCCATCACCTCCTCGGCGTCGCCGGCCACGACCAGCACGTCGAGATCGCCGACGGTGTCCCGGCCGCGGCGATAACTGCCGGCCATCTCCAGTTGCGCCACCGCCGGACACTCGCGAAGATGGGCCAGCAACAACTGGGCGATTTTGTCGGCCACCGCCCAATAGGTACGCCGATCGGCCTCGGCCGCGATATCCAATCCCGAGAGAATGATCGCCTCGGTCTTGGCGCCGAACCCCTTGAGCTGGCGCACCTGCTCGTTCTCGCACGCCAGCCGTAGTTCGTCGAGGCTGGTCACCTTCAGTTCGTTGTACAGAGCGGCCGCTTTTTTCGGTCCCAAGCCGGGTACGCGGAGAATAGCCAACACGCTTTGGGGAATCGACTGCAGCAACTCGTCGAGCATCGGCAGCGAGCCGGTTTCGACCAGCGTGGTCGCCTTCTCGGCCAGGTCCTTGCCGATCCCCTGGATGTCGGTCAGGCGGCGATCCGGATCGCCCACGATGGCCGCCACCGCCTCGGGCAAATCGCGAATCGTCCGGCTTCCGTTGCGATACGCCCGCACACGAAACGGGTTGGCCGCCTGAAACTCCAGCAGGTCGGCAACCTGATCGAAAATATCGGCGATTTCGGCGTTGGTCATGGGCGTGTCTTGTCGTGGCTCGAAGTGTGCGCTACAGGTGCAACTCGACGATGTCCTTGTCGTGCAAGATGTAATCGCCCTTGACGACCGTGCCGTCGTGGACCGCGGTGCCCCAGACGCGGGCGAACTTGAGCCCTTCGGCGTAATCCTTGTGGACCTGACCGGCCAGATCCAGCAGATTGTGGCCGCAGCGGATCGTGAACGGGCGGTCCATGTCGGCCTGCTTGGCCGAGGGAAGTTTCGTGTAGACCCGGACCACGTCCATCGTCTCGTAGATCGCCGTGCGCAGCTCTTCCAGCCCGGTGCCCTGCTGGGCCGAGACCACGTACTCGGGGAAGTCCAAGGGACAAAGTTCGTGCAGCAGGTCGAGCCGGTCGGCGGCTTCGGGAGCGTCGATCTTGTTGGGCACGAGAAACGTTTGCGTGAAGGAAAGCCCGATGTCGTCACGATCGAGATACGACTCCCGGCCCAGCCGGGTCTTGGTGCCACCCAGCCGGTCGAGCACCTCTTGCATCTGTTCGACGCCGTCGTCGCTGCCCAAGTCGACCAACAATAGAGCCAAATCGGCCGCCCGAATCAGCCCGTAGGTGTGCTGATCGAGGAAGTCGGCCGTGATCGGGGGCGTGTCGATCAGTTGGACGGTGACGTCTTCCCAGGGCATCATGCCGGGCGACGGTTGCTGGGTGGTAAACGGATAGGGGGCCACCTCGGGATGCGCCCGGGTGAGACGGGCCACGAGCTGGCTCTTTCCGGCGTTGGGCCCCCCCAGAAGAATCGCCGTGCCGGCACCCTGCCGGGGGATGCGAACGCCGCGAGCGCCCTTCTTCCCCGCCCGCTTGTCCGACTGGATTTCCTTCTTCGCCTTGGCGATCTTCGTCTTCAGCGACGCTTGGAGGTGATCCGTCCCCTTGTGCTTGGGAATCTCCCGAAGCATGGCCTGGAGACCCGCAAGTTCCTCTTCCACGCTGGTGGCGCGGCGATACTCTTGTTCGGCCTTGAGATATTGGGCGGTCAGATTCGCGGGCATCGGGAGAGGTCGCCAGTGGCTCAAACGGTGGTGGCTCGGATCGCGGGGAGACTCCAATCTGAGTTTAGCCAACCGGCGGCGATTCGGCTAGTGAGCCGAGCTAATCTCGTCCACACCCACGGGGTCAGACCCGAATGGCACTTCCATAGTCCAGGTAACGACTTACGGCGACGAC
>CAYUIQ010000057.1:0-39431 GCA_964444795.1 uncultured Planctomycetaceae bacterium
GGCGAAACTTTATCTCTGCTCTGGTCGCCTTGACGAAGCATTGCGAGATCTCACCAAATCCATCGAACTTGACCCGCAGGAGTCTGTATCTCTGAAACTGCGGGCTATAGTTTTCAGGAGGCTGCAAAAGTATCCGGAAGCACTTGCCGATATAGATGCGGCGCTGCGCGGGGAACCGAACCACCCTGAACTTTTGGTTGTTCGCGCTAGTCTACTTGACGACATGGGAGAACGTGAGAAGGCGATTGCCGAGTTGAGCGAGACGATTCGTTTGGCTCCCGACTATGTCGACGCCTACCTGTTGCGTGGCAGGTGGTTGCAGTACCAAGGTCGTCTTCGCCAAGCGCTCTCTGATTTCAACAAAGGCATTGAATTGGAGCCGGACAATATACAGACGCATCTGCTTCGAGCGGATGTTCGCATCTGTATGAATGACTTATTGGGCGCTTCCGCCGATGTGTCAACCGCAATGAAACTTAATCCGGCTCACGCCGCTCCGTTCGTTATGCGAGGGAAGATTTCCTACCGGAACGGAAACGTGCCGGCGGCGATGCGAGATTTTGACAAGGCCATAGCGATGGTGCCGGACCTCGTCGAGGCGATTTACTGGCGAGGTGCGGCGTTGCTCGATCTTGAACGGCTGGACGAGGCCCTGGCCGTGTTCGACCATTGCAGCAGTCTTGACCGACGCATGGACGGGCCGTTCGTAGGACGAGCATGCGTGTTCAGCAGGCAAGGCCGCGCCGATGAGGCGAAACGCGAGTTGGCCCGGGCCGTGGCCCTCAATCCGGCCGCGACACTGGGCATGGTTGATTTTGCGCACCGCGAAGTTGCTCACAAGAGACCGCAATCCGCAATTCGCGACTGCGATACGGCAATTGCCGTGGACCCGAACTGCGCCGAGGCCTTCGCCTTGCGAGCCCAGGCACACGAACAACTTGGCCATCAAGAGCAAGCACAAGAAGATCGCGCAAGAGCCGAGGCCCTGTTTGCCGCCAGACCGGCGGGGCAGGAGCGGAGATTCAGGTAGCAATTTGGGTGCCACTGGCATCTTGCCAGTGCTTTCTGAATTCGTAGCTTGCACTCGGAAGCGACCAAGAAGTACGACGCGAGTTGATCGCCGTGAAGTGACACGGTACGAGCCAGTCTCCAATGAGACAGGATCGACCCATGTCGGCCCCCGGGGCACGGAGTCGATCGTCGCCGCGGCTTGTTTTGGTGGGGCAGGATGCAAGCTACGAGTCTAAAAGGCACTGGCAAGATGCCAGTGGCACCAAGCACTCGGCAGGGCGTCGGCCGCCGGATCGGCTACTCTCCCTCGACGTGATAGACGCGCTCGATGATCTCGTGGATGGCCGGGTCGTACTCCCGTAACTCGGGCTTGACGAACGGGTAAAAGTCGTTGACGCCGAAATAGGCTTCGGTGTTCTCGGCGAAGTATTCTTTGGCGCGTGTTGCGGCATAAGCCTCGGTCCGCGTGCCTCGTCCCCGCTTGCTGTGCAGCACGTTCTGGTAAAGGCCCTCTTTCATCGCGTCGTCGTACGCCGCAACGACGGCCCGGTCATCTTCCCTGCCGACCTCGCGGTCGTGGTAACCGTGAGCCAGTTCGTGCAACAGCACCCACGGGCCCGTGGGGCGCGTGCGGCGGAGAATCTCGATGTCGGTGATCTGAATGCAATGTGCCATGTCCGGATTGCGGCCGTGGCCGATCAGCCAACCCCGGTCCCAGTGGTACTCTGCCGTCCGCCGGCCGGGGGTGATCCAGACGGGAATTTCGCGCAGTTTCTCGACCGCTTTCTCCGGCAGCAGCGTTTCCACGTGGCCCAGTTGAATCTCCGCGTTGTTCAGGGCGTTGTCGAGCACGTCCCGGTCGCCGTGGAGATACTCCTTGTGAACGTGAAACGCCCAGCCCTTAATGTCGACGACTTCATAATCCTCATCGCTGGAAGGGGTCGTCTTTCGCTGAGACGGTTCCGGCGGCGCTGGGTCCGCGGGCGTGTCGGTGTGTTTGTCGCGCAGTCGCTGCCAGTAGTCTTTCCAATACGTGTCGTAGTAGTCGTTGGCCGCGTCCTTGATATGGTCGAGGTCCTCGACTTTCGGCGCGGTGGCCGGGTCGAATCCTTCGAGATGTTCCCGGCCGCCGCGCTGACGGGGTGAAACGAAACGCCACGGCGAATCGCCCAGCACCTCAGCGCAGAGTTTGCTCAGGCCGGGGTCATACTCCTTGAGTTGCTTGCGCGTGTGGATGTGGTTATGGTCGTGGTCCATGGTGCGATTGGTGTCGTACCAGTTCTGCACGCCCTCGGCCCAATACTCGGCGCGGTTCTTTCCGGCGTAACACTCCTTCTCGCCACCGAAGACGATGAGCACTTTGTCTTTGGCGGTGACCTTCACTTTCGCGTCGGCCGGTTTGCCGCCCACGAGGATGTCGCCGCAGTCGAGACACTTTTCGATCAGTTTCGGCGACTGGTCCGGGAACGATTTGACCAACGCGTCGAGCAAGCTGACCGGCGTGTCGCTCTTCACCCGGCGAAAACGCTGGGCCGCCCGCCCGTCGTTCCAGAGCCCTTTTTCCTTTGCCTGCTGGAAGGTTTCCGTGAGTCGCTTTTGCAGGTCTTCGTCAAAACCGGCTCCGTGGATGACGTGGCCGAACTCGTGGATGAGAATGCTTTCGAGTTGCATGCCGCCTTCGTATTCCAGCACGTCCTCTTCGGCGAAGACGACCGTGGGCCGGCCGCCTTTCCAACTGAGGAATCCGCGGCTGCGCCAGTTGTAGAAGTCGAGTTCCTTGCCCGTCTTGTCGGTGCCGAACTGCGGCATGTCGGACGTCATTTCGTCGTGGCCGATGAGGATGCACAACACCTTGCGGTCGCGCACTCGCTGGGCAACCTTCGGGTCGATACTCTTCATGATCATGTCGAACTGGTACGCCGCTTCCCGGTGGGCATGGTCCGACACGCGATCCGACGTGGCGATCAGAATATCCTGGACCATTGTCCCCTTCTTGTAGAAGGACGCATCCAGCTTGTACTCCTCGGTCTGTTCGTCGGTCAGTGGCTTGATTTCGTGTTTCGCGGCCTCGGCAATGGTGGCAATCGCCAAGAGAACGCACGCACTAATTGCCAATCTACAGGTGCAATACACACTTCTCATTCGAGTTTCTCCAAGTGTAGCTGAATTCGCAAGAATTCAGAGGATCCCATGTACGGCTGAATGCTTGCGAATCCAGCTACGCCATTCTTGCAGCGCCGAGGTCGATTGTCCACCCTCTTCTGCCGCATCGTTTGCCACTCGTAAATCCAGACGTACGTCGTATAGGTGGTTGGCGGGGCTTTCCAGCGTTGGGTTCGTTCGTTGTGGCGCTGATTGCCGATCTCCTCACCGCAGCGTAGCGTCAGCCGCAGGCCTCGGGCGAAGAGGATCGGGTCTTCTTCGTGAAAGCGGTAGGCCGAGAAGCTATGGTCTTCCTTGTCGAGATGGGTCAGGCCGGCGATGTCGTTATGGTACATGCCGCGATTGAAGAAGTAGGTGCCGAGGAAGTAGTCTTCCAACCCCGACGACAACAGCATGGGCGATTCGGCGCCGTCGATGTAAGCCCGGACGCAGCTCTCCAGGAACGTATGCTGCTGGCTGTGAGCGGCAACGGTCACCTGATAGAGCATGCCCGGGCGGTTCGTGTTGCAGAGGTCGAACTCTTCCAGTGTCTTGGCGGTGTAGTCTTCCAGCTTGTAAAGTTTCAACCGTGCGTCGGCAGGCAGGCGAACGCCGGAGAACTCGACCGGCAGGTTTTCGACGCCGCGGAAAATGTACCAGAATCGCTTGTTCCCGGTATCGCCCGGATGCAATTGGGCCGTCACGCGGACCGACTTTCCGAAGGGGATGCGGTAGGTGTTGTAGATGCCCGAAGGCTGGCCCGTCTTGCCGATCCGTTTGGTGCCCCAGGGGCCGAAGTCGTCCTTGTAGCCGATGCCGTGGCCGAGGAACAGCTCCATGTCGATCGACGCTTTCTGCTCGCCGTCGACGTAGACGCGGATCCGCATCTTCTCGTAGTTTTCCCATTTCCCGCCAAACCACATGTGCGTCAAGCAACCAGCTCCCTCGTGCTCAAACAGCGTGGCCTCGGTCTTGTCGCCTTCGGTAAACGGATAGACGGCCTTGCCGGAGGTGCCAAAAGACTTCAGTCCGTGGATCGGGTTCCCGGCCCATGGCGTTTGCGGCCCGAGCGGCTGGGCAAATACGCAAGGTGTATTCAGTACGGCGGCTGCGACCAGCAGCAACGCCAAAACGGACGGCATCGGGCGCAACATGGCTGTTCTCCTGTTGTTTCGAGACGTCGCTTCTTGTGGATGGGATTCTTGCAGATCGGCCGCACGTTCATCCTATCGGGGGGGACTCTGCCGGTCAACTTTGCGCCCGATATCCGCCCACCCGGCAGCGGGTGCCCTTCTTCGAGGGGCTCAACGGCCAAGCGTCTACTAATTAGTTCGATATTTCCCCTTGACGGGAACTTTTTCCGGCCCTAGGATGTCGAAGAAATTAGTAGGACACCCGATGTCAAGGAAAACCAGGCCATGGCTCGCCCCACTTCGCGACACCCGACGGAACTGGAGTTGGAGATTCTCAAGATCCTCTGGCGCGAGGGTCCCTTGCCAGGCCGGGGGATTCGCGACGGCCTGGCCGAGTTTCGCAATCTGGCCTACACGTCGGTGATGACCATCATGAAGATCATGACCGAGAAGAAGTACGTCCGGCGGAAGAAGGTCGAAGGCAGTTTCGTCTATCATGCTTGCGTCAAGGAAGAGACGGTCTCGCGGCAGATGCTCCACGACGTGGTCGACCGGGTGTTCGACGGCTCGGCCGCCGCGGTCATGCTCAACCTGCTCCAGACCACGGATCTCGACGAACGGGAACTCAAGGATCTTCGCCAGATCATCAACCGCAAGGCCAAGGAGTCGTTGCCATGAGTCCCCACGAACTGCTCGATTCGGCCTTCTGTGTTCACTTGACCCTGACGCTGGCCCACTTTCTGTGGCAGGGGTTAGTGATCGCGGTGTTGACGATGCTGGCCGCGTGGTGCTTGCGCCGAAAATCGGCACAGAGCCGGTATTTGGCATACGTTACCGCCCTGTTGCTAATGACGGCGTGCCTGCCGGTCACGTTTGCCCTGGTGCATGGCACGGTGGCCGAGCCGGTTGCGGTGGTACAGGACACACCCGTGGCCGGTCCGGCGACTCCGGAACCTCTCGTCGCGCCGCCGACGGAAGCGGTCCAACCGCCGTCGCCAGTGGTCGAGTTGTTGGGCGTCCCGTCCCCGCCACCGGAAGACAAGCTTCTGCCGCGTTTTGAGCCCATGCCGGTCGGGGCCCAGGTGAGTGTGTCTGCCGAGCAACCCGCATCCCTTTTGACCGAGCCGGAAGAAGAGCCCGCCGGCGTGGCCCCGGTTGCCGGCTCTCGCTGGAAAGCGGTAACGCCTTATGCCACGGGCGTCTATTTCGCGGGTGTGCTGGTCATGCTTATTCGCTTGTGGCTGGCGTTGCACGGGGGCCGCCGATTGTGCCGACGCGCTCGGCCGGTCGAGGAACCCGGCCTGTTGGCAATCGTCAAAGAGCAGGCCCGCGTGCTGGGACTGCGGTTCCTGCCGGCGGTGGCCTACTGCGAGCGAGTGGCGGTTCCGGTGGTGGCCGGCGTGCTGCGGCCGATGATCCTGCTGCCGGTTTCGCTGGCCGCGGGCCTCACACCCGACCAACTTACGGCGGTCCTCACGCACGAGCTGACCCATCTGCGGCGTTACGACCATTGGGTCAATATCCTCCAGCGCGTGGTCGAGGCCGTGCTGTTCTTCCATCCGGCCGTGTGGTACGTCAGCCGCCGGATCACTGTTCATCGCGAGCATTGTTGCGACGACGCCGTCGTGGCGACCGGTCAGCAATGCCGTGAGTACGCTGAATCGCTGATCCGCGTGGCCGAATTGAGTCGGGCAGCACAAGCGTCCGGCACACCATGTTTGGGCGCCGTGCTAGGCGCCGCCGACGGCAAGGGCTCGCGATTGCGAACACGGATCCTCCGCCTGATCGATGGCCGAGGGCACGAAGAAATTCGCCTCACGCGCACTTGGCCGGCGGCGCTGCTGCTGATCGCCGCCTTGGCGGTCGCGTCCGTCTTGGCCGGCGATCGCAAGGAACCAACCGGCGAACCAACGGAATCGATCGGCGAAGGCGAGGAATCCGTCGACGAGCAACCTCTCCCCCTGGCGCGGATCAAGGCGCGACTGGCGGCGATGCTGCCGCCGGCGATGACCGTCTCCCGCGCGGAAATCGCCGAACACGCCTCGGGCGCCGGCTTGCTCTTCCACGCATCGCCCAAGGAGACCGGCAAGGCTCATCCCTCGTTCGCCCTCTTCTTCTGGCCGAGGTCAAATGAGAAAGAGTCTCCCTACCAGTCAACGGCCGGGGCGCACACATTCAGGCGGATCGGCGGCTCGAAGGAGTTCGATGTCTACTACTCCGGCCCGGCCGGTGTTCCGCGGAATGAGATCATACGCGCGTTCTGCACGGAAACGACAAGCGGCGGAGCGGACGAGGATCTCGTGGGGAGGTTGCTGACGATCCTCCCGCCCGGCTGGGAGATCGAAGCAGCGGAACTGCTGGCCGACGAAGTCCGACCTCCCCAGCGATTGCCCGGACAGGGGTCGTCGATCGCACTGGTGCATCGGCCCACGGCAGGGACGCCGTCGAACAACGCCGCCATGACGCTGTACGTCATGGAGAAACCTTCGTCGATCCCTCCTCAGCCGTCCGACCAGCCGGCCCGATACCTGGGAAGCGGGAAACACGGGCACGTTTACCTGGCCGACGGGAGAGCGGAGTCGGCGGCTCATGCTCGCTGGAGCCACGCTAAGTACGACATCGCCACGGCCCTGAAGGTGACCGAGTCGAAGCCCGAGAAACCGACCGGTCCCGACTGGGGCCGAATGTTCGCCGGCATCTTGCGGGACTGCTCCGAGCAACGCACCGACTGCGAATCGCTGGCCGGTTTTTGTGACCAAGTGGCGGAGAACACCGGAAACAAGGAGAACTACGCGTTCGTCTACAAGTCCAACGTCGAGATCGATTGGGACCAGCAGCCCTTGGCGTGTAAGCGGAAAGACTTCGGGCGGCCTTACTACTACGCCCGAGTTTCGATCACCCCGCGCGACCTGCCCCCCGATCCCGACGCCTCTCGACGCATTGCCTGGGATCAGTACGCGGCCGTTCGGAAGTACAGCATACCGTGGCTGCAAGCGGGGATCACTATCACCGTAATGAGCGACGATGAGAAATTCCCCGCGGCGCTCAACCCCGTGCTGGATCGTCAGATCAACCACGTGCTCCATGAAACGTCTGTCGCGACGCTGCCGGACCTATCGAAACCTGCGGCCGAAAGGGCCGACACGACGCCGGCCGACCGACACGATCTGCCGCCGCCCGAAGCCGTCCGGGATATGGGCGCTCTCTTGGCGGCGCTGAAGCCGCGCATTGCCAAGGGCTGGGAGTTGAGCGAAGTAAACTACGGCCCGACGTTCCGGGGAGACTGGCCGGTCGGTTGGGGATTTCACGTCGTGATCTACGACAACGAGGCGCCTCTCGTGGCCGGCCGGCGTGCGCCCTGGACCGACGTTCACATTTGGGTATTGGACCGCCCATACGATGCGAAAGGGCCGTTTCTGCCTGGTGGTAGCCGCCCGATCGTGGAACTCGCTCGATGGCGCGGGCGACGAGTGCTGGTGTACGGCGGCCAAGAGCGGTGGCCAACACGGATGGTGGACGTGCTGACAGCGATTAGAGCCGCCGGCGTCGACAAACCCGAGGGCGACGCTGCGGCGATCCGGCAGCGGTTCCGGGCCTTTGCCAAGCTCACCGCGGCACTGGAGCCGAAGGTCCACCTCGACTGGCATTGCAGTGAGTTTCGCTACGGGCGCGACCAGATCAGCAACCCCGGCGTGCCTGCGGGATGGGGCTGCCACGTGCGTCTTCGTCAGCGAGTCGAGAAGGACGCGAGGATTGGCGCCGACGACCCTTACGGCGAGGCCTGGCTCTGGCTGATGGACCCGTCGCTTGACGGTCGCCTCCCGGAAAAGACCGACAAGAACTTCGTGCCCGACGAACTGGGTCGGTGGCACGGCGGCCGGACGTTCCTCTGGGGGTTCGCCCGCGGCGACGGCAACTGGCACACGTGGCAACGCGATCTGCAAGCTGCGCTGGGGGCCAGCGATGCCGTCTCCATGCCGATGCGTGGCAGTGATGAAGACACCGTCGACAACTCATCCTGGGGCGTTCCGGCTCGCGGTGTGCAAGTCCGGCTACGAGCGGACAAGGCTGAGTGGAACGCGACGGAAGCACCGGTCGTCAAGGTTGACTTGCGAAACAACGGATCGGAGGAGTTTCACCTAGTCGGCTGGATGGTGACGAATTGCTTTGCGCATATCGACGGTGTGACTTACCTCGGTGGATGCTCGGCCGCTTGTCCGGCGCCGGGCAAGACGGTCACGGGAATCCCGGTCAAGTTGGGCAACTCGACAACGGTGACCAACGGCTTCAGCCGGGTTCCCCGCAGGTCGACTAGCGGCGAGGGCGACCTTCGTTGGAGTTCCGGCAAACACACGGTCCGCATCAGTTTCCGCATGACACCTCGCGGAGCGCCCGACAACACGCCGTACGTTGAAGTTTTCAGCAATCCGGTGGAGATCGAAATCGTCTCCGGCGAGGCAGAACGGCCCGGCGAGCCGCCGACCCCGCCGGCGCCAGTGCAACCGCCGGGAGCGGGACCCGTCTTGATCCCCGTCAACACGCAGAAGACGCTCGCGGCCGTGGTCGGGAACCGTTTCACCGATTGGGCCTATCCGGCCGATCTGCTGCCGAAGAAGTTTCCGGGACTGGAGCACGTCAGCGGACCGGGCGATCCGGAGCTGCCTGCAAAGGCCGCCTGGCGGAAGCCGGTTGCCTTGAAGCATGGGCCGTCGCAAGCCGAGGTGTTTGTCAATTGTTACCGACTTGCCCCGAAGCAGCCACAACCGGCCGATCCCAACGTTTCGAGAACCCCGTTCCTGCCGCTGACCGAGCCCGATTACCGCTACGAATCGGCCGAGTTCCATGCGCTCAAAGCGGCGGCTGCTCAAGAAGGGTCACGAAACGTGTTCGCGTTCCTCGACGGCGACGTTCTTTTCAAGGTCGAGGTGTCCGATGGAAATTCCGAACGGCGCAAAGCGTTGGCTCACTCCACCGCCGAGACCATTTGGAAGTCTCGGCACAAGGACGACGCCCCGTCCAATTGGAGCAAACCGGCCATCGGGCTCAACGGGCGGCTCGTCGTTGCACGGCCGCGCATCACCACGTCCGAACAGTTTGACTTGAGCCTTGAGCTTCGCAACCACCATTACGGCGGCGGACCGTGGCTGGCGGTGCAGTCGGGCAATCCGTTCTTGTTCAACGTATCGGTCACCGATGCCAACGGCAAGACGGTCAAACCGACGATGCAGCGGGTCGACGTCATGTACTCGCCCAAGTGGAAGGTGATTCGTCCGTTTCCAGACGAGCGGCTGACGATCCCGGTGAGCATTCGTAGCATCGACGGGGCGAAGGGATCGCACTTGGACACGACGACGGACATCTGGAAGCTACCGCCGGGCAAGTACAAAATCGCCGCCACGTTCACCTCGCCCAAGGAAGTGCGTTACAAAGGCGAAGCCACGCCCTGGACCGGAAAGCTGGAACTCTCGCCGATCGAGGTGGAGATCGTCGCCGCCGATGAAGACTCACCGGACATCAACACGCACGTCGACAACGAACAACGCTGGGGCACGCCGCATCTTGGACTGCGATGCCGCTTGGACACCGAGAAAGCCCAAGTGCCGATGGGGGCCAAGGTCGACTTCCAACTCCATCTGCGCTATGATCCCAGCACGACGCTGGGCGAAGAGGTCGTCAACCTGCTGAATCGTTGCGGCCAGTCACGGAAAGCCACGCTTCAGTTCACCGACACCAAGACCGGCAAAGTCTTCCGCCGCTCGCCCTACGACCCCGGCATGCCGCCGCCGGGACCCGGCATGGATGACGTCGTCCGGTTGCGAAATGACACGATGGGGCCGGATCGCTTGGAGATATACCTGCTCTCCAGCAAAGGCGAGCAGATTCCGCCCGGCGAGTATCGCGTCGTGGCCGCCTACGAGAACACGGGCAAGCCCGAGGTCGAGGTCTCCGTCGGGCCCGACGGCTCAGTCATCGCGAAACCGTACCAGGGGCCGTGGAAATTCTGGAAAGGCAAGATCGACTCGGCGCCGGTGATTCTGGCCGTCACCGAGGTCGAGCCGGAGGAGATCGAAATCAAGGTCAACTCCGGCCTGGTAGTCAAGCACGAGAAGGACGGCACGAAGGACACCATCGGCTGGACCTGGAGCCAAAACGCCCCCACGCGCGTTCGTATCCAACACCGCCCCGGGTACACGATGGGCAGAAGCTACAGCTACCAGATCTTTCTTGGTGGGAAGCCAATCGGAAAGGCCGACGAACGCGGCGGACTGGCCGGCAGCGTCCGGGATGACGGCGGCGGCATGCGCTTCCTCGAGCCGGAGCTTGTGCAGCGCGTTTTGGCCGGCGAGAAGCTGACTCTGCGGGCAGACGTCGAGGTGTTCGAGACTTCGGTCCCCCCGCAACACATGTGGAGTCCGATGGCCGGCGATTTCAAGGTTCTTTGGAAAGGGCAGATTGAAGGTGCCTTGTAGGGTGGCACCCGACGAATCAATCGTTCCAATGGGCATCGACGATTGCACGGATCCGCGGATAGTCCTCGTCGGTATCGCCGAGCTCTTCACGAAGTTTCTTCAATTCCGCCTTGAGCGCCCCGATAACCTCCTGGTATTCCGGATCGCCGAACCGGTTATGCATTTCGTGAGGATCCTTGCTCAGATCGTAAAACTCCCAGGCTGCCGGCGTGCTCTTCCAGAAGCGGTTGCCCTCGCGCGTGGTGACCAGCCGCTTGTTGTGGGTGTCGGTGTAGTCGGTGCCGTAGAAGAAAATGAGCTTGGACTGCTTCGTGCGAATGCCAAAATGGCCCGGGTTGTTGTGCCCGTGGGCCATGTGCATCCAGTAGCGGTAGTAGGTTCCGGTACGCCAACCCTCCGGTTCCTCGCCGCCGGCCATCGCGCCGGCGAAACTGAGGCCCTGCATGTAGCCGGGGCGCTGTATTCCGGCGAGATCGAGCAGCGTGGGGGCGAAATCCGTATTGTTGATCAGCCAGTCACAGCGGCCACCCGGGGCGATCATCTTCGGCCAATGGACGATCAGCGGCATGCGGATCGACTCTTCGTACATCCAGCGCTTGTCGATGTAGTCGTGCTCGCCCAGCAACATGCCCTGATCGCTGGTGTAAGCGATGACGGTGTTTTCCAGCAGCTCGTTCGCTCGCAGGTAGTCGATGATCCGCTTCATGTTGTCGTCGATCCCCTTCACGCAGCGAAGATATTCTTTGACATAGAGTTGATAAGAATGATGCGTCAACTCCCGGTCGCTCAGGTCGTTGCGTCCGGTAAGGTCTTGGATCTTTCGCCGGTAATACCGAGTGAGATTGCGTTTGGTCTTCTGCGGAGAGATCGTCGAGCCGATCACCCCGACCAGCGAGTCGTCTTCTCCCCGAGTGGCAATCGAACCGAAGTGCGGGCCGGGCTGGTCGTAAAGATTGGTCGGCTCCGGGATATCGGCGTCTTTGAGATAGTCCTCGTAGCGCGGGGCATACACGAACATGTCGTGCGGCGCCTTGAAGTGATGCATCAGGAAGAACGGCTTCGTCCGGTCCCGACGCTTGTCCAGCCAGTCGAGCGTAATGTCGGTCAGCACGTCGGAGGAATGCCCCTCGGTATCGATGACCTCGATGTCTCGCACCAGCGTGCTATCGAAACGGACCGTCCGCATGGTGCCGCCTTCGCTGGTGTGCATCACCGGGTTCATGTAGCGACCCTGGCCGGCGATCACCGAGAAGTAGTCGAAGAATTTCGGCGAATCCTTGAGATGCCACTTGCCCACCACGGCCGTGGTATAGCCGGCCTTCTTCATTTCCTTGGGCAGGTAGTTTCTCTCGCCCGACAGCGTACCGTAAAGGTCGAACACGCCGTTGCGGTGCGAGTATTGCCCGGTCAGGACACTGGCCCGGCTGGGCGTGCAGATCGAGTTGGTGCAGAAGACGTTGTCGAAGAGGATGCCGCCGCGAGCAAGTGTGTCCAGGTTGGGCGTCGGATTGAGATCGGCCAAACGCATGCCATAAGCGCCCACGGCCCGGGCACAATGATCGTCCGACATGATGAAGAGGATATTCGGCCGATCCGCTGCCGCGGCGCGGGCTGAAGTGGCAATCAGCAACAGGATGCACGGTCCGATCAGAGGTTTGCAGGCAATATACGGGCTTCGCATGGGGTTCTCTCCAGGTAGTGTCTCACATCATTCTGTGGCGGTCATCAATCGGCGGGGCTTTCCACAGTCGGTGTCAACATGCCGATCCGCCAGGAGAACTGGCCGTACGCTTTGCCCGACTTGTCCTTGTCCCACATGCCCTGGAAGATGAGTCGCAGGTTGCCGGGATCGACCACGAGCGTCTGATCGTATCCGTCGCGGAGGAGTTCCGCGTGGCTGATGTTGTCGGTCCAGGGCTCGACGCCGTGCGCCGGGCGGACGTTCTTCCATCCGGCAAACGGACGGTCTGCCGTGTCGGCCACCGGCGTCCACTCGCCGTCGAGCCGGTCGGCCAGATAGGCTTTGTAATATCGCCGGCCGTTCTCCTCGATGATCGTCAGATACTTATCCGTTCCCTTGAGCTTGTAGGTATGGCTCGCTTCAAAGATCCGGGCCTCCAGTGCCAGTTCGCAGTGGTCGAAGCCCTTGGGGAAATCCGCCAGGGGAGTTTGCAGCCGCCACATCTTGCCGTTGAGGCTGGTGAGAAACAGGTAGGCGTGCCGGTCGTCGCAGACGATCCAATAGTCGAGCCCTCCGACCTTACGCGGATCGTTCGGTCCGCCGTCGAGGATCGGTCGGGCTTGCGTCCACGAGCCGGGATCGTCGATGGTCGCGGTCGTGGAATACGCGACCCACATGAATTTCTGCCCCCGCACGCCCATCTGGTAGATCAAGTACCACCGCTTGTGCGGGGCGAAGTAGAAGACCTGCGGGGCGCAGTAGTAGTCGCTGTCGCTGACGGTGAGGATCGTGCGGCGCGACTTGTCGGCATCCGCCCAGTTCTCGAACGAACAATACTCGATAGCCGACTTGCCCGGCAGCTTGACGGTCATGAAGACGTGCCACTTCCCCCCGTGAAAAACCACGGTCGGATCCTTCTGCGCCCGGCTGCGATCCTGCTCGCGATCCTCCGGCGCGATCAGCGGGGCACTGTATTCCCACGAGGCGGGAACCTCCAAAGCAACCGGCTCCGCGGGTGGGCTTGCGCCCGCGACAGGGCCCATCAGAATCCAAGCCGCTGCCAGCATTGCGAGGTTGATAATATAACGCATAGCGATGCCTTCCTTTCGTGTAGCAGGCACTTCCTATCGTTCCCGCGGCGATGCGGTGTTGGTCGACGAACCCGCCAAGAGTCTCGGACGTTTTCTCGCCTCTTGGAAGTCCGACGTGCGAAGAAAGGGCCAGACGTCGTAGTCGCCGATTTCGTTTTGTGTAGCGAGCCAACGCTCCCGAGCACGTTGGTCCAATCGCTGGGAATAGCTGTAAATGCAGGTCGCCAGAAAGAGACAGGCCACACCCAAAATGGGCAATCGCGAACTGAGGACGCTGAACATCGAGAGGAAGATTCCCGCCGGTATCAGCAAAGCACAAAGCAGTATCAGAAGACAATCGCCTCCGGGGGGCGAGTAGAAACCACCCGGCCACTCGTACTCGGTATCGGAGTAGAGGAACACGGCCCAAATGGCGACCTGACGGCGAACTTCCGGAGAAAGCTTGTGGTGGCCGCGAAGGCGATACGCCCAAGCGGGCCATACGTCATCATAGAGACCCCAAGCCTCGTTGGAAACGGCGCTCACCGCCGGGTCCTCGGAGTCGACGAACATGTGGAAATCGTCAAATTCACCCGTCGTAATACACCCATTTGCCAGGTGCCGAATCAACTCGGCCAATTGATCTCGATGCTCGCGGTCAATCATCGAATCGGTCCTGCCCGCGGGACGTTTGGTGCGCACCGCCCATTACCGCGCAAGCGGCGCCAAATCGCTATCCGTCCGCGGGCGATGTGAGCTTGAAATCGAGCGTTTGCTCCCCCGCCTTCACCTCGACCGTGGCGTTGTTCCCCACGGCATTTTCCGGGATTTGGGCGGCCTGTTCGACCGCGACCCCCTCTTCCGCCCGACGTTGCATCTCCGCGCTGCTGGTCGGGACGTCAAGCACTTTGAAGCCTTCGATCCGCACGGTCTTCTTGCCCGGGGTCAGTTTCTCTGCGATCCGGTATTTGCCGCCGGTGATCATCCCACCCGCGCTGGGCCCTTTTCCGTCCTCGGGAAGAAACTGGATCGATCCGTTGGCGACCGGCTCGCCGTTGTAGGTGACTGTTCCGCTAACGACCGTGGAACCGCCACAGCCCACCGTGAAAAGCAACAACGACGTCGCCATCGCCGGCAGTAGGTGTCTTCGTCTCACCAGGGTTTCTCCATGAGTTACGGCAGCGTGACGGTTTCGTTACCGTCCCGGGTTGCCAAGGACCGCCAAACGGTTTGATCGATCGAGTCGGTATAGAAACGCACGGAGCCGTCGGCCATGGCCGCGTTGACTCCGCCGGCATGATTGCTCCGGGCGGCGGCATACGCCCCGGCAGCGCTGGGCTGCCACCATGCCGAGTTGGCCATCATCACGCAGGGGGGCTTATACGTCCCGTCACCGCGATTCTGGGGACACGGCCCGTAAACCCGATCGGGGGCGGAGGAATTGGGCGTGAGTGTGGCCGAGAAGAGGGCCCCGCCCATGTTCCCGTAAATGGTTTCGCCCATCGGTCCACCCCAGCCCGACGAGACGTTGGGTACCAGGTTTTCGGAAATCAGCAGCGTGTTGGTCATGCCGTCGGTGAACGCCGTCTCTGGTGTCCCAACCTTGCGCTCGTCGAAACTCTGGCCGTGCTCGACCCCAAACGCGCCTTTACCCCAGGGCCCCGACGTACTGTCGACGGACTCGCCGTACATGTCGCCGCTACCCACGCAGCCGGTGTAGTTTCCTCGCCGGAAACCGTACGAGCCTGTATTCATTTCGTTGTCGGTGGGGCTCTGGTCGCTGGGGCAGCAATATGTTTCGATGGTTGCGTGCCGGGCCTCGCGCAGGCGCTCGTCGTTGCCGATGGGACCGTTCGGGCCGGGATACGACGTCGTGTATCCCCGCTGTGGATACGTCCAGTACTTCTCGTAGACCGCCATCTGTTCGATACTCGGCAGGACGGCCTGCGTCCAGGTGTAGGTATCCCAAATGTCGTATTTCCGACCGAAGGGGAATTCGTTGTTCGCTTCAAGATGAGTGTGGCAGCCCAATGCGAGTTGCTTGAGGTGGTTACTACACTGCAACCGCCGCGCCGCCGCCCGCACCGCCTGCACGGCCGGCAGCAGCAACCCGATCAAAATGCCGATGATGGCGATCACCACCAACAGCTCGACCAAGGTGAAGCCGCGGTTTGGGGTGTTTCTCGGCCGCGCCACGGGCCGGGGGCCCATGCTACACCAAAGGCTGATTTTCGCACTCATTTTCGGTTTTCCTTCTATCGTCGACGCGGGACTCGCCATCAAGCCCCGACCATACCCCCTCCCGGGGGCCGTGTCAAGCGAGTGGAGGGCGAGAAGGAAGGAGATAAGCGGCCCCGACCCATGGACGAGCCACGGCAAGAAGAGGAACTCGATGCCGTTTTCCGCCGTGCCCATCACGTTGGCAGGGGATTTTGCTCCAGGTACTTGACACCGGTTGGGGTTATTGCCAGAATCGCGCACGCGTTGGGACTTCGGCAACACGACACAAGTGGAAAGGGGATCTGTCATGAGGCAAGTCATGCCATGTGCGTTGGCGGCGGCGGTGGCGTGGGGGCTGGCCGGTTGCTCCGGGGAACCGGAGGAAAGCAGGACGACGGAACTGGAGGGTGTGTGGCACGTGGAGACGGCGGACCGTAACGGTCACCCGACCCCCGTCTGGGACGAGGCGAATTGGACTTTTGCCGGCGACGGGCTTACGTCCTCGGATTCCGTCGTGGAGACAGAAGGGAGCACGGTGGTCGATTCCACGGCCTCGCCCAAGACGATCGACATTACTCTCCAGTTGGGCAAAGAATCTTGGCCCTTGCGGGGAATCTACGAACTGGACGGAGATTCGCTTCGCATCTGCGCTTCGCCCGACGACAAGGAGCGGCCGGCAGAGTTCAAGTCCACCGAAGACGGCGGTGAACTGCTCTTCGTGCTCAAGCGCGGCCCCAGCACGAATCAGGAAACAACCTATCGCGCGCAGCAAAATCGCCTCAAGAATATCGGCACGGCGATGCACAGTTTCGCGGCGGAAAAGAGGAGATTCCCAGGCCAGGCGATCTATGACGCACAGGGCGAACCGCTGCTGAGTTGGCGCGTGGCTATCCTGCCGTACTTGGACGGGGGACAGAGCGCCCTCTACGAGCAGTTCCATCTCGACGAGCCGTGGGACAGCGAGCACAACAAAGCGCTGATCGACAAGATGCCCGACGCCTACAAGTCGGCCGGCGTGGATGGCCCGGGGGAAACCGCAATGATGGTCTTCACCGGTCGGGGGACGCCCTTCGAAGGCAAGGGTGGGCCCGATCTCTCCGACTTCGGCAGCGATGGCACGTCGCATGTCTTTCTGGTCGTTCAGGCCGGGCCAGACAAGACGGTCCCCTGGACCAAGCCGGAGGACCTCACCCTGGACGAAGAGAACCCGATGGCCGCTATGGGGACCATCTCCCGCGGCGCCTTCCTGGCGCTGTATGCCGACGGCAGCGTGGGTCAGGTCCCCACGTTTATTTTTCCCGAACATCTGCTGTCCCTAATTCGGATCAGAGACGGTGGTCTACGTCCACGGTAAGCGAGGCGGTGTTCCCCTCGTTCCCACGCTTCTGCGTGGGAACGCAAGTCCGGAGGCTTCGCGTCGTCGCAACCCGTTGTATCACTGAGAGTTCCGACTCGTCGGCGCAAAGCGTCACGTCCGTGCATTACGACGCGAAGCGTGGCAACGAGAAACCACGTCGATGAAATGTCCGGGCAAGTTCAAAAGCATCTTGACTTATCTGTATTGTTGCAATATAATAGCAACATAACCGATGGGAGAAGATGCAATGCCTTCCGCCTGGCAACTGACCCCGGAAATGTTCCTCTCCTTGGAGGAGACGGACTCGTTACTTGAGCACGTGCGGGCTCGTTGCCGGGAGGCGAGCGGCCGAGCGGCGATTTCCGCGCAGTTGGATCGCTTGATTATCGAAGGGCTTCTCTTTTCCGGGCTGCGCACAACCGAGTTCTGCCACCTCCGACTTGCCGACACGGTCGTCGGGCAGGGGCGGCCGGTCTTTGTCGTCACGGGGCTTCGGGGGCGCGACCGGACGGTCTACCTGCCGGCCGAGATCGGGGAACTCGTCAAACAGTTCGCCGGTGGCACGCGTCCGGCGCTGTTGCCCGAAGGAGTCGACCCGAACGACTTGACGCAGCCGCTTGTTTTCAGCCAGCGCAGGACCCCTTTGGAGCGGACCGGTTTGTATCGCCGCGTGGTGCGCGTACTCCGCGCGGCCGGGCAGGATGATCGAGCAAGCGTCCAACTGCTCCGCCACACCTATGGCTACTTGGCCTACGTTCGGTCCAACGGGAACCTGCTCTTCGTACAGCGACAGCTCGGCCACGCCCATCCGATGATCACCAGCATCTACGCCCAATTCGTCAACGAGTCCTACGAGTCACTGGCCGAGCAGGTGTACGACACAACGCGCGTGCAACGGCCGGTCGGAGCCGACAGGCGGCCGTCATCGGCCGGAGAAGCACATGCGGATGAAAGGAAGAAACATGAAGACGGTCATCACCGACGATGAAATCTACGAGAAAGTGCGGCAGATTGTCGCCAATGCCTTGGGCGTCGAAGAGGAGGAGGTAACTCCCGAGGCGCGGCTGACCGACGACCTGGGCGCCGAATCGATCGACTTCCTGGACATCTTCTTCCAGGTCGACAAGACGTTCGGGGTGAAGATCGACGCACACGAGAAAATCATGAACACCGTGGCCAACGACGATCGCTTCGTGCAGGGGGGCACGATTACGGACGCGGGGATGGAGGAACTGCGGCGGCAGTTGCCGGGCATCGACCTGGAATCCCTGGAGCAAAGCCGAAACATGGTCGATTTTCTCCGCACGTTCACGGTCGACGGAGTCGTTCGACTGACCAGAGCGAAACTGAACGAATGCGCATGAGCACGCCGCCGGCGGGGTTCATCCGTCGAACCACTTCTTCCGTGTGAATCGTGGCGGCCGTCTTGGCAGGAAATCTCGCTCCAGGTGCTTGACACGAATCGGCGGCCTTGCCAAAACGCGCGGTGTGCCATTTCAGGCGTTACCGAGCACTAGCGGTTCAGGATCGTCAATTATCGGTCCCACCCCACCCCTACTTCCAGCTTCCGCGCCGTAATCGTTGGCGTACCGCCTTCAGCGTCGGGTACGTTCAACTCTTTCGGCGCCGGCGGGATAAACGTGGTTTTCATCCCTTCGATGCTCATCGTGCCTGACTTGGGGTCGAGCGTCATTACGGCATAGAGCGGATCGCGGTAGGGCGCGGTGTAGCTGACCCACGGATGGGCCTT
The DNA here is from genome assembly GCA_964444795.1 of uncultured Planctomycetaceae bacterium. Taxonomy (GTDB): domain Bacteria; phylum Planctomycetota; class Planctomycetia; order Pirellulales; family Thermoguttaceae; genus JABMRP01. The sequence continues at coordinate 18,835 of CAYUIQ010000057.1, forward strand.
TTCAACGTCTGGAGCGAACCGCCGGCGTTTGTACTCACCGCCAAGCCATTGGTAAGACATGCTGTTGATCTGGAGGTAATGGATGCCGTGGATGGTCTTCACGTAATCGGCGTGGTGATGACCAGACAGGCAGGCGAACACCCGAGTTTGCCCGGCGTTGCGGTTGACCTGCTCGAGGACTTTGCGGACCTGCTCGCCGTTGGCCACGCCGCTGTCGGTCTTTTCTATACTCTGGTGGGAATAGATCACCGTGGGGTTGGCGGTCGATGCCAGATCCTTTTCCAGCCAGGCCAACTGTTCGGTGTCGATGTAACGGTTGTACCCGGACCACGGCCGGGGGTTGGCGTCGTTGCCGTCGAGCACGACAAAGTGCCAGCCCTTGACGTCGAACGAATAATACCGCCCTTGCATGGCCCACCAGTCCATCGTCTGTTGCTTGGTGAAGCCGTGATCGGTATCGTGGTTACCCAACACGTGATACCGCGGCCCGGCAAATCCATTCCACGCATCCATAAACGGCTGATTGTGCTCGTGCGGCAGCGCAAAATCTCCCAACTGAATCACATAATCGGGCTTCCGCCGGTTCATCTGGTTCACGAAATACTTCATTCGCGCGGGAGCATCGTGGATCACGTCCTGATGCACGTCGGCCACGATTCCCACCGAGACCGCCTCACGAACCGATGCTTCGTTTGCCTCTGCCCACGCGTGTCCCATCGACAACGCGGCCATCGATCCGCCCAGAGTTTTCAGTGCATCGCGTCGCGTTAACTGCCGCATGGCCATACTCCTGCCGGGCTCGGTATTACCATCGATTCCCAACCGCCGATTCTATTGACATCGAGAACGATTATACCATGACAATGGAACCGGCCGTAGCCTTGTGGGGTGGGACAAGAGACGGCACCCTCCGCCAGAGGCGGATGGAACACCGCCGTGGCCGCGGACCGTAACCTCATCCATGACGGACTTACGGCCCCCGGCGCTGGCTTCCGCGCCAATCCGGAGTAGAATGACTTGGCGATCATCGCGACGATCCAAGACCGGGAGTGAATACGATGCAAATGAGATCGACTGGCCGGCTTGCCGGTGTGATTGGGATCGGCCTATTGCTACTCGGCACGGCCCGAACCTCTCTGGCCGAACCGGTTCCCAGGCCCAACATCCTCTTCATCATGGCCGACGACCACACGAGCCAGGCCTGGGGATGTTACGGAGGCCGGCTGGCCCCTTGGGTCAAGACGCCGAACATCGATCGGCTGGCCCAACAGGGGGCTCGGCTGACCAACTGCTTCTGCACCAACTCGATCTGCGTACCCAGCCGGGCGTCGATTCTCACCGGCCAGTACAGCCACGTCAATGGCGTGAAGACGCTTTCCGGGGCGTTGGACCCGGCGGCCGACAACGTCGCCAAACGCCTGCGGAAGGCCGGCTACCAAACAGCCCTGGTCGGTAAGTGGCATCTGAAGAAACCGCCGGCCGGGTTCGACTACTGGAATATCATCAAGGGCCAGGGCCGCTATCACAACCCGGTGATGTACGAAATGGATCAGACCAAGCCCGTCGTGCAAGAGGGCGGCTATAGCACCGACGTGTTTACCGGCAAAGCCCTGGCTTGGCTCGCATCGCGCGAGTCGGAGAAGCCGTTCTGTCTGATGTTGCACTTCAAGGCGACGCACGAGCCGTGGCAGTTTCACCCCCGCCACGGGAAGCTGTATCGCGACGTCGATTTGCCGGAGCCCGAGACGCTGTTCGGCTCGACCGGCCCGAAGGGTACGCTCGTGCCGGGTTGGCCGCTGGAGATTCTCACCCAGCGGATGAGCCGCCCGGGTCACGGCGACGGAAAACTCGAATTGGACACCGCCGATCCCAAAGCCGTCCGCCGGGCGACGTACCAGAAATTCGTCAAGGACTTCCTCCGCGCCGGCGCGGCGATCGACGAGAACATCGGCCGGGTGTTGGAGTATCTCGACAAGCACGAACTGGCCCGCGATACGATCGTTATCTACACCAGCGACCAGGGGTATTTTCTCGGTGAGCATAACTACTTCGACAAACGGTTCATGCTCGAAGAGAGCCTGCGGATGCCGCTGGTCGTGCGCTACCCGCGCGAGATCGAACCGCGCACCGTGCTCGACGACATCATCCTCAACGTCGATTTCGCGCCCACGTTTCTCGATTACGCCAGCTCCAAACCGCCCCGGGCGATGCAGGGGCGCAGCTTTCGCGCCAATCTGGCGGGCAACACACCGGCCGACTGGCGCGACGCGATGTACTACCGCTATTACGCGGGCAGTCGCCAACGGCCGGCCCATTTCGGCATCCGCACCCACGACGCCAAGCTGATCCATTACGACGGCCTAACGGATCGGGCCGAAGATCGCCGCTGGGAGTTTTACGATCTGGCCAGCGAGCCGCACGAAAGTCGCAACGCCGTTGACGACGCAGCTCATGCGAAGGTCATCGGGCAACTTAAGAAACGCCTGGGGAAACTCCAAGCCGACCTGGGCGACGCGCCGTGAGCGTGGGGAGTATAGAGGCCATCTCGTCGAAAGGTTGGAGAAGAAATCTCACTACTGACTACTGTCGGTGTGATCCTAAATCACCCGGTGTCCTATGCAGCGATTCAAGAAACGCATTCGAATTCTCGCCGAAGAATGCAATAGCGATATTGAATACGGCCACGACGATTCGATTCACGTCCGCTTCGATTCCGGTTCTGCCACATTCACACCCATGTCGTTCGAGACGATGGCCTGCTGCATCGACTTGGGTGATGGTCCACGAACATTTACGCTTCCGAAGACCTACGTTTTCGATGTCGTAGATCGGCTCGCATCGTCACATCTCGCATCGACACTTCGCGACTACCCGAAATCACCGATACTGCAACTTGACGATTACATAAATGACGAACGGGGACTCCCGTTTCTGCTGTCGCTGCAACAGGAACTTTCAGACAACCCATCACTTGTTCGCAAAGAACTCGGCGGAAACCGAATTCTGGCAAAATACTTTCGGGGCGTGATGATTCTTCGTGATGATCTAATAATGGCTGGCACAAACGTGATTGAATTTGGCCCGTCGTTACCAAACCTGAAGAAAGCGACATAACAATCCGTTGCACCGGAGCCGCGGGCCGGCAGTAGTCAGTAGTGGCGAACGAAAACGGGGTCGGCATGAAAATTCGACAAGAACTGTCTAAGCTGAAAACGGTTCTGCCTCTTTCTTGCCTTTGCACTTTTCTCGCTCGTTGCGTTCTGGGGGCTCGCTGCTCGTTCCTCGCAACTCGACCCCAGCCACCCTTCGTTCAGGTCTAGCACCAACTCACCCCCCATACACGGCCAAGATATTCTCGGTTGGCGTGTCGGGCGTAATCTCGTGCGACGGCCCAAGCACAATACCGCCGTCGTGGCCGAAAAGCTCTTTCGCCTCGGCCACCGCGGCGCGAATTTCCGCGGGCGTTCCCTTGGGCAGAAGCTTCTGCACGTCGATGCCGCCGTGCCAGCAGACGTTGTTGCCGTAGCGCCGTTTGAGTGTCGCCAGGTCCATCTCCCGGGCCGACGTCTGCACCGGGTCGAGGATGTCGACGCCGATGTCGATTAGCGTCGGGATGATCGGATGATAGCTGCCGCAACAATGGTAGAACACCTTCAGCCCGTATTGCTTCGCGTCGGCGTAGAGTATTTCGGACCACTTCTTCAGATACCGATGCCACTGCACCGGGCCCATCATCAGCCCGTTTTGCATGGCCACGTCGTCCCAGTGGACGTAGTGGTCCAACTGCGAGCCGACTTGGGCCAAGGCCGCGCGGTTGAACTCCACGGCAAACGTGCCCACCTTGTCGATAATCGCCTCGGCCATCGCCGGGTCGGCGGCCATGTCCATCAGCAGCCGGTCCATGCCGCGGAGCCGGGCCGCGAGCATGTAAACGTGGTTCAATCGGCCCGTGCTCCAGAGACCGCGAACCGGGGCACCGTCGTCGACCGCCATGCCGGTGAAATCGAAATCCTCGATCCGCGGCGAGGGGTACTCTTCGACCTGCCAAACCGAAGTAAACTCGGCCATGGGATGGTCGGGCCAGTCGACGTAGGTATGCGTTTCGGCGGAGATCTCCTTGGCCATCAGCCCCCAGACAAACTCCAGATGGAACAAACAGTGTTCATCGGTGACCGGCCCCACGTATTTCGGCGCCAGCCGCGTGTACCGGCCCATCGACGAACCGCCGGAGAACAGGTCGACCCCCAGCCGCTCGGCAAGCTCGGGCCAATGATCGTTGACCGGCCCCAAGCCAAAATGTTCGCAGAGCTTCGCGTCCGTCTCGGGAAGCGCGCGATACATCACCGGCACTCGATCGACCGGCTGGTGGTTGATGGCCGCGAAGACTCTCTGCCTGGACTGCTCGACGGACATGGTCAAACTCCTGCTGCGCGGTTCGATTCCGATCCGCCGCCATGATAGCAGACATCGGGCCGGTGCGTATAGTAGCCATCTCTCGATCGTTGACTCATTCCGCAGATCCGCGTATGGTAAATGTAACTCTCGCGGGCACGTTGCCCTCCCGAATTCCCTGAAATACGAGGTGTATCGAGATGCCGATCCGAAACATGGCGTGGTTGGGTTCGTTGGTTGTCCTCCTGGCCGTTGCACTGCCCTGCGTTGCTGCCGAGCCGGATTCCGGCGATGCGAAATCGGACGACCTGCCGTCGAAGATCGTTGCCTGGGAAGGCGCTCCGGGGCACGTGGCCGATTGGGGCGAGATGCGGCGGTACTTTACCGGCAAGACCCACGACACGGAGAACGTGCTGGTGGCCGTCGCCGTGGTCAAACCGGGCGAGACCGTCCACAAGGCCCATCGCCACGTCGAGGAGGAATACCTGGCCCTGGTCGAGGGCAGCGGCACCTGGTCGCTGGACGGTAAAGAATCGCCCGCCAAACGCGGCGACATTCTCTACGTTGCCCCCTGGGTCTTTCACGGCATAACCAACACGGGCGACGAGCCGCTGATCTTCCTCGTCGTTCGCTACAACGGAAAAGGCGTCGCCAAACCGCCCCGTCCCGACGATCGGGCCGACGAGATGGAGTGAGCGCCGGGTAGCAGTTTGGCCGAAGGCCATATTTGCCCGAGGCTACGGTGAGCATGGCCTTCGGCCAAACAATGGGAACGGGAACCGGTTCTTCTTCGACGCGAAGCGTCGTCACGAGGATCATTCAAACTGGCTACTATCGCTCAACGCTCGCCGGCTACTCCGTTCAATCGCTTCGGATTCGAGGCGTTTCTTCCACCAGACGGTGTACTCGGCGCAGGGCGTGGAACCGGGCATGTCTTCACGGGGCTTTTCTTGTAGCTCGCGGGACCAGCCTTCGATCACGGCCAAAGCGGCGCGGTAACGGGGATCGGCCGTGGTGGAAAACTCGAAACCGCCGCACAGAGCCAAGCCGCCGGAGTCCTTGGCCAGCGGGCCTCGCAACAGGCGGCTCTGCTCGGGATGTGTCAGGTTGACCAACACCGCGTTGGTCGTGTCGTAGCGTTGAGCCTCGCGCCATGAAAATCCGCGGCCCTTGCGCGTCCGGCCGAAGGCCTGCTCGGGCAGGCTTGGCGGGTTGGACGGCTTGTGACACTCCCCACACGCATCGCCCAACGCACGCCATAGCGGCCCGGCGTCGCGGACGATGCAGCGGCCGAACGGCGCGTCGTAGCGAGAGAGTGCGTACGTGCCGTAATACGGGGCGCCCACGTCGATCCAGGTAACCAGCCGGCTCATTTGCTCCGGCGCTAATGTCACTCTGTTGTGGCCCTTCTCGAGCATCGCGATCAACGGGCTAGCGATGGCGCCGACCGACTTGGGAGCAATCTTCGGCGGACCGCCGCGCGTGCCGGAGACCTTGACCCACGGGCGGAGGTTTTCATAGCCGAGGCTGAACCCGTCGGTCTTGTCGGCCCGAAGATCGATTCCCCGGGGGTGACCCTGGTCGTGGCACTCGATGCACGCGGCATCGAGCACCGGCTGCACGTCTTGATGAAAATTCAACGGCCGCTCCGTCGCACACCAGCCCGCATCGGGCACCAGCGGAGTGCGTGCAAGCGCCTCTTGCATACGTCCCACGGCCAGCGCGGGCGTGCGATCCTTGGCGTCGTGGCAACCGACACACGAGCGGACCTCGCCCGGCTGCAAGGTGACCCAACTCCGCTCCCATTGAATCGCCCGGCCGCGAGCGTCCAGCGGCTGGAAGTACAACGCCGTTGCCGCGGGCACCCGGAAGACGGCCGAACCGTCGTCGTCGACCGGCACGGTGCCGACCACGCGCTTGGCGTCCCAGGAACTGTTCAACCCCATCGGCGGCGTACCGTCCATGCCGGCCCACTGGCGATTACCCATCGGGCGATTGATCAGTTCGACAATACGCAACGCCTCGACCTCGCCGCGTGGCACGCCGCGCATTCCCGACCCCCGATAGACGTCGACCAGACAGACGGTCGCATTGTCTTCTCCGTAACGCACCCGCGAGGGGATGACCGGCGGCTTCGGTCGCGGGCGAAGTGGCATGGGCGAAACACACGAAATGCCCGGCTCGCGATGGATCAACTGACGATTGCCGAACGTGTCGATCAGATAGATGCCGTAGTGTTGCTGACCCTTCGGTTTACAGGCGACAAGGAAGAAATGCTCCGAGAGCGGATAGGGATACTGGTATAGGGCCGGGAGTTTGCGCCAATACATTTCGTCGCGGATCGGTTCGATCTTTCGCGGCGGCCAGAGATGGACGCAGCCGGCCGCCTCTTCGGTGCCCAGGCTCGTGTCAAAGATGCCGATCTCGCCGCACTGGTCGACCGAGTGATGGCCGGAGAGGGTGCAAACGATCTTGTCGCTGCCGGGGATCGCCCGGGCGTGGAGCATGGAAATGGGCCAAAACGAGTTGTTCCCATAAAGGGCCCTGCCGCCGGTCCCGTCGGGATTGACCACCGCCAACCCCTGCACGTGGAGCACCCAGCGGTCGTTGTATTCCCAGCGGGTGAACACAACCCGGCCGTCGGCCAACACCGAGGGCGAGTTGTCGTGAACGTGGTTGACCGTCGCGCGGCGAACGTTGCCGCCTCCGGAGTCCATCAGATAGAGATTTGACACGGGCGTGGGAAAACAGTCGACCGTCTGCACGCAGCGGGTCGAACTGAACATGATATTGCCGTCCGGCAAGTAACAGCCCTCGTAGTCGGCAAACCCGGCGTCGGCGGTGAGCGTTCGCACGCCACCAGCCGCCGTGTCGATCTCGTAGAGGTGATAGTCGTCCTCGTCGAGGTTCTTCTTATGGGCAAAGAGGACCCGATTACCGTCGAAATGAACCTCGGGATCGCGAATCACACCGGTGGGACTGTCCAGGAGCACGTCGAGCGTGTCCTGTGACCATGGCGGAGAAAGTACACACAGCGACGAACCAGGGTTGAAGACCCGATGGCCCGGCGCCTGTTCGCGAAACCAACTGAGCGTTTCATTATAGGCGTAATGACCCCCACCCCAACCGAGCGACTGACGCCGCACGAACAGCAGCGAGGCGGACCGCAGCAGCGGGTTCTCCTCCAGCAGGATCCGCCGGGAAAGCGATTCCAACTCGGCCGCGACATGCGCATCGGCCGGGCGTTTCTTTAACTTCTCCAGATGGCCACGCAGCGACCCGTCCTTGTCGTACACGCCCGGGTACTTCGCGGCCAGATGTTCGGCGGCCCGTTGCAGCGAGACGATTCGACCGCCAAGCGTCTTGGCATCGGGCGGCGTGCCCATCGCCGACAACTCCTCGGGCGGACGAACGCCGGCGGACGAGAACGCCATCATGTCGAAATTCACGTTGGCGTCCGCATGTCCCGCGACGATTTTCAGCGTGTGCTGGCCCTTGGTAATCTCCGGTAACGCGACGCTGCTCCAGCGAGAGATGAACCAACTGCCGGTGGTGGCAAGTTTCACATCGCCGGGCAAGCGGCGGCCGTCGAGATAAACCTCCCAGGTGGCCGGCTCCGGGTACTGGCGCGCGGTGCGGAACCAGAGCAACCCCGGCTTGGCAGCGGCCCGGGCGGTCAGCTTGTACTCGGCCTGGTGACCCTTATGCCGGCCAAACTCGTAACCAAGAACCTTGCCGCCGACGGCCGAATCGACGTCGGCGGTGCCGCGCGAACCTTGTTGCCGGAGGAAATTCTCGGCTTGCACCACGCCCAGCAGTTCGGACGTTTCCGCGCCGAGAGCCGATTTCCCACCCCACGGAAAGAACGCCGACACGATCAAAGCGAAGAGCGTTGCGTGGTGTGTTGTCACGGCCGTGTTCTCCGGGTTTCGGTCGATCCTCACTCACCGCGAATCGGCACGGGATGCCGGCCATGCTCATCCACTTTCACGGTGACGTAGGTAATCTCCGCCTCGGTGAGTTGGATCGTCTCTCCTTGGCGATCCGTCTCGACCATCACGTGCATCGTTATCGACGTCCGGCCGATGCGCACGGCCTTGGTGCGGAAACTGACGATGTCTCCGACGAAGACCGCCTCGTGAAACTCGACGCCGTTCATCCCGACGGTAACGGTCGGCCGTTCGGGCCATCCACCCCGGCGGATTTCGTGCTGGGCACCGATCGCCCCGGCCTGATCGATGTAGCTCAACAGCACACCGCCGAAGATCGTCCCATAGGGGTTCGTATCCCGCGGCATCATCAGGGCCTTGATCGCCAGGTAGTATGGGTCGGTCGAATCGCTCATGGTCGGGTCCTGCTCCGTACGCGTGTGTCGGGCAACGCTCTCAGTCCATGGTACCATCTTCCGGGTGAGAAGGCAGCCCTTCGATCCGCCGGACCAGCACCAAAATCAGGATCCCAATGGCGGCATTGAGCGGCCCTTCGCCAAGGCTCCACCCCAGCGGCATCCCCTCGATCAGGTCGACTCCCAAGAGCAGCGCCCCGAGCAGGACGGTCGCCACGGCAAGATAGCCAATCACCGGGCGATATCGACGCAAGTCGTACGAGGTGATCCACAACAGCCCGCCGAGCATGGCATAAAAGAACGACGTCGACCGGGCCAGATAGCCGACGATCGGCTCGCGGGGCAGTTCACCCATGCCCAACGCCCGGTGTACGGCGTTCATCCAAGCATACGGCAGAAAGATGCACGGCAGCGCCAGTAGCGCCGCGGCGGCAACGATTCGCAGAACCAGCCGAAGAGAACGCTCGGGAGTGGTCATTGCGCGGCCTCCGGCAAAAGTCATGGTTTCCGACTGTCAATCTAGCTCGGTCCGCCGCCAACGTCTACTACCAGTGTCGGATCAAAGCCTGTTTCCTCTCCCGGATAGCCCCGTTGGTTGCTGACGACCCGGGTGCGGGTGATCGGGTAGTCGATACAGTGATGCGTGTGGCCGTGGACCCAGAGCGAGATTCGCGTGCCATCGGCCAGTTCCTCGACGTTGCTGGCAAAGGCCGAAGCCAACGGGTCGTCGCGATACTCGGCCGATATCGAGCGGATACTCGGCGCATGGTGCGTCACGACGACGGTGGGCCCGGCATGTTGGCTCCGGAGCATCCTCTGTAGCCAGAATCTTGTCCGACGGTGCATTACTTCCGTGATCCGAGGCGTCAGCCGACCGTATCGAGGACTGCACCGGATCTTACAGAAATCGTTCATGCTCTGCCCGGCCACGACCATGCCGTAGTCGAATTGCGCATCGCCGAACAGCCGGAAGTCGGTCCAAAGAGTGGCTCCCAGGAACCGCACGCCATCGATCACCACTTCATCGTTTTCCAGAAACGCGACATTCGATCCCGCCGTCGCCCGCATCTTGTCGGTCAACTTCGGTATCGCGTGGCCGTAATACTCGTGATTCCCGGCCACGTAGACGACTGGCCTTGCACACCGATTGGCCCACTCGACCCCAGCAAGCCCAACGCCAATATCCCCGGCCATCACCACGACATCGGCATCCGTGTCCGGCAGGGCGAACGGCGCGAATTCGAGATGGATATCGCCGAGGATCTGAAGTTTCATGGGGGCAACCCGTTAACCACTTCGGATTGGCAATAGAGTGGCGTCTCCGCCGTTTTGAGTTGACCTATGGAGTGAACGTACGATAGGGGACCACAAAGACACGAAGAACACAAAGTCGAACGAACCGATACTTGCGGGAAACGCAATCCGTACGTTCACAACTCTCCTTTTCCTTCGTGTCCTTAGTGCCTTTGTGGTTCCCTCGTCGCCCCTGTCCCCGCACAATACCCGCATTATACCGGATCGGACTGCACGAGGAACGTCAGTTGCGGCACGCGCTTGCGGGTGATGGCCCGGGCCACGGCGTGGCGAAGTTGGCCCGCGTGCTCGGCCAGGCTGCGGTGGATGTCTTGCGGGTCGACGTCGCCGTCGAGTGAGTCGGGACGCCGCCTGTCGCGGAAAAGTGTCGCCACCGTCCGCGCCGAGTCAATCATCCTCGCGGGGCAGAAAGAGACTCAGCGCCCCCTGGGCCTCAATGCGACCGCTGCGTAACTGCAGCCGGATCTCGTCGGCGACGAGCGTCGAGGCGTTTGGCGTCCCGGGAAGGATATACTCCAGCCGGCAGGGCCCCTTGCCGCCGGACTTGAGCAAGGCCGTTCCGTCCGCGGAGTTGAAACTCAGCCTGTCGGCCCGCATCCGGCACGCGGGGAAGCCGCACCAGGAGTCGGGCCAGACGACGCGGACGTCGCCAGAACACTCGGCCCGAAACGACTCGTCGTCAGACCCGCCAAAGTGCAACTTGAATTCTCGACAGGCGATCGACAATTCGGCGCCGTCGTTGTTGAGGCCGATGCTCAGCATGTGGTCGCGCATCCGCACGTGGAACATGTCACGCGGCATTTCGCCCGGATCGCACCGCGCCGGGTCCTTCGCATCTTCGCCCGGCACCGGCAGCGGCACGCACCGGGCTGCCGTAACCGTCGCGTCACCAGCCCGTGGATACACGTCATCCGCCCTCGCAACAACGCTGCAAATTCCGCAAACGGCAACCAGGCCAAACAGCACGATTCTCGATTTCATCTGACAGTTCCTCCATGAACCAGGAATAGAACAATGCGGCAGGGGCAACCCCCTGTACGATGGCCCTCCGAGGCCGTCGCCATAGCTTCACGCAAACCGCGTGCCAATCCCGGACAGACCGTCGCGGCTTGGCCCTTAACTTCTTCTACTTCAAGTAGATAGCACCGTTCGACACCGCTTCGCTCCGCAACGCCGGAGGATCGTCACTTTGTAGAACCTGCAACGCGCTACTCGCTGCCCACGAGGTCCGCTCTCCCCTGAGGGCATTGGTATCTACAAATCTACTGGTTCTTGCAGATGTTTCATGGGTGGTGCCGGTCGACCGTCAGCCCGGTTCACCGGGATTTTCTGCCTCGAACGGTTGAGCACACCGCCAGATGGGGATAGGCTACAGGCTCCGACCAGACCTCGATTTCCGGCAAATAGCGATAGCGATTCGGACAGAACCGCAAGGTCTGCCCTGGTATGAATGAAGCGAAGACAACATGTCGTAAGTGCGGAGCGGCAATCCAACAGATGACTGCCGAGCGTACCGGCGGATTGTGCGTGCCCTGCAAGGAAGGTCGACGCGTAGAGAGAAAGCGAACGCTCCACGAAGTCAAGCCGGGGCGGAACGTCGACGGGATGTCTATCCTTATCGAGAAGGATGCCGAGACCTCCGAACATGCCGACTATTTCTTCACTGCTGATGTATGGGACAAGGACCCGAGGTTCAAGAGTCGATCAATGATCGTCGGTCAGAGCAAGGGTCTATTCCGAATCAGGAAGAAAGACGGCGAGATCGAACTCCTGGCACCCATGCCCGAGGACACGGGCAGTAGGAGATTTCATCGGGCTGCGAATACCGTCAGGAAAGCGTGGGAATCTGGCGAGTTGCCAGAGAGAACGTCGTTCCAGTGCGGGTAAGAAGAGGTTCGTCCCGCGATTTCGGAGGGAGGGAACCAGCGCCGATCGCGGGAACCGTTGCCCGCTTTCAACCTCCCCCAAACCCTACTCCGCCGCCGCCAGAATATCCGGCACGCGATCCTCTTTCCCAATCGCCATGATATGCACGCCGTCGCAGATCTTTTCTTCGCGGAGCTGCTTGATCATGCGGCCGGCGATGCGGATGCCGGCTTCTAGCTTCTTGCCCTTTTCCGCCGCGGACATCTCTTCGATGAGATTGTCCGGGACGAAAATGCCGGGCACGTTCTTGTTCATGTAGCGGGCCATGCCGGGGGTGACCAGAAGCACGATGCCGGCCATGATCTTGGCGTCGTGCTTGCGGGCTTTTTCCATGAAGCGTTTGAAATTGTCGATGTCGTAAATCGCCTGCGTTTGGATGAACTGCGCGCCGGCGGCGATCTTCTTCTCGAATTTCAACATCTGCGGCTCGATCGGATCGGCCTCCGGCGTGACCACCGCGCCGGGGTACAGGTCGGTCGGCCCGTTCATCTCGTTGCCGGCGAGATCCTTGCCCTCGTTGAGCATGCCGACGGTTTGCAGTAATTGCACGCTATCCAGATCGAACACGGGCTTGGCCTGGGGGTGGTCGCCGACGGAGATGTAGTCGCCGGTCAGGCAGAGCACGCTGTTGATGCCCAGCACGGTTGCCGAGAGCAACTCCGACTGGATGGCCATGCGGTTGCGATCGCGGCAGGTCAACTGCAGGATCGGCTCACCGCCCTGGTCCAAGACCATCCGGCAGACGGCCAGCGAGCTGATCCGCATGACCGAACTCTGGTTGTCCGTCACGTTCAGGCCGTCGACCTTGTCCTTGAGAAGGTCGATGTGGTGGCGCAGCTCGTCGACGTCGGTCCCCTTGGGCGGGCCGACTTCGGCGGTGACCACGAAATCCTTCTCGGCGAATGCTTTGCGAAACGCAGCGACCATCGGGCTATTCCTCTTCTTCTCTTGATTGCTGGAAGGCTTCGTGGGTGTACTTCCGCGGTTTGACCATCACGCTATAGTCCTTCGGCGGCTGAATCTTGGCAAAGTAGTCGAGCCGGCCGATCTTCTTCAGGCGGTTGTAGATCAGCGTCCAAGCACAGTCCTTGTCGCCGCTCACCTCGCACTTGCCGTGGTCGGTACCGCCGCAGGGGCCGTTGAGCAGATTCTTCGCGCAGATGGTCATCGGGCAGATTCCGCCCGTCTGATCCAACACACACTCCTCGCAGGCCATGCACTTCTGCGTCCAGGTACCCGCCTCCTCGGCCACGCCGATGAACAGCGTGTTCAGGGCCGGCAGGACGATCTTCTCGTCGAAGCGTTCGGCCACGAACTGGACTCCCGCCCCGCAGCCCATCGAGACCACCGCGTCGTACTGGCCGATGTGTTTGGCCAGGCCCTCGATATATTCCTTGTCGCACTGCCGGGTGATGGTGATCTCGTCGACCGTGCGTTGCTTGCCTTCGAGCTTGCCTCGCATGCGCAGCTCGGCGGCCAGTAGCTCGACCTCCTTTTCACCCCCGGCCATGCAGACGGCCACGCACGTACCGCAGCCGGTAACGAGGATTTTCTCGAAGCCCTCGATCATCGCTTCGATCTGGTCGAGGGTTTTTCTTTCGGCGACAATCATGGTCGTACTCCCGCACTGTCATTTGGTTTCAAGTAGCTTGCATCCGGTCTTCGTGCCGGATGAGTGTTCCGTGTTTCGATTCCGGCAGCGGCGGATGTTCGTCCACCGGTGAGGTGAGCTTGGTGCCGGCGTCCTGACGGATCGACGTTCGCAGCGGATTGGGACCCAGTTTCCTTGCCCGGTCGGTCATTTCGTCGGCGCGGCTGGCAAACAGCGGTCCGGCCGAGGCGGGCACGTGAAAAAACTCCAGCCGCTCGGGCTCCAGACCGATTTCCTTCAACAGTTTCTTCGCATAGGCCACCGTCTGAATCGCCCGCAGGTTGCCTTCGAGAAAGTGGCAATCGCCCAATGCGCATCCGGCGACGTAGACCGCGTCGGCCCCGTCTTCAAACGCCCGCAGCAGCAACACGGCATCGATCTTCCCGGTGCAGAGGATCTTGACCACGCGCACGCAGGGCGAGTACTCCAGCCGCATCGACCCGGCCAAATCGCCGGCCGTGTAGGCGCAATAGGTGCAACAATAGGCGACCACTTTGGGTTCGTACGGTTGGGCCGCTTGCTCTTCGTTCATGCTTCTTCTCCGGATTGCGCGGCGGCGCCACAGGTGGCCTCGAATTGCGGATTGCCGAACAGGACGTCCATTTTGGCGACGAGCTGCTGGTCGTCGTAATGGCGCGTGGTGATCGCCTTGCGTGGGCAGGCCGCGGCACAGACTCCGCATCCCTGGCAGCTTGCCGGTTCGATCACCGCCACACCATCCTCGCCGATGATCGGCACATCGTAAGGGCAGAGCCGCACACAGGTCAGGCAGCCCGCACAGCTTTCCTGGTCCACTTCGGAAACGATTCCCGAGCGGTCCAGCAGCGGCCGGGAGATAATGGTTGCCGCTCGGGCCGCCGCGCCTTGGGCCTGACTGATCGACTCGGCGATGGTTTTCGGGGCGTGTGCCAACCCGGCGAGGAAGATGCCCTCGGTGCCGAAATCCAACGGCCGCAGCTTGATGTGGGCTTCGAGGAAGAACCCATCGGCGTTGAGCGGCACCTTCAGTGCTTTCGACACGGCTTCGGTTTGCCCGTGCGGTCGGACGGCGGCCGAAAGGACCAGAACGTCGGGATTCAACACCACCGGCCGGCCCAGGTCGCTGTCCGTTACCGTTACCCGCAACGAACCATCAAGGCTCACCTCGGGTTGCTTCTCGGGATCGAAGCGGATGAACACCACGCCCGCCTCACGGGCCTGCTCGTAGTAGACTTCGTTCAGCCCGTACGTGCGCAGATCGCGGAAGAGCACGAACACCTGGGCCTTGGGGTTGGCCTTCTTGATGGCCAGCGAGTTTTTCACCGCTTCCTGGCAGCAGACCCGCGAGCAGTACATGTGCTTTTCTTCGCGGGAGCCGACACACTGGATCATCACCACCTGTTTCAGGTCCTTGGAAAACTGGGGATCGGCCAGTTTTTCTTCCAGTTCGAGTTGGGTGACGATTTTGTCGCTGTCGGGATACCGGTACTCGGTCGGCTCGTAGGGTTTTCCGCCGGTGGCGACAATCACGGCCCCGCCGCCGACTTCGACCGATTGATCACCCTGGCGCACGGTCACCCGAAAGTTGCCCACGTGGCCGGCCAGTTCATCGAGTTCGGCGCCGGTGTACAGGTTGATCTTTTCGTGCCCGGTGACTCGGTCGATCAAGTCGGCCAGGTAGGCCTGGGGATCGACATCGCCGAGCAAATGACGAATCTGACGGGCGATGCCACCGAGTTGCGACTCGCGTTCGATCAGCGAGACCTCGAATCCCTGATCGGCCAGTCCCAGCGCGGCGGTCATGCCGGCCACTCCGGCCCCCAGCACGATCGCCCGTTGGTCGACCTCCAAACGCTGATCGGCGAAGGAACGCAACGTGCCGGCTCGAGCCACGGCCATCCGCACCAGATCCTTGGCCTTGTAGGTGGCCTTGTCGGGCTGGTTGTAATGGACCCAGGAACACTGATCGCGGATATTGGCCATCTCGAACAGATGCTTGTTGAGCCCCGCCTCGCGCAACGTTTCCTGGAAGAGCGGCTCATGGGTTCGCGGCGTGCAGCTTGCCACGATGACCCGGTTGAGGTTGTGCTCGCGGATCGTATCGCCGATCTTCACCTGGGTGTCGGTCGAGCAGGTGTAGAGATTCTCCTCGGCATGGACCACACCGGGTAGCGACGTGGCGTATTGCACCGCGTCGTCGACGCCGACCACCCGGGCGATGTTCGTCCCGCAACGGCAGATGAACACACCGATCCGTGGTTCCTCGGCGCTGGTGTCACGTTCCTTGGGGTAGGTTTTCCGCCGGACCATCGTGCCGCGAGCGGTTTGCAGATCTTGGGCAGCCAAAGCGGCGGCACCGCTGGCGGTCATCACGGTCTCGGGGATGTCCATCGGCCCCGCAAACGCGCCGGCGACGTAGACACCCGCCTTACTGGTACGTCCGGGAGCCAGCGGAGCCGTTTTGCAGAACCCGAACTGCTCCAACTCGACGCCCACCGTCTCGGCCAGCCGGGCCGCGCTTGCCGAGGGACGCACGCCGACGCTGAGGATCACCAGATCGAATTCCTCCTCGGTCGTCTCGCCACTCTCGGTCACATAGGTCAACACGAGGTTGCCGGTCTGCTGGCGTTCCTTGACGCCGGAGATGATGCCTCGCTTGAAATGGACGTCGTAGTTCTTCTTGGCGCCTTCGTAATAGGCCTCGAATCCTTTGCCAAAGGTGCGGATATCGTTGTAGAAGATCGTCGCGTCCAACCCGGACGCGTGGTCGACGGCCATGATCGCTTCTTTGACCGCGTAGGTGCAACAGACACTGCTGCAATAGGTGTTGCCCTGTTGCGCGTCGCGCGAGCCGACGCATTGGATCCAGGCGACCCGTTTGGGTTCGGTCCGGTCGGAGGGGCGCAGCACATGCCCCTGATAGGGACCCGAGGCGCTGAGCACCCGCTCGAATTCCAGGCTGGTGATCACGTTTTGATACTGTCCGTAGCCGTACTCGCCGCGCAGCTTGGGATTGAACGTATCGAACCCGGGCGCCAGCAAGAGGGCCCCGGCGGGAATCGTCACTTCCTCGGGCAGCATGTCGTGGAGGATGGCTCCGGCGGTACATGCCTTGACGCACTGCTGGCATTCGCTACAGACGCCGCAGGCCAGGCATCGCTTCGCCTCGGCCACGGCGGTTTGCTCGTCGAACGTCTGTTCGATTTCGTTGTAGCCTTCCCGTTGGCCGACCGGTACTTTTCTCGGCACGGCCCGTTTGACGAAGGGGAAATCGCGGTCGGGCGTTTTCGCGGGAGTCGGGTCCGGTTCGTCGCGACCCTTGGCGAGATCTTTGTCGGCCAGGAAACGGTCGATCGATTCGGCCGCTTCGTGCCCGTGGGCGACCGCTTCGACCACCGACGCCGGGCCGGTGAGCATGTCGCCGCCGGCGAAGATCCAGTCGAGCCCCGTTTGCAGGGTCAGCTTATCGGCGCCGACGAACCGCTTTGACGGATCCCACAGCGGGTCGTCTTCAGCCAGGAACGAGAAATCGGACCGCTGCCCGATGGCGATGATGATCCAGTCGGCCTCGATCTCGGAAAACGAATCGCCAAATTTCGGCGCGAACCGCTTGTTCTCGTCGAAGACCGAAACACACTGCTGCAACTTTAGCGTGGTGGCTTTTCCACCGGTGCCGACGATCTCTTGCGGCCCCCACGACGGGTTCAGCTTGAGCCCTTCGTCGACCGCGTCTTGGATTTCCCACTCGTGGGCGGGCATCTCATCGCGGGATTCCAGGCAGACCAGCTCGACCCGCTCGGCGCCCTGCCGCCGGGCGGTCATGGCGACGTCGATGGCGACGTTGCCGCCGCCGATCACGACGACCTTGCCGCTGAGCTTCGCGCCTTGCCCCAGTTTCACGTTGCGAAGGAAATCGATCCCCAGCAACACGCCGTCCAGATCCGTGCCCTTCATCTCCGAGCCGTCGGTGCTGCGAGCCAGCGCGGCGGGCGACGTGCAGCCGATCGAGAGGAAGGCGGCCTGGTAACCGTCGGCTTTGAGGCTGTCAAAGGTGAAATCGCTTCCCAGGGCCGTGCCCAGCTTCACGTCGAACCCGGAGGCCAATACGTCCTCAATGTCGCGGCGGAGCATTTCGTCGGGCAGCCGGTAGCCGGGGATGCCCATGAGCATCGTGCCGCCGAGTTGCTCTTGCGCCTCGAAGAGCGTGACCGGATATCCGCGCAGGGCCAAGTCGCGCGCCGCGGTCAAGCCGGCCGGTCCGCCGCCGATCACCGCCACGCGCCCCTTGGTCGGGTCGATCTCGCCGACCGGCGGGGGAGCGACTTCCTCGCCCGCGGCACGATGCTCGGCGACCCAGTCGGCGGAGAACCGCTTGAGGTTGTTCACCGCCACCGGCTCGTCGATCTCCTGGCGATTGCACGAGCCCTCGCACGGGTGATGACAGATCCGCCCGCAAGCCGCCGGGAAAGGGTTGCGATCGCGGATCACTTCATACGCTTCGGCGAAACGGCCTGCACC
This sequence comes from uncultured Planctomycetaceae bacterium, assembly GCA_964444795.1. Classification (GTDB taxonomy): domain Bacteria; phylum Planctomycetota; class Planctomycetia; order Pirellulales; family Thermoguttaceae; genus JABMRP01. The sequence goes on from CAYUIQ010000057.1 coordinate 36,960, forward strand.
GACCAGGGCGACGTAACCCTGGCAATTGACATGCGCCGGGCAGGTCATCACGCAGGGCGGACGCGCGGCCTTGCTGATGGCCATCGTGCCGGGGATGGCCTGCGGATAGCGCTTGAAAATGGCTTTGCGGGGCATAGTGCCCTGGTCGAACTCGCTGGGCACTTCGACGGGGCACTGATCAAGGCAGTCGCCACAACTGTTGCACTTGTCGAGATCGACAAACCGCGGCCGCTTGAGCACCTTCACCTGAAAATCACCCACCTCGCCTTCCAGACCCACGACGTCGGCGTTGGTGATCACGTCGATGTTGAGATGCTTGTCCACCTCGATCAACTTGGGCGAGATGGTACACATGGCACAGTCGTTGGTGGGAAACGTTTTGTCCAACTGGGCCATGCGGCCGCCGATGGCCGTGGTCTCCTCGACCAGGGTGACGTGGAACCCGGCGTTGGCCAGATCGAGCGAGGCCTGCATCCCGCCGATGCCGCCGCCGACGACCATCACGGAGCCGACTTTCCCGCCGCCGGCTTTCCCGTTTCCGCCTGTTTCGTTCTTCGACTGAGCCATCTTGGTTACCCGCTATGTTTACAGCAGTCCCTTGTTTTGCAGCAACGGTCTGGGGTCGACGAAATGCCGCTTCCACCAGCGGTCGGTCTCTCCGGCCCCGAAGGCCAGGGCCATCAACTCGGTGACGTAGAAGACGGGCAGGCCGTACTTCTTCCCGCGCGCCGCTTCGATGTCGGCCTGATTGGTATCGAGGTTCGACTGGCACAATGGGCAGTCGGTCACCAGGCACTCGGCCCCGGCTTCGACGGCCGCCTCGAATAGATTGCCGCTGAGCTTGTGGATCACGTCGGGCCGGGTCAGCGGCATGCTTGCCCCGCAGCAGTCGGTCTTGTACGACCACCGGCGCGGTTCCATGCCGATCGCGGCAAGCAGCCGGTCCATCGAGACGGGGTTTTCCGGATCGACGGCGTCGGTCACCTTTGGCGGCCGTTGCGAGAGGCAGCCGTAGTAGGGCACCGCGGCAAGTCCGGCCAGCGGCTTGGTGACCTTGTTGCGGATCGTCTCGATCCACTCCTTCCGGTCGAAGAATTCGTTGACGTGGAAGATCTCGAAGTTGCCCTGGTAGGGTTCGTCGATCCAGCGAGCGGCGTCCTCTTGGAGTTCCTTCTCGGCGTGTTTCAGCCGCTGGAAGCAGGCGGCACAGGGCACCAACACATCGCGTCCGGCCCGCTCGGCAATAGCCACGTTGCGCGCCGGCAGGCGGATTGCCAACTCGTCGTTGACAAAGTGGGCCGACGAAGCGCCGCAACAGTTCCAGTCGTCCAATTCCTTGAGCGATACGTCGAGCGTCTCGCACACGGCGCGAATAGACTCGTCGTACTCGCCGGCCATGCCGTGCAGCGAACAGCCGGGATAGTAGGAAACTTCCACGGGCCTAATCCTCTTTCTTCTTATCGAACATCTCGCGGACTTCGCTCCTGCCCTCGATACGCGACGGCAGGAACTTCAACTTGCCCTTGGCCAGCAGCTTCAGCCCCAACTTGGTGCCGCTGAAAAAGTCTCGGCTGGTCAGCTTATAGCGGCCGACCATGCCCAACTCGAATAACCGCCCGTTGGCACGGACCGACGCCAGCAGGGCCTGATGAAACTTGGCGATCTTCTCCTCGGCGGCCGGGACGCCCGACTCTTGGCTTAACTGACGCAACGAGTCCATCACATGGGCGATGTCGATATCGTTGGGACATCGGGTCGTGCAGGTCTGGCACGAAGCACAAACCCAGACCGTCTTCGATCGCAGCAGATCGTCTTCCAACCCGAGCTGGGCCATGCGCATGACCTGGTTGGGCATGATGTCCATGGCGAAGGTCAGCGGACAACCGTTGGTACACCGCCGACACTGGTAGCAAAGGGAGACGGACTCGCCGCTCCGTTTTTCCAGCACCGGCAGAAAGGCCTCGTCGGGCCGTATGGCGGAATCGGTGGACATCGGGCGAAACGTTCCTTAGCTGAAGGGGAAAGAAGAGCCGCTGAGGATCGGTATCATGGTGTGTGGATCTAATGATTATACGAGTTCCGTCTCGCCTTAGCAACACAACGCAATGTCGAGGGGGATCGAATGGGGGATGCGGAACCACTATGTTTTCGAAGGCTTTCCTGCGACAAAGAGCGCCGAAAACCATCGCTGAGCCGTACCGCACAGTCGAAAACGGAGCGATCAGGTATCGACGAAGATCTCCCCCACCCGGCATGTGAAACCGGGCACCACGTCCCCGCCGTCGAGTTGGTCGGCCGTAACGGGTGCTGTCGTACTCATCGCTGGGCCCTACACCTTCAATTTCGCTGCCCGAACCGTGTTTTTCAGCAGCATGGTGATGGTCATCGGGCCGACGCCGCCGGGTACCGGGGTGATCTTGGCGGCCACTTCCTTGACGGCCTCGAAGTCGACGTCGCCGACCAGCTTGGCCT
>CAYUIQ010000058.1:0-39107 GCA_964444795.1 uncultured Planctomycetaceae bacterium
CGACGTCGGTCGAGTTGAAGTTTCTCACCAACCCCGACAAGCTCGTGGTGCTCGATACGACCTTTCCGCACGACAAGCCGCAGATGCTTTACTGGAACGTGCAAAGCGACATCGACGGCGAGGCGACGATCGAGATCACCTACTTCACCAGCGGGATAAGCTGGTCGGCCGATTATGTGTGTATTTCCGACGCCGAAGAAACGGAAATGAGCATCGAGAGCTTCGTCCGCGTGACGAATAAATCGGGCGAGGAGTACGAAGACGCCCAGGTGCGGCTGGTCGTGGGTCAGATCAATCTGGTCGAGAAGATCGCCCAACTGGCACAGATCCCCATGTCGCAGGTGGCTCAACTTGAGCAGAAGAAGCACGACGAGTTTCGGAAACTGGCCGCCCGGCGGTCGATGATGCCCATGCCCGACGGCGCGCCGGCAGTGACGACCGCGCAGCCCAAACCGAAAGAGATTATCAAAGAAGGCCTCAGCGAGTATTTCATTTACACGATCGAAGGGACCGAGACGATCCCCAACGGTTGGTCCAAACGGATGCGATCGTTCAAGGCCGACGAGGTTTCCTTCAAGATCCAATACCGCTATCGGGTGCCCGAGTACGGCGACCGCCTGGTGCGGATGTACCTGTTGACCAACGATGAAGACTCGAATCTGGGCACCACGCCCCTGCCCGACGGTATCGTTCGCGTCTTTCGCAACAACGGCCGTGATGGCTTGAGCTTTCTCGTGGCCCAACACATCAGGTACGTGCCCATCGGCGACAAGATCGAGTTGAACCAGGGCGTCGACCCCGAGGTGATCTTCGATCTGGTCAAACTGAACGTCTGGCGCGACAACATCTGGATGCACGTCCACGGGGCCAACGTCTACCGGCGCGTGGGCGACGGCCGGGTCGAGATCGACGTGAATAGCTCAGTCGCCGGTTGGGACGACCACGCCGTGTACGCCCAGCGGGTACGCAACTACACCGATAAGCCGATCGAGTTGGAGGTGCGCCGCTCGTACGACGGGCACGTGATCTTCCGCAGCCAGTTGGATGTGAAGAATCACGACTATCGCACCGTGCAATACACGGCCACGGTCGAGCCCGGCGAAAAGGCCGACCTGCTCTACGAAATCCTGCAACACCAAGGCCGGAACAAGAAACAGGACAACGTCACCCTCGAAGAGGCGGAGATCACGCCATGAGGCAAGTCATGACGATCACCCATGTGATGCGATGTGCGGCCTTGACGGCCGCCGCCTTCTGTGTGATTGCAGCAACCGGCGGCCTCCTGGAGGCGAAGAACATCGACCTTTCGACGGTTCCCGACCGGGATGCCGTGCAGTTGACGATCTACAACTCTGAGGATCTCACGCTGGTGCGCGAGACGCGCAAGGTGAGCTTCAAGCCGGGGGCCAACCCGCTGCAATTCAGTTGGGCCAACACGCTGATCGACCCGACCTCGGTCGAACTGAAGTTTCTGACCGACGCCGACAAGCTGACGCTGTTGGACACGACCTTTCCGCACGACAAGCCGCAGGTGCTCTACTGGAACGTGCAGAGCAAGATCAACGGCGAGGCGACGGTCGAGATCACCTACTTCACCAGCGGGATAAGCTGGTCGGCCGACTACGTCTGCATCGCCGACACCGACGAGACGGCAATGCACCTGGAGAGCTTCGTCCGCGTGACGAACAACTCCGGCGAAGACTACGAAGACGCGCAGGTTCGCTTGGTGGTGGGACAGATCAACCTGGTCGAGAAGATCGCCCAACTGGCCCAAATCCCCATGGGCGACGTTTCGCGACTGCCCGAAGGGCGGCGGCGCGAACTCCGTCAACAGGGCGCCAAGTACATGTTCGATCGAGCCGCGACGGCCGAGGCCGATTACAAGAACGGGGACGACAAGGAATTTGACGAGGAGAAGGCGATCGTCAAGGAGGGTCTCAGCGAGTATTTCATTTACACCATTGAAGGAACGGAGACGATCCCCAACGGCTGGTCGAAGCGGATGCGATCGTTCGAGGCGCCGGCCGTACCGTTTAAGATCCAGTATCGCTATCGAGTGCCCGAGTACGGCGACCGGCTGGTGCGGATGTATCTGATGACCAACGACACGAAGTCGAAGCTGGGCACCACGCCTCTGCCCGACGGCGTGGTCCGTGTGTTTCGCGACAACGGCCGCGACGGGCTCAGCTTCCTGGTCGCCCGGCAGATCAAGTACGTGCCGATCGGCGATAAGATCGAATTGAACCTGGGCGTCGACCCCGAGGTGATCTTCGAGTTGGTCCCGGAGCGCGTGTGGCGCGACAACATCTGGATGCAGATCCACGGGGCGAGCGTTTACCGCAAGGTCGGCGACGGGCGGGTCGAGATCGACGTCCGCAGCACGGTGGCCGGTTGGGACGATCATACGCTTTTCGTCCAGCGAATCCGCAACTACACGTCCAAGCCGATCGAGGTCGAAGTGCGGCGCACCTTCCCCGGCCACGTCGTCTTCCGCAGCAAACTGCCCGCGGTCAACCACGATTACCGCACGGTGCAATACACGACCCGCGTGGAACCCGGCAAGAAGGCCGCGCCGCGCTACGAGATCCGGCAGCTTCAGGGCCGTAATAAGAAGCAGGACAACGTCAGCATCAGCCGCTTGCCGTGAGCGGGCGAAGCTCGGAATGCGCGTTGATCGCCATGATCGAAGCCGCCTTCGTAGCGCCAGTCGTTCGCTTGAAGGAGAAGCTCAAGGGTGACGGTTTTGTCTGCCCACGCGCTCAGATCAAAAGCGACTTGGCACTAGCCTGTATAGCGACAACTACATCTTTCAAGCGTGTTGCCTCACCAGGAAATGTTGCCAAAGGAGATAGTACACCGGTAGGGGCCGCGGGGATTGTCCTGCGCAGCGTAGCGGAGCAGGATAATCCCCGCGGCGGTGTGCGAAGGAGGCGGGAGGCCCCGCCGAGATGGACGGGAATACCCGAGCATCGACCATCAACTCGCCGCCGTCCCGTAAACAAGTGCCTTGGCCATGATGTGGCGCCATTGACGAGCTTGGGCTGGAGCCTTGCGATGGGTCGGGCGTGCTTCACCCTGTTCCCAAAGCCGCGGAAGATGGGCAAGAAACTGATCGAGTTCTTGTTCCTGCTGATCGGTGACTTCCCCTGACGAGGCGAACGATGCCAGAGCCGATTGGGCCTGGCGCATACGATGTAGCAATGCCATCGGATCCAATGTATCGCGCTCAGCTCGGAGCAACTCTTTGACATGTGCGTCTACGCCAGGGTGTCCGAGCAAACGATCGCACGGCGTCGTTGGCTGCGAGTAAAACTTCTTAACCTTCGCGCCGTTGCGTTCCTTTTTGAGTAGCTTGAACGACGGCTGGAAAAAGTTCACGTAAAGACGCAGGTTGAGGTAGAGGTGCGACAGTGTCTGACCCACAATTGGGCCAGAATATCTCCCATACCCCGTAAATCGCCGAATAACGGCCCCGTTTTTCTGCTCGATCCAAGCTTGGTCATTCTTTCGGTAAGGTCGCGAGCGAGTGAACTTGATCTCTTTTTCACTGCAGTATGTGAGCATTGATTCGTTGATGAAGGCGCTGTCATTGTCGGAATTGATTCCCAAAACCGGAATAGGGAGTCGGCACCGCAGAACCTCGATGCCCGCAACAACCAGCGACTGCTCGCGCACCAGTAGCGGCGTAGCCTCGGTCCAACCAGAACATACGTCCGTGGCGACCAGGCTATGAATGAACGAACCTACGAGCGAACCGCCGCAATGCGCCACAAAATCAATTTCCAGTTCCCCCGGCAGTGCTTCCTCCCAGTCGGCAAACGTCCGCACGGAGATGCGATTGCGAGTCTTTCGAACCGGCCGTCGTCGATTGCGGGATTTCGTATGAGTGCGAACCGGTCGCAAGAGGCGATCAATCGTTGCCGCACTCATCGCGAGTAACAGTTCACGCACATTCGCTTCTGGATTCAACCGCCCATGGCACTCCATCGATTCAAGGAGTCGTGGAAGTATCGCTTTGAGCCGCTTCCCGCAGATCCGGTCCGACGCTTCCCAGAGCACAATGAGCGCCTCCTTGACTGCCTCGCCATAGATGCGACGTGCCCCAGGAGGCGATCGATCAATGGCCGTTGGGGCCTTATTGAGGAGTCGCACAGCATACTTCCGGTGATGCCCGGTGATAGCCACGAACTCGTCAAGAATCTTACTCTTGGCACCTTTGCCAGACTGCCGGTAACGTTCCCGCAGAACCCCCGCGAGCTCGCATCTTGCCCTTCTTTCCATCGTTCACCTCCGGATTACGGTAATATTCCGTTGAGGCAACGATTGTACTTCGGTAACAGAAACTATGAGTCAATGCGCCCAGTCTTTCGGAAACCACAAGCGACACGGGGGCACTACCGATTGGCGTAGCCATTCGAGTCCGCGATGCCAACCTGCACCAATGGGAATACCGCAAGGAAAGGGCCTACTCGCTCCTGGTACTGGAAAGTCACAATTGGCAGTTCCAGAACGTTCACCTGGAGTTCTGTGAGACGGAGCCGAATTGGCAGAAGTTCTTGCGCGGCCTGCCTTTTCGGGGGGATCGACCAGATTTCGGGGTGATAACGACGGTAGTATTCGAGTTCGGAGAGGTGATCCCGGGAAGGCGGCTGGGAGGCGGGGAGGGTGTGGTGGAGATTAAGAACTTGCTTCTCCAGGAAAAACGGCGGGAGCCTGCGAAGAGAACGCGCCGGTAGTCCGCTCTCGGGTGAGCCCCTGCCGGGACTTCGCCGGGATTACTTCCCGCCACGGTTCAAAGTTGCTGCGACGGACCGCTGGCTTGCCGCCGGTTGCCACCGTAGGCTTCGACGTTAGAATTCCAGGAGTCTTTTGTGCCTGACCAAGGAGGCCATGACGTGAGCGACAAGCCCGTTTGGGCCAGAGATGCAGTTTTCTATCAGATCTTTCCTGACCGGTTTGCCCGCAGTAAGCGGGTGCCTAAACCAGGCAACCTTTCGTCCTGGCATTCGCCGCCGTCCCCGCAGGGGTACCACGGCGGTGACCTATTGGGCATCGCGGAGCACTTGGACTACCTGGTTGACCTGGGCATTAACGCGATCTATCTGAACCCGATATTCCAGTCCGTCTGCAATCACCGTTATCATACTCATGATTACTGCAGCGTCGATCCTTTGTTGGGCGGTAACTTGGCACTGCGGGAACTGGTCGCAGAGGCGCATGCGAGGGGCGTTCGCATTGTGCTCGACGGGGTGTTCAACCATGCCAGCCGCGGCTTCTTCCAGTTCAATGACATTCTCGAGAATGGACCACACTCGCCGTGGCTCCACTGGTTCCGGATTCAAGACTGGCCGCTCGCACCGTACGATGGTAGACGGCCGGCCAACTACAGTAGCTGGAAGGATCATCGCGCCTTGCCGGAGTTCAATACCGACAATCCGCAGATCAGAGAATTCCTGATGGGAATCGGCGAATTGTGGATTCGCGAGTACGACATCGACGATTGGCGGCTAGATGTTCCAGCAGAGATTACAACTCCCGGATTCTGGGAGGGGTTTAGCAGCCGCGTGCGCGCGATCAAGCCCGACGCATACCTAATTGGAGAGATTTGGCGCGAGGCACCTGAGTGGCTCCGAGGAGACCGCTTCGACGCCACCATGAATTACGTTTTCGCTGCGGCGACAATTGCCTTCACGGCCGGCGATCGCGTGTGTCGCAACCTGGTTCAGGATCGGTCCTATGACCCGTATCCCGGCATTGATGCGGTCAGCTTCGGGGAGCGGATTAGGGAATTGCTTGCAGAGTACGATTGGGAGACGACCCAAGTTCAGTTTAATCTCCTCGCCAGCCACGACACCTCGCGCGTCGTAAGTATTGCCCGCGGTGACAAAGCCACTCTCCGGCTAGCCACGCTCTTTCAGATGACTTATCCCGGAACGCCATCGATCTACTACGGCGATGAGATCGCCCTGCGAGGGACCAAGAGATACGATCGTCCCCATCGTGACCACGATTCCCGCTGGCCTTTTCCCTGGCACGACGAAGCGGTCTGGGACCGGAAGATGCTGGAGTTCTTCCGCAAGGTGATCGCCATGCGACATGCCCATTCCGTGTTACGCTGTGGACACTTCGAACAGCTCTATTCCAACGCTCAGCAGTACGCGTTCGTCCGCTACGATTCGACTGAAACCCTACTGGTGATCTTGAACGCCGCCGCCGAGCCAGCTGAGGTCAATCTGCCGGTCAGCCGGCACCTGTCGGATGGCCAGTGTCTTCGGTCGCTCATGGGGATGCTGGTTGAGAGTACCGTCCAACATGGACACTTGCCTTTGTCGGTTCCGCCGCGCACTGGAATCGTTCTATCGTGATGCTTAACCGCTTTGGCCAGAGCTCACCGCTGTTGCTTCCGAGAAGACCTTTCTTCAGCGAAGCAGCTTGCCGCAAGCTGATGGTTGAACACCTGTTGTCACTCCACGCAACTCGCGTCCAATCGACTGCCATGATGGCCGGATGGAGTTCTTGGGAAGGACAGGGGTTGGCGGAACGGACACCACGATTCATGCACGCTTGCCGAAAGGACACAGAAGATCTGGAAAGGACACGCTAGCGTCACCATACCTCATAGGTCAGGAACGACCAACTCATGGCCATCATGGTAAAGGGGTTTGTCACGGAGGCGCCGTGGGCGGTGGAGAACACGGTGCCCCAAATCGAGTACGAAAAGAGGATGGCGGGACCAGCGGTCATCGTGGCGTTGGCGAAGAATCCGGAGTAATCCGATGTATTGAACACATTGTACGCGCTCCCGTAGTAGCCGCCGGCTGCACCACTGACGTACGGAAGAAGAGACGGCGAAATGGGAATTCCGCTGGAGAACGTGAGGCCGGCGTACGTGTAGGAGGTGGTGCGCCAACTGCTCGTCCCGCCTTGGCCACTGGGAACCCAGAGCCTTTCCCAACCCTTGGTCGCGCCGATGCTGGCCATCGCCCCCAGACCGCCGCCGGCGCCGATAAATCCGCCTGCAAGAGACTGCGTTTCCACACTGTTCGCCGATTCCATGGCGGATGTGACGGCCTCTGTCACCCCGGCCGCCAAGACCGTTGTCACCGTGGTCATGGCCATGTCGAAGAGGATCCCTCCCACCGTCATGTCCATGTAAAGAGCGTATGTCCAACTGATCATGCTCTCGTGCCCGCTCGGATCGATAAAGCTGGTCGGGTCGGAGTTGGCATACAGATAGCCGTTAATCGAGAAGGGATCTTCGGGGGTTCCCTGCATCGAGTCCATGGTGACAAAACGGGCCGAACCCGGGTCCAAGTAACGGGCGCGCAGATAGTAGTAGCCGGTTTCCGCGTCGAAAGGCTCCCCGGCGGCCTGGTAGGGCGTCGATACAACACCCTCGTGCCAGAGGGCGCTGCCGAAGGCGTCGTACGCGTACCGGGCCACGACGGCGCCGCCGGCGTCGGTCAAGACGCGAGTCGGTGTGATGATAGAGCGCTGCGCCGCCGCGAGTCTCGCTGATCAGCCGATCTCCGTAGACCCGATCATGATCGGGCACAACGTTCTCACGCGAACGAAGGCCCGCCCCCACATGTTTCCCCAAATGCCGGATCGCGATCCGGCCTACCTGGTTGAGCCGGCTCGCCATTGGGCTACATGGCGGCTCTCAGCGCCCGCACTCGCCACCGGCAGTAGGCCCTGGCTGCCTGGATAATGATCGGCGAACCCGTGCTAGTGGCGGCCGCGGAGATATACGAACCGTGAGCCGGCGGCAGAGCCGGAGGCCCCCAGGCGGTGATCGCGAGGTCGAGTATTTGCGGAACTAGCGAGATTATCGCGGCAACACAAGTGCCCACAGTGAAGTAGCCCTTGTGTGCCGGAGTGGTGACCAACGCAGTCTGGTCAGCGTAGTCGATCAAAGGCCCCAGGCCGGTCGGATCCTTGGCAACGAGAACCTGATTGCCGACATACCGATAGAGGTTGCCGTCGCCCGCCTCGAAACCGAGCGGATCCTGGCCGGTGAAACGGCCGAGCAACGGATCGTAGTAGCGGGCGCGGAAGTAGTACAGACTCAGGGAAGCATCGAGCTCGCGCCCGGTGAACAGAAACCGGTCGGCCGTTGCCGCGTTGCTCATATAGAGCATGTTGCCGAAACTGTCAAAGTCGATATGGGAGATTGGAGTGCCGTCGGCATCGACTAAGTCGCGTACGGAACCCAAGCGATCTGCGAGGTGCCAGACCGTGCCTTCACCCGGACGATACCGGGCCAGGATTTCGTCGATTCCTTGGGCGAAGAGATACCGTGCGGCGATTTCCCCGTTTTGATGGAAATCCGCCCAGACGTTCGCGTCATCGTAAACAGAGTGGGTTGTCTGACCGTTGACCGTCTTGGCGATACGGCGATTCAGCACATCGTAGGTATACTCGACCCGGTTGAGAATCAGACCGCCGGAGGTGCGCTCTTCGGCGGTTAAAAGGCGATTACGATGGTCATACGTGTACTCGGTAAGTGTGCCGGTGGCGATCTCCGTCTTTCGCATCAGATTGCCTTCGGCGTCGTAGGTATAGTCGAACTCGCCGTCGGAGAGGAGCCTGTTACCCGTACCGACAACGTAGCCGTTACCATGCAGATGGGAATCCGTGCGGTTGCCGTTGGCGTCGTACCGATAGTGCTCGTCAACCTGTTCGGCAATCACGTCACTGCCTGAGAAGACGGCGTCGAGCAACTGGCCGGACTTGTCGTGGTTGTATTCGGCTTGCCAGTCACCGTGGCGCAGCTCGTGCGTAAGCAGCCCGCCGAAGTCATACTCGTACTGGTATTCGGCCAGCACCACGTCGACGGCGTCTCGGTGGGTAATCTGGCGGGTCCGGCCGGCCGCGTCGTACAGGTAGTCGGTAGATCCTGCAAGGTCGGTGCCGGTTGCGTCGGCGTAGCGTTCGAGCCGGCTCACGCGTTCGGAATTGGTGTACTGGAAATCGACTCGCGCGGCGTCGATGCCGGGCCCCTCCCAAGTGCGAGCCGCCAGCCGATTTCGGGTATCGTATTCCGACCGCACCTCGACGCCCAGGTTGTCGCTTACCCGGATCACGTTGCCCATGCCGTCGTACTCGTAGCTGAGAACGACATGCGGCGCGTCCGGCGTGCCGGCGTTGTCGACCGACGTCATCCGGTTCATGACGTCGTAAGTATAGGTGTAAGCACTGTCGGAATCGGCGATGGAAGACAAGTTGCCGATCGAATCGTACACGTAGCTGATCGACTGGATCGGCACCCCGGCGTCCCACCAGGTTTCCTCGACGAGCCGGCCGACACGATCGTACTCGAATGTTCGTTGCCGGCCGTTGCGGTCGACGATCTTCGTGCGGTTGCCTTCGGCGTCGTAGTCGTAGTCGGTGACCTTGCCAAGCGGGTCGATCTCGTAGTCGACCCGATCCAGGGCGTTGTAGTGGAATTCCGTCCGGTTGCCCACCGAATCGACCACCGCCGTGCGGTTTCCATTGACGTCGTACTCGAATCGTGTCTCACCACCCTCCGGGTCAATCTCGCGGACCAACTGCCCGGCGGCGTCGTACTCGTACTCTGTCGTGCGACTCTCTGACGGATTTGCGGCGTTGACGAGCGTTTCACGTATCAGCAGTTGACCGTCGTACTGATAGGTCTTCTCGTCACCGGCCCCGTTGCGCTCAAATACCTTGAGCCCCATGAGATTGTATTGCATGACGGATTCTATGCCGTCTTCGTCGACGATCCGCGTGGCCAGACCGTACTGGTCGTACTCGACCTGGCTCATCGTCCCATCGGCATTGGTGATCCGATTCGGCCATCCCGGGCTGGAATCGGTCTCATAACCGAATTCCGTTTCGTTGCCGTTGTGGTCGGTGAGGCTCCGGATGCGCCCGAGCGAATCGTATTCGGCCGAGGATCGGGCTCCGTTCGGTCTGACGATTTCGGTCAGATTCCCGTCCGTGTCGTAGTTAAACGTCGTTTTGCGACCGAGTTGGTCCGTGAAGGCGAGCACGTCGTTGTCGGCGGTGTACTCATAGGTTTTCGTCGAGTAGCAATCCCTGGCGCTAATCACGTTCCCTCGCTCGTCGTACACTCGTTTGTTGCCAAACCCGCGGCGGTTGATGACCTTGGTTTCCAGGTCGGGATTGTGCGGATCTGCGTATTCGTAGTAGGTCGTGTTGCCATACGGGTCGGTCTCTTCCAGCACGTTACCGCGCTGGTCATAGAGCAACGTCGTCACGTTCCCCTTGGCGTCGGTGATCGTGCCCGTGCGGTTCTCCGGGTCGAAGTCTTGGCTGGTGGTCGCGCCGAGGGCGTCGGTGGAACTGGTCAGCCGGCCGTCGGCGTCGAATTCGGCGTCGAAGATCTGGATGCCGCGGACGTCGGTAATCGTGTCGAGGAAATGGGCGGGATCGTCGAAGTAGGTATAGCGGGTGACGTTGTCGCCCTGATCGGTGAAGGCGACCAGATCGCGATTGACGTCGTACTCGTAACTGAGGACGACCGGATCGTCACCATCGAGCGGCGGTGGGCCGACGATCTCCTTGATCCGGCCGCGGTGGTCGCGAAGGAAGTCGATCGACTCGCCGCCCGAGTGGAAGATACCCGTCTCGGTAAACGTCAGTTGGTTGCCGTTGCGGTCGGTGGCCGTGTTCAGGCCGTCGAACTGATCGTACTCGTAGATCGTCCCGTCTCGGGTCGTCAGCCGATACGTGCGCGGATTGTAGGCAAAGCCCAAGAGGTAGAAGTGGAAGGTCCCCGTGGCGGATCGAGTGAGTGTGATGTAGTCGACCTCCAGCGTGTCGGTGACGCCCGGGTCGGGGGTGAAGCGGGGCGTCCAGTAGGTACCCAACAGGCCGAAATGAGGAACCGGGTCGAAGGTGAACCCGACGCGCCGGCCCTCGGGATTGGTCACGTAGACCCGCGTATCGACGCGGAAAGGCGTCGCGGCGAAACTGACCAACTCGTCGGTCACCGGCACCGTCTCGTAGATGTCGCCGTCTTGGATCCCCAACTGCCAGCCGTAGCCGAAATCGCCCTCCACCTCGGCGCCCAGTGTGTCGTACACCCGGTTGATCTGGATCGGAATGCCGGCCAGCGGTATCGATAGATCGGTGAACTCCATGTGAAAGTTGCCCAGCTTGGCGTCGCCCGAGACACCGACCGTCACGCCCTTGGCGTTGATATTGCCGTTGGTGTCCTGGGCGATGACCCGTAGCACGTAGCTGTTGTTGGCCAGCAAGGTGGGGTCGAAGACGGCGACCACCTCGTTGGTTACCTCGCTGGTACCCTCGGCAAGCACGACGTAGTCGGGATCGAAGTCGGCAATGTGGTCCATGCTGGCCAGATCGCCCCGCGCGTATTCGACCCGCCAGTACTCCAGATCGGAGTCGGTCACCGTGGCCACCACGTCGGTCAGATAGGTGATCGTTGCGCCGGGCGCAGGGCTGATCAGGTCGACTTGCGGGCCGCTAGTGTCCAGCGGGTCGATCACCCGAACCTGCCAGGGATCGCTCGTGCCCGTGTTGCCCACCGCGTCGGTGGCCGTGGCAACGACCTCCGAAAAACCCAACTCGAAAAACGGAACGACCGCATGGCCTGACGAGTCCAACGGAACGGGCGAGCCGTCGACCAGCAGTGAGAGGGTTTCCACCCCCACGTTGTCCGTGGCGAGAACATGGAACCGAACTTCACCGCCGATGTCGACCAGACTGCCCGAGGCGCCCAACTGGACCACCGGGGCCTCGGCGTCGACGTCGACCACCAGATCGAACGACTGCGTGTCGCTGGCTCCGTAATCGTCGGCGACGGTGATCCGGATCGAGTGACTCCCCTGGTCCACCAACTCGGGCGTCCAGCGAAGCCGCCCCAGTGGATCAATCGCCATACCCTCCGGGCCGGCGTCGAGGACAAACGTCAGCGAATCGCCCTCGGGATCGATCGCCTGGATGTCGTACCGGTAGGTCGCGCCGACCATGGCCGCGCCCGTTGGCAACGACACGATACTCGGCGCCTGATTGGCAGCGGCGACCACCACGAAACTCTGCGTGGCCAAACCGTCTTCCGGGTCGGTGACCACGACCGTCACCGCGTGAGCGCCTTGTTGCGTGGCGCCGGGTGTCCACTCGACCAGACCCGTGGCGATGTCAATCGTCATCCCGTTGGGGGCCTGTTCGAGCGAAAACGTCAGCGTATCGGCCTCCGGATCGACGGCCGTCACCGCGTATTGGTAAGGCCGGTCGACGGTGGCCGAGAATTGTGGAGCGGAGGTAATCATCGGGGGCCGATTGGGAGCCTCCGCATCGACCTCGACGACGTACGATTGGCTCGCCATCCCCCCCTGACCGTCCTCGACCGTCAACGCCACCGCTTGCTGACCGACCTGGCCGGCCGTCGGGGTCCATTGGATCAAACCGGTGCTCGCGTCGATCGTCATTCCCACGGGGGCATCGGTCAGGGCAAAGGTAAGCGGATCGTTTTCCGGATCGGTCACGCGAACCGCGTAGACGTAAGGAGCGTCCACGGCGGCGACAACCGGTGGCGTCGAGCCGATCGCCGGCGGCAAGTTTGCCGTGCGGACGGCGATCGTGAACGACTGCGTGGCGGTGGCGAACAGCGCGTCCTGAACTCGGACGACGATCTCGTTGGGGCCGGCCTGCTCGGCCGGGGGTGTCCAGCGGAGCGTGCCGTGGAGCGGATCGATCGACATGCCCGTCGGCGCCGCATCCAGACTCCAGGTGACCGCATCGCCTTCCGGGTCCTCGGCCGCCAGATCGTATTGGTAGCTACGTCCGACCAGCGCTGTCAGCGGGGGCGTCGAGACAATTCTGGGAGCCGAGTTGCTGGCCTCCGAGACAACTTCCAGCGTATACGACTGGGTGCCGGTTCCTCCACGACCGTCTTCCACATGCAGAATGATCTCGTTGCTGCCGAACTGGTCGGCCGTCGGCTCCCAGCGGACGGCACCGGCGGCGTCGATCGTCATGCCCGCCGGGGCCGTATCCAGGTGATAGGTAAGCGGATCGCCGTTGGGATCGAGTGCGTCGACCGAGTAGAGGTACGGTTGCCCCAATCGCGTGCGGTCGCGGGGTGTGGAAATAATCCGAGGCGGATCATTGGGGGCCGTGGCAAGCACGTCCAAGGTGAAGCTCTGGCTCGCCTCGCCGCTGCGGCCGTCGGTGACAACGATTACGACCGGATGCGGGGCAACCTGGGCGGCTGTAGGCGTCCACGTCAACTCGCCGGTGGCTTCGTCGATGACCATGCCACTCGGGGCGGTGTCCAAACGGAAAGCGAGCGGATCGTTCTCGCCATCCTGCGCGCGAACCGGATAAACATACGGCAAGCCGGCCACGGCCGACTCGAGCGGATCGGAAGTGATCACCGGCGGCGTGTTGGGGGCCGTGACCGTGATCTGGAACGACTGCAAATCGACCCCGCCCCTTCCGTCGGCCACCCGCAGCACCACCTGGCGCGTACCGACTTGTGCAAGCGTCGGCTGCCAAACGACGATGCCAAGTTGGGGATGGACCGTCATTCCGACCGGGGCAGTGGGCAGGTCGAAGGTGAGCGAGTCGGAGTCGGGATCGGTCGCCGCCGCGTCGTAACGGTAGAGGTCGCCGGCGATGGCCGACGTGTCTTCCTCGCTGGTAAAGTAGGGGGCGGTGTTGTCGCCGGAGACTTCGATGTTACCGAAATCGACGGCGGAGACAACGACGTCTTCACCCAGATCAACGCGGTGGAAGACGGCGGCCCCTGGAGTTGCCTCCGTCGGCCACGTTTGCCCCCAACCAGATCGCGGTTCCTCGGCCACGTAGTAGGTCCCGGGCGGCAAACTGGAGAAATCGTACCGCCCGTCCGCGTCAGTCGCGATCGACCGCTCTCCGGAATCCCTCCGGCCATTCTGGTTCTGGTCGAGGTAGATGATCCAATCGGGGAGGCCCGGCTCCGGAGTGTCGGTGGTGGCAAACTGGATGTCGTCCAGGGCAAAGTCGTTGCCTCCGAACACGTCCGTGTAGTTTCGGATAGCAACGGTCGCCGCGGTCGCGGTGCCGGAGAACCAATCCGCGGAAAGGTACTGCCATTGGCCGACCGTGCTGGAAAGTTGAAGATCCTCTCCAATCGTCTCCCCGTTTACAGAGAACTGGATCCTCGCCGGGCCGTCTGCGTAGGTCGAAGCGGCCCAGACGCCGAAACGGTATTCGGCGCCCGGTATGACGGCGACCTCCTGCTGCCACACGGCGTGGTTTGATTGGAGCGCGCCGTTGACGATCATCATCAGACCGCTACCCGACGTATGGTCCCCGAAGCTGCCCCAGGAACCGTGGTGGTCGTGGGGGTCCGTGGCGAGATCGAAGGTTCCAGGAGACCCCATGTCTCCCTGGGTCAGGTCCGTGGTGAAGTTGGCGAGGCCGTCTTCAAAGTCGAAGTTCTGTAAGAGGTTCCGCCCGTCCTGGACGCCGTCGCCATCGAGATCGTTGAACTTCGTGCCGTGGATCTCGCTCGTGCCGGCGTCGAACACCTCCAGCGCGAAGGTCTGTTCGTCGGCGCCGCCACGCCCGTCTTCGACGCGCACGGTGACGTCGTGAAGTCCGATCGCGGTCGAGGTCACCTGCCAATGGATCAGCCCGGTGTCGGCGTCGATCAGCATGCCCGGGGGGCTCTCGACCAGCGTGTAGCTCAGCGGGTCCCCGTCTGGTTCGAGGGCGTCGACGTCGTACTGATACACTCTCGGGGGCAGGCTTTCGCGGCGGAACCCACTGTAACGAATCTGGCCTTGCGAGAAGTTGTAGAAGCCGAATTTGCCCGAGGTGTAGGTGTCGTCCTGAAGCGTCACCGACTCCAGAACCGTGTCACCCTGCCGCACGGTGATGGTGAATTCGCCGGTATTGAACTCCAGCGTGAACTCGTAGTCGGTATAGTCTTGCCACCGGATCGTGTTGTGGAAAATCGTTTCGACCTGGTCGACAGCGCCGGCCGTATTCCAGAAATCCCGGCCGGTTAGCGGCGAATCGGCGTCCACCACCTTGACGCTCATCCCGGCGTCGGCAAACCCCCAGCCCCCGAGGTTCTGGTCGGTTTGCTTCCAGTCGAATAAGTAGAAGTGCTCGGGATCCTGATAGCCGAAGACGAAACCCATGAAGTCGTCGTCGCTGCGAGTGTTGACCCGCCAGGTCCCGTCGATTCGATCGTTCGTCAGGTCGAAATCGCTCAGCAGAACGGAAGCATCGGCGTTGACCGTCTGTGTGGCCACGGTGTTCGACTCGCTCAACACCCAGTTGGCATTCGGCTGGTTCTGTAGTTGATACTGACCGACCGACCATTGGGACAAGTCGACCAGGCTGCCCTCGCCGGTACCTCGCACCAGATTGAGTTGCGTGATCGGATCGCTCGTAATGACCGGCGCATGATTGTCCGAGTCGGGGCCGACGAAGACGGAAAACGCCTGACCGGCAATTCCACCCCGGTCGTCGTCTACTTCCAGTCGGACCGAGTGCGTGCCCAGTTGATCGGCCCGCGGGGTCCACGCGATCAGGCCCGTCTGCTCATCGACGGTCATGCCGTCCGGTCCGGCCAACAGCGTGAACGCGAGGAGATCGCCATCGGCGTCTTGTGCCTCGGCGTCGTACCTGTACGCAGTATTCACGCTGGCATCAATCGGCCCAGTAGACGTAAACACCGGGGGACGGTTGGGCGGCGTCTCGATCACCGATAGTGTGTAATGTTGCTCGGCCGCGCCGCCTCGGCCGTCTTCGACGCGGAGCACCATGTCGTGGGTACCCAGATCATCGGCCCCGGGCGTCCAAGTGACCTCGCCGGAAAGCTCGTTGATCGCCAACCCCGTGGGGCCGGCCACTAACGAGTAGCCCAAGGGGTCGTCGTCCGGGTCCGCCGCGTCGGCGTCGTACCGGTAGGGCCGGTCGATGGCGGCCTCCAAGACGGGAACGGTTGTGAACGCCGGCGGTTCGTTGAGTTCGGCCAGGAAGACCAGATCGTAGGTAAACTGCGTGCGGTCGGGGTTGTGGAACACGGCATGGGCGAAGCCCGTGATCTCCGGCGGCGCCAGCGTACCCCCGGGCACGACTGCGGTGTAATCGTAGTAGGGGATCCCGTCGGGAGTCACGCCGACCGCATCGCGGACGGCGACCGACAGATCGCTGATATTCGTTACGCCGACCAACAGGGGAGCGTCGGCCGGATATTGCCCGACGTTGCGGATGGCCAGGTCGGCGTACAGCAAGTCGGTCGACTCGTCGAACGAGGTGCGCGCATACTCC
Organism: uncultured Planctomycetaceae bacterium; assembly: GCA_964444795.1. Classification (GTDB taxonomy): domain Bacteria; phylum Planctomycetota; class Planctomycetia; order Pirellulales; family Thermoguttaceae; genus JABMRP01. The sequence goes on from CAYUIQ010000058.1 coordinate 16,282, forward strand.
GGGGCAAAACTGGGCGAAACGTCGAACAGCAGTTCGGCCGCCGTGCCCTCGGGCCGCTGTGTCCCTTCGAGGATCAACGTCGTCGCGGCGGATTGCCCTCCCACGTCGACGGCCGTGAGCTCAAAAACGTTCTTGCCCGGAAGTACCGTGACCTGCGTGAAGAAGTTGCCCAGTCCGTCCAGCGCGTCGACCGGTATCCCGTCGACCGACGCGGCAACGATCTGCCGCGTAGCGCCTCCGTCGTCGCGAACACTGGCCGCGTGGCCGGAGATCAACACCGTGGTGCCGGCGGCGAACTCGGACGCCGGAGCCGATGCCGAGAGGGAAACCTGGTAATCTCCGATCGGGTTGTAGTCGTTGACGAATTGCCACGAGCGGATGTCATGGTCACCGGTCCCCATGCCGGTGCCGGAGGTGAAGCCGACGTAGGCTTCCGGAGTTTCCAGAACGTACGCCAGATCGACCACGTAAGACAGCACTGGATCGTCGGGACGCTCCGGCTCTTGGGCAAGCCGGACTTCCAACAGATCCGACGCGCCGTCGTAGTCGATCCAGGCGTGCCAAACCTGGCCGTTCTTCATGCTCGCGACAGGCACATGGTAACGGGCAACCGAGTTCCAATTGCCGTTCAGGTCGATGCCCACGTGATTGTTGTTGTTTCCGTCCGGGCCGCCGTTGTTGTAGGTGTCGAACTCGATGCCGACGCTCGGTGCGATACCGCTGTACCCGATACCACCACCCGCGCCGCCGACGTTGCTGGCCTCGGTCTGCACGCAGAACACCAGACCGTCGGCTCCACCGCCCCACCCGCCCGAATCGGTGATCTGGAATGCAAACGTCGAACTGAACGAAGCTTGAAATTCGCCGCTGGCGTCTTCCAACACAATAGGCTCGGCTAGAAACGCACTACCGCCCTGCCGATAATCGTCGGTCAGCCGGAGGACGGGTTGCCCGTCGTAAACCACCGGACCCGCGGCGTTGATTCCCGCCGTCGCGCCGTTGAGCGTGAACGCCGAGAGGTCCGAGAACTCCTCATAATCCCAGATCCGCGGCGGCGGATCGGCGATGCCTTCGGGATGGGTGTTGGTGGCGGCGAGGATGAATGTGGAGGTCGCTGTGGCGCTGCCGTCGCGAAGGTCGGTGCCCGTGGCGTACTGGTAGACGAGTCGGTCTTCTCGGTCGACGACCCAAAGATCCGTGCCGCCGGCCGGGTTGTTCGTGATGCCGGACGGGTCGGCGTTTTCGGAGTCGAGACTCCAGTGCCCCTGGTAGACGCCCGTCGTGTCGTAGACGAAGACCGCGTCGGCCACGTCGTCGGTGACCCAGAGCGTGCCGCCGTCGGTGGCAATGCCCGTGGGGCGGGTGTTGAGGGCATGAAGCGGGAAATTGCCCGACGGGTTGGCCAATACGGATCGCAACGACGCGGCGCCGCCGTAGTGCAACACGCTGTCCGCCTGCGCGTCGACGATCCAGATATCCGTGCCGTCGGTGGCAATCCCTTCCGGCGAGCGCAGGCCCAAGGCGAGCCACGAACCGAGATACCAGCCGCTAGGGTCGTGAACGGCGACCTGATGCGTAGCGCCGTCGACCGTCCAGACCGCGTCGCCGGCGAGGTTGCCGGTCGCGCCGCGGGGGTCGGTTACCGTGGTGTGGAGGAAGAATGCCCCGGTGCTGCTACCGTCGGGGGCGTAGCGGAACGTGGCGTCCACATTGCTGTCGACCACGAAGAACTTCGTGCCCGAGGGGTCTGAATGCGATTGAACCGAGGCGTCGGGGATGCGCGAACTGGCCGGCGTGACGGGAATCAGATCGACGCCCACAAAATACGTCCCGTCGTCCAGCGAGCCGGAGACAAAGGCCACTTCGTCGGTCGCCCGGACCCGCGACTCCCAGGTGCTGAAATGGGCCACGCTGTCGAGACGGCCGTCCTCGTCAACGTCGAACGGATTCAGTTCCGCATTGTCCTCCAGCGCGGCTCCGGGCGAGAAATACAACCTCTGAGGATCGACCCGGGTGGCGTCGAACTGGGCCGTACTTTCGATCACCACGGGAATGAGCCCGTGGGCCAGAGAGGGATCGGATCCGCCAAGTGTCAGCGGATCCCACACCGGATTGCGAACGGCCGGTTTCACGTCCACGCCGGCAATCGCGTATCGAAACTCCGCCTGATCCTCGCCTTCGTCGTCATCGGCCACGGTAATCGTCGCCTGGTAAATCGAACCGGGCGCGTAAACGTGCCGGGCCAGAAACGTGCCGCGGGTGAGTTGGTCTTCGTACCCTTGCACCACGTCGGCGACGATAGCCTCGACCGATCCGTCGCCCCAGTCGACCGTCACCGTGAAAGTTTCCTCGGTGAACGCCTCGGGCCGGTTGAACCCGGGATCGGTGAATTCGCCCTGGAAGCGGACCTTCAAAACGGGCGCGTCGGCGACGACATACGTCTCGAAGCCCAGCACGGTGGCCAGTTCCGGAGCCACGTTGGCGATGGTGGCCGTGGTCTGGGCCTCGTCGCTGGTCTCGGCCGCGTCGGTCACTTCCAGGCCGACGGTGTAGGTGCCGTTGTCGGCATAGACGTGGTCGGCCGTGACGGTCTTCTGCCCGTCGATCTCGGTCACGTTGCCCACGCTGACTTTCCCGTCGCCCCAGTGGATCATCGCCGTATGCGTATCGTCGACGTCTTCATCGGTGAAGGTGGCCCTCAGCGTGGTCCACTGGCCTTCGTCGGCCGAAATCGGTTCCAACGGGTCGATTTCCGGCGCCTGATTTGTTTGCAGGCTCAAGATGCGCACCGACGTAAGCGTGTCGGCGTCGTTGTTGACCAGCCGGAAGATCAGCGTGGCCGTCTCGCCCGGCAATACGCCCGATAGATCGAGCGTCACCTGCTCGCCGTCGGCCGTGGTCTGGGACGTCGCGTCACTGCCCAAAGCCGCCGGAATCTCTTCGCTGATATTGAAAAACACATCGCGGCCGCCGCCGATGGTGGCGATCAGCGAATTGCCGTCGCCGTCGACCAGGGCCGCCTCGAAAGCATCGTTGATGAAGTTCGGATCGGTCGTATCGAACGACAGGTCGGTGTAGGTGAAGGAGAGCGTCGAAGCGTTTTGAGGTACCTCGAAGGTGTGCTCCAGTGTGACCAGAAACGAATCGCCCTCCTCGATCACCGCGTCGTTGCCTTGGACGACGACACGACCCGGCGAGGCAGAGCCGCCATGTTCGGTGACGGTCCAATCGGTCAGACCCGGATCGAAGCCGGGCAATTCCACGGGCTCGCCTTGACCGGCAGTTCCGAAGGAGGCCGGCGCGTGGGCCAGAGGAGGCGAACTCGAATCGCCCTCCGCGGTGCCGGTCACCTCGGGCAGAGTCAAGGGCTCGCCGGCGGGAGGCTCCGACGCAGTGATGGAGTCGCCCGCCGGGGCTCGTGGTATGCTGGGGTAGCCACCGGGCGATGTGTCGGCCGAACTCACCCCGGACATCGTCGAAACGGAACCGCTACCTCCGGCCGGTGCGCCGCTCGATATTCCCGCCGTGCCAACAGCCGGCGATACGATGCCACCGGCGCTGACGGCGGCGGCCAACAGTCCCGAATTCAGGCTACCGGTTCCACTGGGCAGAGAACCGGCGACCAGCGAACTCGTACCCAGGAAGTCACGAGAAGCTTGTCCATCGGGGGCCGTCTGAAGATCCTCACCCGCGGCTCGAGCGAACGGTTGGGCCGTCGCTGGGGTGGCCGTGTTGAAAACGCCCGCGGCTTCGGTCTCTTGTCGGAGCGAAGCGGGCCAGTCGCCCAAAGAGGAGTCGACCGCCTCAGACCCGTCTGCCGGCCTGCCAAAACCCATCTCCGGCAGGATCGACAGGTCGAGGACTTCGTCTGCGAGGCTGTCATCGGCCAACGGTCCGCTGGGTAGGACCGCCGGCAAAGACGACAACATCGAGCCGATGGCCCAGCGCCCTTCCAGGGGTTCCAAACTTGCCCGGCGGCAAGCGGATGAGAGACGAGAAACACGTTGTCGCCGAGACCGACCACGATGCCTTCCGCTCATGATGCACCCTCATGCTGTAGTCGTTTTGCGAAAGCGGAGAAGCGTCTCCGGGGCCACCTGCCACGGTACCCTTGGAGAACAAGCCGTCTCTATGCTAATTGGCTAGGCAGGCTGGGACAAGAATTTTGCTGGGATTAGGTCGATGGATTCCGCAAAATTTGCGGTCTGGAACGATCAGCGAGTCCACGCGGATTTTCGTTAGTTTGAGGACTTCGGGGGGGGTCTTGCCAGCCGGCGAGTCATGCCGCGCTCGCGCAGGCAGGCCCTATCACTATATGGCATCGCGACTTACGGCGAATCTGGCATCTCTCCCCCGGGGTCTTCCATGCCCTGATTCGGTGGGGTGAGGGCGGGCAGCGGGCGGCCAGCCGTCGGTCACGGGCGAGGGTAGATTTCCCGCCCGACGAAAAACACGGTTGCTGGGGCTAAAGATTGATAAACGTGCATATCGAGCGCGACCGATGTATTCCGTAGGGGCCGAAAATGCGCAAGAATCCGCTTTCTGCCCACGCCTGCCCAATTCTGTCCGTTGCTTCACGTGAATACCAGGGAGCCTGCCCCCTATGTGTCACCCGTATGCAAGAATCGCCTCTGCCGCCATCGCCCTGTCACTGATCGCCCATGCGGCCACGGGCGAGGAGAGCCTTCGCATACCCAACTGGGTCGCGGGGTACGAACAGTCCACCATCTCGGAAGAACCGGTCGTATCGGGTGTGCCGGGCATCGACCTGGCGGCCTTTGACGCGCCGATGCCTGTCGACCCACAGAGCCTGGGAACACCGTTGCGCGTGAGACGCTCCGCCACATCGTGTCCGCCTGCCGGGCTGATTGCCTCGGTCGATTGGATCAACTGGAAGCCGCGGCGCCGGGGGATGGACTTCGCCTCGTTCCTGAATCCCGTCTGGTTGACGCCCGTGGTGACTGAGTCGCTTAGTTTCGATCGCGATGACGGGGTGCGGATCGGCTTGGGCTATCGCTTTGCCAGCCGTTGGGACCTGAGTTGGAACTACACGTATCTCCACACCGACGACGCCCGAGGGGTCACCTCGACCGACTACCCGGGAACCGAGCTGCTGGCCACGCGGAGCTTTATCGACACGACGTTCAGTACCGTCTGGGCCGACGCCCGCCTGGATTACGACGTGAACGACCTGGAAGCCGGGCGCTGGTTGTCGCTGACCGACACGGCCGCGATGCGCATCTTTGCCGGGTTCCGTTGGGCGATCATCGACCAGGAGTTCAATCTGGCCCATAGCTATCGCGATGCATTCAATCAGTCGGTCACCGGACGGATTGAGAACCCGACTCGGCTGGACGGCTACGGCATTCGCGTCGGGGCCGAAGGGCGATGGAAGTCGTGCGCCGGGTTGAGCCTCTTCGCCCGCGGGGCCGGCTCGGTCCTGGTCGGCCGATTCAACACGATGCAGCGCGAAGTCGACCAGAGCGAGGGCACGATCATCAACTTCTCCGAAACCTACACGCAGGCCGTCCCGGTGATCGAAGTGGCCGCCGGCGCCGCCTGGCAGCGCGGCAACTGGGAGATCGCCGGCGGTTACGAGTTGGCCACCTGGTTCAACATGGCCGAGGTCGGCCGCACCTCCTACGACCTGATCCTCGACGGCTTCTTCGCCCGGGCAAGTTACGGCTATTAGGCCATGCCGAGGTTTCTCAGACACACCGGATTCCGAAGTAAGCGGTCCAGCAAAAACGCCCCAGCGTCCACGGTTTGCCATCGGCCGTCTTGCAGCCTCTCTTCTGCCCGTCTTCGTGGATCGCCCGCATCGATTCGCGTTGCCCGCGATTGTACATTTCGTAGATCTGGGCAATCTCCTTCTCGTCGCGGACGTACCGCAGTGAGCCTCGGACGACGTTGCTTCGTTGCGGATCGCAGGTGGAACCGCCACGAAGGGCAAGTCGGGCACTGAAGGTGAAGAGGCTCCGCAGCGGGCGGGTCGGTGCCACGTGGGTGGCGGAGACCGTTACCGGGCGTTGCCCCATTCGATGACCATTGAATCGGGGTTGCCTGCCGCCATCTCGGCCGGGACGACGATCTCGAGGGCTTCGCCTTCGGAGCTGACCCGGATGTTTTTCAGTGTGACGGGGGACTCGGGCTTGCCGCCGGTCAGGAACTCCTCCTCACCCCAGGGCTTGCCGAGGTCGAGCTGGCCTTCCAGCTTGCCTGCGATGGTCTTCTTTTCGCCTTCGAACGTCATGCCGAGGGCGATTTGGCCGTTGGCCATGCGGAAGCTCCGCGGTCCGGCATCTTTAGGATCCTCGGGGTTTCGCTTGAGCAGGCGGATGGTCAACTTCGTCGGCCAGGCGTCGCCGGTGCGGGTGAGTTCGGCGCGGCCCGACTGGTAGGGGTTGCGGATGGTGACGGATGCCGTGTCCCGGTCGAACTCGATTCGTGCCGTGTCCTGGAAGCCGCGGCGTCGCTTGAACCTGATCCGCAGCGGCGGCTTCGTGTCCGGTTCCACGAACTTGCCGTCCACCCACGTCGCGTCGAGCGAGGCGCCATGGTAGGCCCGGGCGAGCACGGCGATGTTCTGATCGTCCCCCGACAGTTCGCAGACCTGGCGGGGAAGGATGCGGTCCAGCCCAATGGTGCCCGACCCACCCGGCCTGGCGAAACCGTAGAGGCCGACGCCGGCCTCAACCGCCTCGGGCACGGCACGGGTGGGGTCCTGACCGTTCCATTGGGCCATGCAGGTGATCAGACGCGTCTGCTCGCCGACCATCTTCCTGACCTGCTCGATGTGTTGGATGCGCCCGGCCTCGCCCATGAGCCAGTCGGCCTGGCGGTACATGTCGGAGTTGGTCACGTGCGGGTGGTTCAGGTGGTTGGAGGTCAGCCAGATGATGCAGTCGGGGTTGGCGTCCTTGGCAGCCTTGCGGATGGTCTTCCAACAACGGTCGATGGCCTTGCGGCTGTACTGGAGGTCCTGCCCGCCCGTCAGCTTGTCCTCGCCGGGGAACGGTTCGCCCATGAGTTGCTCGTAGAGTTTCTTCTCGGCCTCGATCCACTTGCCCTCGGTCGAGAGCCGTCTGGGCTGCCAGACCCAGTCGATCATGAAGCCGTCGATGCCGGTGGTCCCGACGGCATCACCGATGGCTTTGGAGAGGTAGGCCAGGTACTGATCGGTGTAGGGGATGTGATAGGTGCTGGGGGTGCCGTAGCTGAGTTCGGGGTTCTCCCGGCCCCACCGTGTGTTGGCGGCGATGCCGAAGTAGCCCATGACGAGCATGCCTTCGGAGTGGCCCAGCTTGACGACCTCGCGGAGGAAATCGTGCTTCAGGCCGGGCTGCTCGGGGACGGGGCCGCCCTTGTACCATGCCCAGCCGTTGGACGAGACGCAGAAGGTCTGGATGACGTTGACGCCCATGGCCTTGTGCCAGGCAACGTGGGCCTTGGGGTCCGCGTCCTTCCAGGTGCCCGGATCGGCGAAGCCTCGGCGGCCTGCCCAGTTGAAGTCGAGGCAGTAGGCCTTGATCGTCTCGCGCCTGGCGGGCTTCGCGACCGTCTCAGCGGACTGGGCGGCGGCGAGGGAGGCAATGCAGGTGATGGCCAGCGCTGCGGCGATGGGAATGTGTCGGGCGTGCATGAGGTCTTGCTCCGATTGAGTCATTTGCGCTCTTGGTGGGGATTGCGATTATGGGGATATTGTCTCGGTAGCGTCAAGACCTACAAGAGCAATCTTGGCGGTAGGACTTGACGAGAAACAACCCAAGGCTATCATCCGCCCCTACACCAAACCGCCCGCCTGGACGAAGAACGTAACCCCCCGGCTCTTGCCATTGCCGGTCAAGTAGAACGATGTGACTGCCACGGGTCACTTGGCGGGAGCCCCGTCGGCAACTTACCGCTATCTCGGAGGCAGACTCTCGGCGCCGTCATTCTGATACTCCGACTTCGGCTTGAGGGCGTGGGTCGATGTGTCCCAGGAAGTTCTTGATTGCGATAAAAGGTCCGAGTTGGGGGCGACCGCCGCAGGCTAGCGAGCAACGCGTCGAGGCCTGAGTCGATGTGACGTCGATGTGAGCGACGGGCATTGCCACCAATGCTCGAATTACATCGATCTGACACACCGCAGTCGATCTGACCCAAGCAGGAGGGCGTTGCAGCACGAGTTACTCCGGCTCCGGTTTGGTGACGGCGAGGATTCCCAGAGTGTCGGCAGCGATCAAGTGCGGAAAGCCGCTTGCCCGGCGCTGCAACCGGCAGACGGGACGCTCGAACAACGTGGGGAACAGCTTGTCCGAGCCGACCGACAACACTGCGTGATCCGGGGAGAAGAACCCATGCGATTTGAGCTGGTCCATGTTACCGCCGCACACTCGAGTGCCATTTACACGGGCCCGCTGAAACGGTTCGGACCGTCAACCAGGGCAACGTCGCCCGTCCGCCGGTTTTCGCCAACCTTAATCGATCGATCCTCATGAATCGTCGTTTTCACAACGGCCCAAAAACCATCTCCGCAGTTTGGGCCTATCGAGCAGTTGACTAGCTCGGGAATACGCCGCATTGCGGAAACACCACCTGCGGTAGCAGGTCCGGTCGTACCGGCCAAGACAAGCCAGATTTGATCGTCGGGCAATCTGCGGGCCGCAATCACGCCCATTGATTCTCTCCGTGGTGGCGACGTCGAGGTTTCCATATCGCGTTCGATGTAAACGTGCTCCCCCAGTCGAAACCCAAGTGGTTCACGATATTCGAAGCGTTGCGGATGGATAGTGTGTGCTGACGGAGATATATTGACGGGCTGCATGGCAAACGTGCTTTCCCACTGTAATGCCGCATGGCTCTCCCCGGCTCCTCCAATCGGTGGCCAAATAAACGCGAATGGAGTTTTTCGGGACAGACCTTCGCGCCCTCTAAGCGTCGGTAGTTGCCAGAATCGGCAGAGCATCTGCTCTGCAAGCAGGCATGCCCGCGGAGACCCAATGGCAATAACCGTGCGCCCTTTGCCTGTCAGCCACCTCTCGGTCTCCGAACGGAGGTGCTCCTCCACCCGATCGATTTTGTCGGAGTCGTTGGGCTGTTGTATGTAGCCAATGTCGACAGAGACACCTCGGAAACGACGCAATTCGTTGGATAGTCTGTCGACTGCCTCTAAGTCCCACAGATTCACGTCGGATCGCCGTGATTCTCGTGGGTACGTCGGAACGGCAAATACGACCTGGCCCGATTCAGTTAGCTCGGTAGTCAACCTAGGTGGCTGAAACACCGGAAGACCGCGTGCCTCAATGTAGTCAACCAACTCAAACACCTCTTGAAGACTGAATTTCGGATTCTCGCCCTGGAGCAGGCTGGTCAGCTTTCGTCTGTCTATTCCCAGTTCTTTCGCCAATGGGCTTACCTTGCCTCCAGCTTTTGCCAGCACTTCCCTGAAGCAGCCTTCAAGGTTCTGACGACCGATCTGCGCCCTTGCCCGTCGTTCGTGCTCCAACTCGAATGGGACTCTTGGCGATTGGCTCATCTCCATCTCCACGTTTGACTCACCTACAACTGCATAGCTGATTGTATCACGTGCGCGTCGTGCATTCTGCGCACTCTTGCACAAAATGCTGGTCAATTCTGCGCAACTCGTTGTTCATAATAGATTTACAGAAAGACCAACTTGACACTTCTGATCAAATGCATATCGTAAGAGCGTGTTCCGAATTTGCAGTTGCCGCTGCAATCGCGCGGATCTTCACCCAAGACAACCCAATTTTGAGGAGGAGATGATCATGCAGAATGGTACTTTCTGGCGAGCCTTGGAGGCTCGGCGCGAGAAGTTCATTCCCATGACGAACGAGCTGTGTTTCGAGCAGACAAAGGCCCAAACACATCTGCTCGTGGACGAGCGAAGGAACCTAGGATTGGGCATCGTACGAGGCAAAGGACGGGAGTTCGTCGTCCGCGAAGGGAAACGCAAGTTTGCAGCGGATGAACTCAGAAAGGGTGTGCGGACAACGCACGCCGACGGGGACAGCCACTTGGGCATAGCGTGGAACGAGCTAGCCCTTTCCGGCAAGTCCCATGCTTTCATCGGGAACGGGAACTTGCTCAGTAACTCGCACTTCGTTGGCTACCGGAAGGAGAGCGAAGGGGCGTACCGTCTGTTCGCACTTGGCGGGGAGCCGTTTGCCGAACGGAGCTATTCCTGTCTCGTTGTCTGGAATGACTACCGTGTAAGCGTTGAGGACTTGGTGTTCCAGGCCCACAACGAGGGCGGCCTTCTGCATGTGGATTGCGTCCACCGAGCCGGGCAAGCCAAGCCGGAGGACCTGCGCGACCAGATTCTGTGTGCCACCTACGGGCAACGACTCGTAAGGGCCGGCCAACCAGTCTACCCGGAGGATATGGCTCTGACAGAGGAGTTCTACGATTCGAGGCATGTTCTGCTGAACCCATACTATCAGGACAGGTTCGACTTCGGCATGGACCAATTGATGTCAAATCCGAGTCTTTACCGTGCTGCTGCAGCGGGGCAAGTCGTGAGTTTCGAGACTCGGGTAATGGGGCATCGGCTGAACCTCGATGACCTCCGCATCGCTCTTGCGACTAAAGACTACGTTGAGGGTGAGCCGCAACCAGGAATCAGAGGTGTGTACCGCATGAGTGCCGACGGTCGCTACGTGGACATGACAATGCACCTCGCACTGTACTCGCACAACACCTTCGGTATTCGACACGGCAACGTTCACGTCGTCCAATTCCCCGGCCTGTCGAACCGGGCCGGAGTTGCGATTTCGGACATGTCCAAGTACTTGGCGAAGAGAGGGTTCGACGAGGCTATACTCCTCGACAACGGGGGTGATGTCGTGATGTTTCACGGGTGGGGTGAGCAACAGAGCTTCCCCGGCCCAGACGCGTACGCGACCATTCGGGGGCCCAGCGAGAGGGATCGGATTGACGAGCTTCGTCTGAATTCGGTGGTCCTGTTCGTGGAAGCAGAGAAGGACGCGCTTCTTGGCCCGTGGAACGATAAGGCACAATTTGAGAACTCGCTGCCTTGATGACGCTCGGGTGACACCGTGGATGTCGAGAGAAGAGCATCCAATATCCGGCTCCAGCGGAACGGGCACATGCGTGCGGCCCGGAGACGGGCCGCCCACCTGTCCTCGTCCGCTCTTCTTGCGACGGCTATCCAGCGTAATCACCCTGGCCGACTGCACGAAGTTCGTTTCGACGGCACACGCCGCGGCCACGCAGGCTATTCTCAGGAACGTTTCCAATGCCATCCTGCACTTTTGAACTTCACTCGGTCTTGCCTACTCCTTCTCCACTGCCGCCTTGAGGGTAGCGGGAGAAAGTTTGGCCTCCTCCATCCACAGGCTGACGTGGCCGTTGGGAGGCACGGGCTTGGCGTAATAGTCGGGATGGGGACCAAAGTAGGTGGTTTTGCAATTGAAGTGCGTATAGCGAAGGAAGTTGATGACCGCGATCGTCACCTTCCCGCCCTTGAGCTCAGGCAGGATGTCATCGAATACATACGCGCCGCGGATGCCGGAGTAGCGGAAGAAGCCGCCGTCGGCCTGGGTGAGCAGCTTTCCGTTGACGTAAATGGCAAAGCCCTCGCCGGAGCGGTCGCAGCCCGCCCCGCCCAGGATGAGGCGATAGGCATGCCCCTCTTTGACCGCCGGAATGTCAAAGGTCTGCCGCATCAAGAGCACTTCCTTCTCCCAGAGCGTGGCCGGTATCTCGCTGCATCCGCAGAGAGGCCCGTTGCAACTGGGACGCCGCCTGTCGAGCTTGTCCCCCATCCGCCCGAAGGGAGCTTTGCCCGACTTCCAACCGGCCCCCGCGGGATCGAACTCGGGGGTGAACCAGTTTTCCATCCCGTTGGGCAACGTGATCTCGCGGTAGCGGTTGCTCTTCTCCAGTTCCTGCTTCTCTGGTGGATCGAAACTGAAATAGGACCAGGTAGCATTGCGAGTCTCCGGGCCGAAGGGCTTCCACCCGTAACCCGAAACTCCGGCCATATCGTAGTAGTCGATCAGGGTGTCGAGTTGACTGCGAATATCGAGCGGCATTTTCGCGGGCTTCTTGCCCGTCACAATCGCCTTGAGCGAGCCGCGGCTCTCGGGGGCGAAGGCGGACTCCAGGAAAGCGGGAACCATCTCTTCCATGATGATCGGTTTGAGCGCCTGTCCCATCTCCCGGTAGTACTCGGGGGCGTAGTGGGGACCTCGCTTGTTGAAATTGCCCGTTACGGCATCCGAAAAGACCGTCTCGACGTCCGGGTTCTGCTCCGGCCTGGCCGGGATCGTCAGCCGCTCCGCCGTGCCGCCGAGCAGCCCCACCATGGCGCGCCCGAGGGCGTCACCGGTGAGAACATAGGTCTCCGCATTGTGATTGTAGTGGTAGCCCGTGCCGGTGGGAGATTCTCCCCGGCAGCGCCAGAACCCACGGGTGTCCACGCTGGCCACTTTGCCGGCGAATTCAGGATGCTGCTTCGGATCGCCGACAGCCATCTGGGCCTCCCAGGTCATGAAATGCCCGGGATCCATGTCCATCCCACCAAAGCCGACCGTGGCCACCACGGCCCGCAGCTCCGGAGCTTGGAACTCCTTGCGCAGATCCTGGATCAGGTTGACGAGATGCTTCTCGTACACGCCCTTGGGAACGTCCTTGTCCTTGTGTCCCTGCCACCAGACAAAACCGACGATCTCGTAGCCTTGCCCCTTGTAGTCGGGAACGATCTTGTCGATGTTCTTCAGCGTGTTGTGAACGCCCTCGACCATCAGGTCGTACTCCAATCCGCAGAACTTGTTTGCCTTCTCCTCATCGCTCTTGCCGCTGCTGGGCGGACGGAAATCGAAACTCAGCGCCCGGTTGCCCATGGAAGACTCGATCAGCAGAACCGGTTCGTCATGAAAGGCGCCCATGACGTAGCCGAAGGGAACTTCGGAGCCGATGAACTTGCCGTTGGAAGTGGTCGAGAGCGGGCCGCCGCTGCCGCCTTCCGAGGAGATGCGGGTCTCCCAGTAGGTCACGTCGTTGCGGACCGTCCACTTGCCATCCTCGTCGGCAAACCAGGGGTACTTGCCTTCCTGAACGAGAGAGGCCAGATCGCCCTTGCCCCGCAGATCGATATGCTTGAGCCAGAAGGCGGCGGATCCGCCGTTGATTTAGGTAATGGTGACGGGATAGCGCTTTCCCTGCTGAAGGGGAACCGGGGTTACGACGGCGTCCTTGCCGGGCTCCTTGCGGTAGACTTCGTTGCCCGCCAGGGAAACCACGGCGTGGGCGCTCTCTTCAAAACCGGCGTGAATTTCGTGGGGTCCACTCATGGGAACATCGATAAAGGCCTTCGCCACCACCGTGTGAGGCCCATCGACGGCCGGCAACTGAGCCGCCACGCTGCCCAGGGCGACGGTGGTCTCCCTGATCGGCTTCATGGCGCTGTAGTCCGTGCCCTCTCTGTAGGCTCCCGGATAGACGGCAACCTTGGCGCCCTTGGGCGCGTCTCTCTCGGCAGTCTGATACACTCCATGCCCCAGCAGCGCCGAAGGCCCAACCGGCATACGACCGACCTTGATGTTCGGGTCGGCCGAGAGGTAGATGCTCGGGTAGACAGGCTGGGCTCCCTGAAGGTAACCGAAGCCCACCATATTGGATTGCCCCGCCAGAATGTAAACCTTGACTTTGCCGTCGGACGGCGAGGTTTTGTCGGGCCTCGGCAAGACCGCAGGCACGTCGGCAGCTATGGCCGAGCTACAAATAAGCGAGGCGCTGAGCATCAGCAGCCATGTCAATTTGTTCCTGTAAACAGGGAAGATTCTTTTCATTTTTGTGTTCTCCGGTTCAGTTTCCGATTCGTACTATCTGCTCTGCCATATCCTGATGTTTGCAAATGAACTTTCGTCTTCTGTGTCGATCAAGCCGATCTTGCCGTTCCACAATCCTACTTAGTATCGCATTTATTACATCCATTTTTTCATTTCAGCCGAATCTTCTTTCTCTAACCCGAGAACCTCCAAGCCATTATGAATCAACGCCCGTGCCCCGGATGGCACTGACCCTGGCCCCCGGTTCGTTTACCTGACTGGCGATTCGAGTTGTGCGAGTATCGCTTCGGCAATCTGTTTGGCCAGTTTCGAGTAGACTGTCCCGGGGAAATGGACATCATTACCTTTCTTCCATTCGGCATATCCATCCCACTTGGTAACAACGCTGTGCAGATCGTTGATGGGAATGTTGTTCTTCTTCATTACCTTTTCGGCGGCAGCATTATAGATGAGTTCGTCGCCCTCGGGGTTATGGGGAGCACTGGCTGGAATCGGGGTGGTGCTGGCCCAGATGATCTTGGCGCCATTTGTCTTCAGCAAGGCCACGATTTTGGACAGGTTTTCCGCGTATTTCTCCGACGGGCTATGCCAGGCCCCGTTCCTGCCGCGAAAAATGTCATTCAGGCCGAAGTTGAAGTGGATCACATCATACTTGGTCTCTGACAGGTGTCTCTCGAAGCGATCGAAGTCGCTCACGCACATCATGGCGTTGCCAAAGTTCAAATAGCCGGCTGGTCTGCCCTGCCAAAGGGGTTGCTCTTTGATCCTGTAGCCTGCCACGGCCCCCAACTTGACCATCTCTGCTTTGCCATCCATGAGTTTGACCAAGGGTTTCGTATAGCCACCGCAGATTGAATCTCCAAAGAACAATACCTTGGGGAGACTGGCCTCCTTCTTGGCGTGCTTGATGATGAAGGCGGCCATTGCCTCGTCCTCAAAGAAGCCGGTCCAGTAGTTGTGCCCCTGGCCCTTGAATACCGTGACCGTCATCTCTCCACCCAGGGCCTTGTAGCGTTTCTCCACGAGGAAGGAGTTGTCTCTCGCCGGCACCAGTTTGTCGACGTCCCCCGTATTGTGATAGATCGGCACCTTCGCCTTGGCCAGCGGAGCCAGGCGGTCGATGGGGTTATGATTCTCGAGTTCCTTGACGAGCTGCTCTTGTGACATCCGATACTTGCCGGCGGCGGATTTCAGCCCCGGGTAACTCTCCATATTGCAGACCGGATAAATGCCCGCGAGGCAGGCGACCGATTCGGGATGTTCGGCGGCCCAGTTGTACATCTGCAATCCGCCGTAGCTGCGCGCCATCATGCACGCCTTCTTCGTCAGTCCGCGATTCCGGGTTACTTCTTTGTGAAACGCGGTAAGAGTCGCACGTCCGGCCGGCGTTCCAAAATCGCCCGCAATATCGATGCCGGCGACAGCCATGCCATTGGCCAGGCACTTGTCAATCATCCACTGCTCAAGTTTTCCAGGCAGGTTGTAGTCGCTAGGAAGATACCATAGCCACGGTGTCTTCTGCCCGGGCTTGACGCCCTCGGGCAGGGCCAAGAAGCCGGCATGTCCTGCAACTTGCAGAATTGTGGCATTGACTGGAAGAACCTGCTTGCCCCTCTCACTTTTGCTGGTACGGGGAGCCTCCTTCGCCGGCACGACCTCGCCGCCGATAGCAGGTGAAGACGGAAAGATCGCCAGGACCATCAATGCACTTAACACAAGATGAAATCTACGTGTCACACTAAGCCTTTCCGCACTTTCGGAGAACTGATGGAATGGTGTATCCGTTCACCAGGCGAAGGGGATTGTGGCGACAGCGATCTTCTTCACGTTCCGTTTCATCCCGGTCTCTAGTTCTCGCTGACAGTCGTTTCGATCACCTTCGATATTTCGGACCAGTCGTCAAGTTCCACCGCGGTGCTCTTGCCCTTGATGTCTTTCGGCTGCGTGAGTTTCGGGGCCAGTGTCTTGCTCGGAACGGTGTAGATGAAAGGAACATCCTCCCCGTCCCGCCAAAGGGTGAATCGGGTCTTGAAGCAGTTGCCCAACGCGGACATCTCCGGGCCGAAGTTGGCGCCACCGTCGTCGGCCACCATCGACTCGCCCGTGAGGAACAGGACGCCGCGGAGCGCCGCCGGCGTGAAGCAGTGGACATAGACGTTGTATTCGAAGGTCGCCGTCGAATCGCCGACTTGCGGTTTCGGCGAGGGGTAGCTGCCCCAGTTATCGCCCCACACGCTTCCGTCCGGTATGGCCTTGGCCTCCATCATCGCGGGAGCGTACGCACCCCAGTATTCGCGCCACTGGGCGATGTAGCGTCGCACGTTGGCGAGGTAATAGGGGTTGTCAAAGTACTGGCTGCCCACCGTCTTGTAGTCTTCCATCAGGCTCGGGGCATCCTTGAGAAAACTCGGGGCGATCCAGTTCTTGATCGGGATATCCTTCCTGGCCTTCAAGAAGATGATGCCGACCGGACGGCCCGTCTTCGCCGCAATACTGTTGCCGAGTGCCGCGGCCAGCCCGTCCGCATCCTTCCAGTAGGCGGCCAGCCGGTTGCCCCATTTGCCGTCCGCCCCCATGACTCTCGGGGTCCGCGAGGTGCAAATACTGAAGCGGCTGGGATTGTCTCTGCCGTCGCGGTTCGACTGGTTTTCGATCATGCGCACGATCTGCCCCGACGGCTTGACCTCCGGAACCTCGAACTGGCCGACCGGTGCGACGACACACCAGACGTCGCCGAACACGATGCCCGTGACGACCCGCCGGTGTACCATCTCACCGTCGATGCTGAAATGCACCTTCAGCGTATGAGGCTTCGGTCCGGCCTTCATCGGCGGCAGGGTGACCTTCCACTCCGCCATCTCCGGCGTCACGTTGATGGTCTTCTTGATGGCGCCGAACTCGAAGTACACCTTGCAGTCGCCTTCTTCCGGCCCGGGTTGCCACTCCCCGAAGTTCCGGGTGGAACCCCAGATGGTGACCGGCTTGTCGGCCTGGAACACCGCGTCGTTGCGGAACTGCACGCTCAGCAGCGGCATCTTGCGATATTCGTAGATCTTCCCGACGGTGGCGGGGTCAATGGTCTCGCCGGCGACCTTCAGCTTCTCTTCCGGCCAGGTTCTGCTGGTGACCATTTCGTTGTCGAAATAAATGAACGGGGTCATCGGCAGCAGCGCCTTGTTGTAGAGGTTGGGCTGGAAACCGACTTCACCGGTTGCGTAGGAGACGCCGCGTGGCTTCTTGACCTCGAGCGAGGTGACAATCACCTTATCGCCGTCGATCTTCATGCTCGCCGGATGCCAGACGCGGTCCTCGCCGGCCAGGAAGAAGAGCTTCACCTGGTCGTCGCCGCTGGGGATGATCTTGGGATCGGCGTAACCGGTCGAATCCTCTTGACGCGCGACGGCATTGTAGGCGGTCCCGGCAACCACCAGGCCACCCTCGGCATGGTCGAACTCGACGATCATCTTGTCGCCCTCGACCGTGTACGACTTGAACATCGGGCCATCGACGACGATCTTCTTGCCATACTGGTTCTTGAGCGCGTGCAGGGCCAGTCGCTGACCGGGCACCGCCTTGGATTGGTAGTGGATGGCGCCAGCGATATCGATCTGCGATGCCATGCCGGTGTGGGGAATGTCGCGGGCCAGCCAGGTTCCCAGGCGCATCTCGGCGGTGCCACCGATGCTGGGCTTGTTGACCTCATTGCCGACATGCCGCATTCCGGCACTGTAAAACTGGTGAAAGTAGACCGGTAGCTCAGGCTTGTTCCAGACAATGCGCCAACCGCGCACCAGGCTGTGCAGATTGTTGTAATAGGGCAGCCCTTCGCCCGTGTTGGCGTATCCCTGGTTCCAGATCGCGCCGCGGATGGCGTAGGGCACCACCGGGCTCAGACGGCCATTGAACAGCCAACTGGCATCGCGGTTGCTTTTCAGGTTGCCGGGAATCGGGGCGCTGATTTCCTTCGCCTCTTCACCCTTCTTGATCGCGGCTTCGCTCCGTGCAATCTGGTCTTCCAGTGACTTGTAGAAGGCGCCCCAGGCCTCCTTGTGCTCCGGCGTCGTGGGGTCGGTCCGCAGGCATGTCTGGTGGATCGCCTTGCTGTACTCATCCTCGGCAGTCGCGAACCCTTCACGCGGCACCCAGGCCTGGATGGCCGTCTGGCTGAAGGAGCAGTTGAGGATGCCGATCGGCACGTTCAGCTCCTTGTGGAGCTTGTGGGCGAAGGCAAAGGCGATGGCGCTGTAGTCCCCGTAGTTGCCATCCTTCCAGGCGCCGGTCGCCTTCTCGATCGGGTGTAACTGGCTGGTCACCGAGGTGACCTGAAATTCCCGGATCGGTGCGACCTTGCCCTCGGTCTCCGCCGACAACTCCGTCGCCAGCTTGGCGCATTTGCTCTTGGCCACCATCCACTGCATGTTGGACTGGCCGGAAGCCATCCAGACTTCGCCGACGAGGATGTTTTTAAGGGCAACCCTCTTGCCGGTACTTTCGGCGATGACCATCTCGGCCGGCTCGAAACTGGCTTTGAGGTCATTCAACTCAACCATCCACTTACCGTCTTTGCCGGCTTTGGCTTTCCGCTTCTGGCCCGCGAACTCGACAGTAATCTGCGTGCCCGGTTTGCTCCACCCCCAGACCGGAACCTCCATGCCTCGCTGCAACACCATGTTGTCGCAGAACGGCGATCCCAGTTCGATCGCCGGCTTAGGCGGTGAATCCGCCCCCGGCACTACTTCGGCAGCATGGGCGAAATGAGCCAAAAAGAACAAGGCGGCCACGAGGACAATGCGGGTAGTGATTCGAGTCATGGTTCGTGCTTTCATAGGAGTTAATAGGGACTTCCGGGGGGGTAGTCTTTCGAAGGTTGCCGGTTATGGCTGCTGAGTCAACAGGTTCCCTTTCTTTGCAGTCGCATTCATGCCAGGTGGCAAAGAGCGGACTGAAGATTCTCCAGACCGCTCCGAAGCCATCCTGACATTCCGGCATCCTGACATTCCGCCACGCGGTATTCTACTTCGCTGGCGTGAGTGTGAAGTCCTTGACGGCCATCCCGTACTGCGGCGGCTTGTTGCGCCAGAACCGCAGGGTGTTCTCGCCTTCCTCGAGGGTGAGCGTGACCGGCTTGGACTCTTGCCACCGCCCGAGCGTGAAGGGCATCTCCATGACGATCTCGGAATCGGCGTCACCCACGGCGACATTCAGCCGCTGATTGTCCTGGGCCGTGACCACTTGCGCCGTTAACGTGTACTTGCCCGATCGCGGGGCGGTGACCTTGAACTCCATGAGCGATTGCGTGCCCTGGCTGGGGCCGGTCGGGTCCTCCTTGGGACTTATCGAGTAGTAGTTTCGGGCGTACTTGTCCGAAATTCGCTCGCAGACGTTGCCGTAGATGTCGTAAAGACCCCACGGACTGGGCTTCTTCAGGCCGACTGGATGCGACTTGCCACCCGCCTCGTCCTTGAACCAGGCATATTCTCCGAGCCAGTAGGGATCGTCGCCGAAGAACCATTTCGTGTCCTTCCCCGCGCGCGAGGCATGTTCCCACTCGGCCTCGGTGGGAAGCCGCGCCTCCTGTCCGGTTGCTTCGGCGAGCTTTGCACAGAACGCCAACGCGTCGGCCTCGCTGACATTGTCGACCGGGCAGTCGGGCCGCTTGGTCGATCGGCTGGGGTTCGAGCCCATGATCGCCTCGTACTGCGCCTGCGTCACCTCGTACTTACCCAGATAGAAACCACGGGTGATTTTGACCTCGTGCTTCGGCACCTCGACGCACTCGAATCGGCCGTCGGTCTCGCTCTGGCCACCCATCACGAACGTCCCGGGCTTGATGTAGACCAATTCCATCGTTACGCCGTCGCCCAGATCGAGCGTCAGTTCGCGCGGAGTCTTGTCTCCGGCGGGCGTCACCGCTGCCCGGAGCCCCCAGTTTTCGTATCTGCCATAGCCGCCGCTGAGGAGACGTTTCCCCGAGGTGCATGCGTCGGCGTCGCCTTTCCATGTGCCGCCGCGCAGAACCGTTTGGCCCTGAGGGAAGAAACGTGGAAGGAAGATCTGCATACCACCGCCGAAGCTCTTCATGGCAGTGACCTCCCGCGTGTTGCCGGACGGCTTGCTGTATGCGGCGGCCGGTATCGATATGACGTTGTCCTGGCCATAGGTGATTTTCCTGTCCTCGGGCGTGACCGGCGAGGCCATGACTTTCTCTGCTACCGTGGGCTCGTTTGCTTCGCCGAGGTCCTCGCCGAGTGCGTCGAGCGCAACGGCCTTTGCCTCCTCGATGATAGCCCGCTGTGTGTGGAGCGCCACGCGGTTCCAAAAGGCGGGGGTGCCGTCATTCTCCCCGTAGGTCCGCTCTTCTCCCAGGACGTCGCCGACCCACTGGGCACGCTTGACCTTCAGGAACGCCTTTCTGTTGCTGCGCGCCTGCGAAGTTGCGAGGAAATCGAGATCCTTGTGGTAGGGTGTGCTGGTCCAGCCGCAGCCCCAGCCTCCGCCCAGATTGACGACCCAGCCCTCGGGCGTCCAGTGCGCCAAGGCTCCGTGACCGCGACTGGGACGAGCAATGGTCGGGACCCCGAAGGCGCGCAGAATGAAGCGCCCGATGAACGCACGCCGGCCGCACACCCCGCCGTTCATGAGGATGTTCTGATATCTCTGCAACTCGGGCCTGTCGTACTTGACGTCCCCCGACCCGTACTTGACATCGGTACTGACGAGGCTCACGTAGCGCCAGCCGAAGTTCGAGTTGTAGATGTGGTCGGGCCGGAAGTTCCGGAGCATCTCGCGCCCCCAGGCGAGGGTCTCGTCCGGCTCGTCGCCGTTAACGACCATGCGGAGCTCCCAGGTGCCCAGACGCTCGAACGCCGGATCCAGTTCGCCGTCCAGGTATGCCTTCTCGTAGTGCAGGTAGCGTTTTACCGGGTCGATTGTCTCAGGGGCGTCGGTCCGGGCCGTAGGGTTCGCTTGCTTCATCGGAACCGCGTGTTCCAGACTGACGGCGAGCGCCAACCGCTGCAAGAGACCGGTGGCGGCTTTCTTGCTCGCCTTCTGGATATCGGTATAGATCTTCATTGCCTGGCCGTACCGTGCCGGGCCATGGCCGCGTCCCTCTCGTTTGGCCTTGGCGCCGTCGGCCACCAGCATCTGCTTCATCAGATCGGCGTCGGAGAGCATCTTCTCGACCAGCGCCGCCTGCTCTTTTCCCTGCTGGGCGAACTCCGCCAGGCCCCCGGGCGTGGCCTCGAGCAGGACGACGTATTTCGCGAACTTGGCGTCCAGCGCGTCGTCGGTGAGGAACTCATTCACCGTATCGGGACCGGCCTCATCGTCCCGCGGCACCTTGGCGGTGATTTCGGCACGCAGTTTTTCGAGTTGATCGGCATACCGCGCCTTGAGTTCCTGGCCAGCCTCGGTAAGTGGCGTGTCCGTCGCCTCCGTCTGGGCCGCCCAAACGCTTGAGGTCCCAATCGCCAGGGAAATCAGTGCCCCACAAAATACGGTCATCGAATTCGTTCTCATGGATTCTTGTCCTTCTCCTTTGTCACTTCTGGTTTGAATACACATACTGGAATTGACCTCGCCGCCACCGGACGGAAACAGGATCGGTCGCCAGCGGTGGGAGACACTCGTTGCCTCTGATTCTACTCGTTCTTCATCAGCTCCGCCATCGCCTTGCCCATGGCTTCGCCGACGTTCATGTAGGTCTCGGCGTTGCCGCCGTAGTGGCCGTTGGAGGCACCGCCCATGCTGATCGGATTGGTGTAAACGGTGGCGACGTTGCCCTTGAACTCCGCGTACTTGCCCGTCTTGCCGTCTACCGCGAGCTGGGCATTGAGGATCAGCCCGTCGTTGCCTTCGGCGCCCCTGGCGGTCTGGCCGAGCGTGGCGCAAACGAACTTCGCATTGGGTGCATCGAAGTCCTTGCGCAACGCCTTGATCAACTGGACGAGATTCGTCTCGTACCGCTCGGCCCAGTAGGATCGGTAGCGATCCTTGTCACCCTGCCAGAAGAAGAAGCCGGCGACCTCGTATTCCTTGGCGCCGGGGTAGTACTTGTCGAGTTGCCCCAGGACTCGCTTCGCGGCGGCAACATCGGCGTCGTACTGCGTGCCGGCGTACCATCCGCTGTTCGGCGGCTCCGTCCCTTTTTCCCAAATGCCGAATTCCTTGTAGCCGGCGTGGACCATCGTCTTGCCGTCTTCCTCGAACTCGAACCGTTCGCTGCCGGGCGGCAGCAGGTCGAAGGCGAGACAGCGATTGCCAATGCAACTCTTGAGAATCAATACCGGCGCATCGACGGCATGCCCCACGTAATGCCCGATGCCGATCTCGGGGCCGATGGTCCCGCCGGTGATCGTCATCCACTCGTTGTTGAATCCTCGATTATTCATAACGCGCGCGTTGCGGACATCATTGCGGATCGTCCATTTGCCGGCGTCATCCACAAGGTAGGGATATTTCTGCTTGGTTTTCACCGCATGTTCGAGACTTCCGTCCTTGTCTCCGGCAATCCTCCCGGCGCCTACCATGTTCGACTGGCCCATGAGGATGTAAACCTGCACGGGCTTGGTCATGTCGGCCGGCTTGCCGTCGGGGTCGGGAAGTGGATCGGGAACGTCGGCGGCAAAGGCAGGCAAGGCGAGCAGCGTAATCGCGGCGGCGGCGATGGGCAAGAAAGACCCAACTCGGCGGCGGAACGTCATGGGAAATTTCCTGGGGGTGGGGGGTTGTGATTCCGTCCGGCGGCACGCCCGCCCGACTTTCAAACATAAATCGTTTTCTGGAGGGACCTTCCGATTATATCACACAGGATTCTCGTTGCCAGTAAGCACGCTGCCAGTGCCGATTCTCTCAGGCTGGACGTGAGGATCGTCGTCAGGTTCTTCTCTTCCATGCAGGTGCCGTACAGCACGTGGTCCCACTGCGGGTAGAGCAATGAGGGGTTCAGGTAAGAATGGCACTTCCATAGTCCAGGTAACGACTTACGATCGTGCGCCGTTTCGGGAT